>CAZNJQ010000048.1:0-2233 GCA_964573545.1 uncultured Candidatus Saccharibacteria bacterium | reverse complement strand
GGCGGCATGCCATATTCCATCGCCTCGATAAAGTCTTCATCGAGTTTCTGCGCCTCAGTATCACCTTTTGCGCCGTATGTCTCCTCGCGAAGAAATCGCTCGCGCTGGTCGATTGGATCATTCAGTTCCGAGAAACCCTTCGCAAGTTCAATTCCGCCGGCCACGCACTGGAATGCATCTGCAATCGCGTCAGTCTTCTTTTTCGCCAGCGGCAGATATTCAACGGGATAATCCGTGATGAACGTCGGCTGTATGATTTTGGGGCGGCATGCTTTCTTAAAGATATTATCAAGTATCTTCACAGAGCTGTCGCTTTCCTTTACTTCGACTCCCAGTTGTCTCGCCTTCAAGACGAGCGCGCCGCGCTCGAGAGTATCTCCGCCCATGATGAGCGCGTACCGCCTCAGAACATCTCCAAACGTAATCCGTTTGAAGGATTTCCCGAAATCTATCTTCTCTCCGCCGTAGACGCACGACATCGTACCAAGCACTTCTTTCGCAATTCGCTTTAATATCTTCTCCACATGTTCCATCTGATATGAGGCATCCGTAAAACTTTCGTAGAATTCGATCATCGTGAATTCCGGATAGTGCGTCATGTCGATGCCCTCGTTCCTGAACGCTTTATATATTTCGTAAACTTTCGGAAAACCGCCGACAAGAAGCCGTTTGAGATAGAGCTCGTCGGAAATCCGAAGGAAAAGGTCCGCATCAAGCGCGTTGTGATGTGTCATGAACGGTTCCGCGGATGCTCCCCCATACTGCGGCTGCAGAGTCGGGGTCTCAACTTCAAGATATCCCTCATCGTCGAGGATATGCCGGAGTGAGGAGATGATCCGACTTCGCGCAAGAAATCGGTCCCGTGATTGCGAAGACGCGATAAGGTCAAGGTACCGACGCCTGAACCGTTCTTCTATATTCTGGAGTCCGTGCCATTTCTCGGGAAGCGGACGAAGCGATTTGGCAAGCATCCGCCACGCTGATACGGCGATTGTCCGCTCCCCTTTTTTGGTGGTGAAAAGTGTCCCCTTCACTTCTACAAAATCTCCGATGTCCACCGTATCGTCAAAGAGGCGGAAATCGTCCTCGAGCATATCGCCCTTTTTTGCGAGTCCTTGGAACGCCCCCGTGCCATCCGTAAAATCAAAAAATATAAGCGCGCCCTGACCCCTCCGGGCGATCACGCGCCCCACCAAAAAGAGCGGCTTTTTCTTTTTTGAAAGCTTTGTAAAATTCCTCTCGACTGTGGAGAGGGCGAAATCGCGCCGTGACGTTATGGGATACGGATCAACCCCTCGCCCCTTGAGAAGTTCCAATTTTTTAAGCCGTTCGTTTCTGATTTCTTCCAGTGATGCCATAGAAAAAGTTTAAAGTTCACAAAGCTAAAAAGGCTAAAGCTGCGAGGTCCGACACACAGAACGCTTAATGACTTTCAAATTTCTAACGTGCTCTACTCAATCTTGATTATCTTATACGTCACTTCGCCGTTCGGCGTTTTGAACGAGAATATATCTCCTTTTTCTTTCCCCAGGAGCGCTTCTCCAAGCGGAGACTTATTCGATATCTTCCTTTCTGCCATGTTTGCCTCTTCAGAACCGACGATGTGATATGTCCTCTCTTCATGGTCGCCTTCTTTTTTCACGACAATTGTTGAGCCTATGTGTACTGTCTTGCCTTTATAATCGGAAACTATCACTGCCCGCCGGAGCATGCTCTCGATTGCAGCGATACGGTCCTCAACTTCAGCCTGTAATTTACCCGCTTCTTGGTACTCCGCATTCTCGGAAAGATCCCCTAGGGAACGCGCATATTCGAGACTTTCAGCGACTTCTTTTCGTTTCTCTGTCTTTAAAAATTCGAGCTCCTGTTTGAGCTCTTCAAGTTTTTCGCGGCTTAAATATGTCTTCTCATCCACTGCCATAGATATTTGAATTTTGAATTATGTATTCATATTACAGTGTTATGAGAGAGTGTCAATTCAAAAAATATAGCCCCTCCCCGATTCACCTTGATGGCGAATCGGAGCGGGGCTAAGTTAAGAAAGCTGGTGTTCTCTATTGATAACTGACCCGCCGGACTGTTTCGTTCAGGTTGGCGACACGGCGAACGCGAACCCGTAGTCACGATGCCACCAGCTGCCAGGCCAGCCGTAGTACGCGTCGAGCCAGCGACCAATGGTGTCACGGCACGCGTCCAGCAAGCGCGGACCGCCGCGGGAAACGTTGATGGGTTC
>CAZNJQ010000047.1:0-2507 GCA_964573545.1 uncultured Candidatus Saccharibacteria bacterium | reverse complement strand
TGCGTTTCTTTTGTTTTGTGGGCGGTAGAGGACTCGAACCTCTGACCCTTCGCACGTCAAGCGAATGCTCTACCAACTGAGCTAACCGCCCATATTTTGACATCTAACGAGGCATCAAACGAATGCTCCCCGCCCGACCGAATGACTTCGGTCGTTCGGGCGGGTACTTCACCCCGCCCACGGCGGGGCAAACTGAGCTAACCGCCCATCTATCCCCTGCATCATAACATAGGTTATCCAACATATTAAACATCTACCGGGGGCAAGACAAGAAGGACTATCGCATATCTTGTCCTTCGCGCATCCGATGTGATATAGTGCCGTGAGACACAAAAAAATCGAGGGATTTCGATGCCGCACGCATCAGAAATACGCAGTAAGGATCTATACAGCCTTGATCAACATCTTGGAAATATACGCCGATTGGAAGAGGAGCTCGAGGTGGTACGCGGAGAGGAGCAGGTCATCACGACGCGGCGGATGCGGCTAGAAGAGGCATTGCAACAGGAGAAATCGAGAGTTCTGGCGCTCCAGGAAGACAGGCTTGTGTGGACGCCCCTATCCGCGCAGGTCCGCGGATTACGGGTACAATTTACGAACTTAAGGGAAAAAGTTCTCTCGCCGGACACCACAAAAAAAGATGCCCCCATCGTCGAAGAAAGGGCATGGGCCGTGTTGGAGCTGCTCCAAAAAACCTGTGCGCATCAATTCGTCGTGAGTTTTGACGGCTATGCAGGCTCGACGGGGATGGACCACGACGACGCATTTTGCGGAAATCGAATGTGTTTAGTCTGCGGATTCGAAGAGACGTCGGAAATATGCGGCGAAGATGTCTATAAAACACTCGTCTCAGATGACACGCGGCTCATGAAGCGCGACATCAGAAAGAAAGCGCCGAGGGAAAAATACGGGAATGTTTTCTCCGGTCCGTTCTCGCTTGAGGCTTCAAGCGCCACTCCCTTGCCGTCAATGGCAGAAGTCAGGAAGCTTTTCTTGGAAGCGGCGGGTAAGCAAACCATAGAATGAGAAAAACTTTACTCCGGTTTTATCCGGAGTTTTTAATTGGCTAGCATCGTTCCGGTTTAAATCTTCTCCACGGTCTCAATCCCAAGGATTGAGAGCCCGTTTCGGATAGTACTGCCGACCGACTCCGTAATCGCCAGCTTGTAGTCTTCCCGCTCCGAGCCGTCCAAAACAACTTCCTTTCCGTACCACGAATTGAATGCTGAACAAATATCAAGAAGATAGTGGGCAATGTGATGCACGGAAAAATCCTCCCGCGCCCTCTTCACCGCCTCCGGAAAATACAGAAGCTGCCTCAACACATCGCCTTCATGCCCTATGGTCTGTTCATTCCACGATGTTCCCGTCCTTTGTTTCTTGCGGAGAATGGATTGCGTGCGCACATACGTGTACAAAACATATATTCCCGAATCCCCCGCAGTCTCTATCGACTGTTCTGCGTCAAAAACAATGTCCTGCGTTCTATCAGGTTTAAGAACGCTGAATTTCACGGCAGCCAAAGCCATCTTCTCGGAGAGATTTCTCAAATTCGCGCTTCCGGCGCCGTCATGCTCTGCGGCAAGCCTTTCCATGATCTTGTTTTTGACGTCATCGATAACATCGTCTATCAAAACGACAGTCCCCGCCCTGGAAGACATCTTTTTGAAACCGCCGTCCTTGTCTTTCAGCCCCACGTATCCGTACGCCACATGTGTAAAATCACGGAGCGCGCCGATACCCAATTGTTCGCACACGGCGAACAACTGCTTCATCGCGAGGGATTGCTCGGGACCGATAACCCAGACAAGCTTATCGGCCCCGTAGTGGCTTTTTTTCAATGCCGTAAGAGCGATATCCTGTGTAATATACAGCGATGTGCCGTCTTTTTTAAGGAGAATTGTATCCGGTAAGCCATAGCGCACGAGGTCCGTGAGCACCGCGCCGTCTTCAAGTTTTTTAAAAATACCTTTTTCTAAACCTTCCTCGACATATCTTTTTCCCCTCTGGTAATGCTCGTGCTCGTGCCACACTTTGTCCCAGTGATTACCGAGCCGCGAGAGCGTCCGCTCCATGCCCTCATATGCGTACGAGAGAACGTGCGACCACAGTTTCCGCACGTCCGAGTCACCCTGCTCCCACAACACGACCAAATCCCGCACGCGCTCCTCGGTGTGTTTGTCTTTTTCGAAGCTTGATTCCCCCGACACATAGCAGTGCGTTACGAAGATATCCGGCAAAACTCCTTTCTCTTCGGGCGTGTACCATTGGTCTTGGTTTGATGCCCAGTATCCGATATCAATAGGGACCGCAGGACTCTTTCTCATGTGTTCAAGAAAGCCCCACATAAGTTTCGCAATAGCAATCCCTCGATTATTATCGACGGCATCCGAGGTGACGACTGCACCGCTCCATGACAATAACCGCACAAGGCTCATGCCGATCAAGTTATTGCGCAAGTGCCCCAGGTGCATCGCCTTATTCGGGTTCGGCGAAGTGTGCTCGAC
>CAZNJQ010000046.1:0-2508 GCA_964573545.1 uncultured Candidatus Saccharibacteria bacterium | reverse complement strand
GGCAAGATTTGACATTTCATTCGTTTTGTTGTTATAATGCAGCCAGACCAAAACGGTCTTCGTGCAACTTGAAACATAAGGAGGGCGCCATGCCCGACGTGCGTGCAGAGACCGGAGCCACCGGGAAAGACGAGCTTTTACATGTTCATTCGGCGCGCGACATTGCGCCGTTCGCAAACGGACGGGCGACCGCGCTCCTCTTTAAGGTCGAGGGTGGTTCGCTTAAAATTGTCGGCGTCATCGATGGCGACACGAGAAAGTGGCAGGGAAAGTACCCTTCGCCTCGTGTCGCAACTCCTGGCGGACTTCTCAAGGATTACGGAAAGGAAGCCGGCGGCGTCGAGGAATACATCGTCGCGGCGGTGCAGGAATCTTTTGAGGAAGCGGGCGCCGTGGTCTCAGAGGAGAACATGTACCCGCTCTGCAGGATCACAAAAGAAAACTCCCCGTTCCGGAACGCAAAGACTGACACGGAAATGGGGCAGCGTCACACGGTTGAGTTCTGCGTGTTTGCGCACGCGGGCGACGTCGAACTTCGTGAAACCGACGACAACGACGCAAAGCACCCGCGTTGGTGCGACGTGTTCTCGGAAGTTCTTTCTCCCGAGAGCGCGTGGTATCCGCAACACGTCGCAATCGTGCTGTCCTCGCTTCCGTGTCTCAAGAATGCTCTTTCGGAATATCTTCGGGGCACTGTCATGATTCCCCGCGATGTCGCTTTCTTCGAGAAGCTTGCCCGTACCGATGAGGCTCGCGAGAGCGTCGAGAAAGGGTATGAAGTCGAGGAGTACCGGAAGAAACTCCTGGAGCAACTCGATTCCGTGAACCCCATCGAAGTTCTCGAGGGTCTCTATAGCAATCTCTTCGCCGCTCCCAATACGTGGAAGAGCGACGATGAAAAAAAGGAAAAGGTCGCGAGAGCGAAAGCGAGCGCCCGGAAGTTCTGGAATAACTTCCGCGCATATCCGCTCGGCTCTGCGCAATATTTCGAGTGAGTGTAGTAGCACTCGCTCGCCCCCGTTTCGGTTTTACCGGAACGGGGTTTTTATTTCGTCCGAGTGAAGACGAAACGCAGGTTCAATCGAGGAACCTTTATTTCGTATCCTATTTTACGTAATGTCTCTTTCTGATCTTTAAAACCTCCTGCTCTTCTTCGAGCTCTTTCTTCTTTTTTCCTGCCTCGCCGAATTTCTGAAGTTCTTGGTCGGAGAGCGCGACAAGCTCCTTTGTCCTCCGCTCAAGATGGTCGCGGGTATTTCGCTCTGGTTCGTCGAGCACATCTTCAAGGAGTGCATGCAGTATCCATCCGAGGCGCGGCCCTGGCTTCTCGCTGGTGAGTTTCATGATGTCGCTCCCGTCGATTTTAAGCATGCCGACGGAGACCGGCGCGCGCGCCGCTTCTTCTATCATGGACTCGTATTTCCGGAGGCGGTACGGTTTTTCTTTTGGCCGTCCCATGCCGATTCTGTCGCACGCACGCACTTTCATAAGGTCCCAGACATTATCGGGCCCCACATTTCTCACAAGCCTCCGCACGGCGGAAAGCTTTATTTTATCAATATCGGAGAAGAAGAGATGCCAACGCACGAGTTTTTTCACCGTCTCAACCATGTCGTTCCCGTACGTGAGCCGCTTCAGTACCTGCTCGGCCTTTTTTCCTCCCACGACGTCGTGCCCGTAAAACGTCCAATCGTCTTTTTCTTTTGACCACTGTCGTGTCTCCGGTTTTGATACGTCGTGAAAAAGCGCGGCGAGGCGGACATGGAGCGGCCACCCCCTCTCTGCGGCGTGCTGAAGCGCGCGAAGATTGTGTTCCCAGACATCGTAAATATGGTCACCGTTCTGCTCAACGCCGATGCCGTCTTCGATTTCGGGGGCAATGTGGTGGAGAATCCCGTGTTCGTGAAGTGATACGATGCCCGCCATGGCGTTCTCGGACATGATAATGCGCGAAAATTCTTCGCGGATTCGCTCCATCGCTATCTCTTTCAATCCGGAGGCATGTTTTTTGATAGCATCTGAAGTTTCCGTCTCTATGAAAAAGCCAAGCTCCGACGAGAGCCGCACAGCGCGCATTATCCGAAGCGCATCCTCACTGAAACGTTCGTCGGGATTGCCGACCGCGCGGATAATATTGTCTTTCAAGTCCTGCTGCCCTCGGAAAAGGTCAAAAATGTCATGCGTTAAAGGGTCATACGCGATTGCATTTATCGTGAAATCGCGGCGCTTCAGGTCGTCTTCGAGTTTATTGCTCCACACAACTGCATCAGGCCTTCTTTTATCGGCGTACGCGGATTCAATGCGGTACGGCGTCACCTCGACAACTTTGAGTGTCGCATCGTTTGTATCAGTGACGATCCCCACAGTTCCGTAATCGTTCTCATAAAACGTTTCCTCGAAGAGCTTCTGGATTTCTTCCGGTTTTGCGTTCGTTGTTATATCCCAATCTTTCGGTTTTCTGCCCATAAAAAGATCGCGCGTGCACCCGCCGACGAGGTACGCTTCAAA
>CAZNJQ010000045.1:0-2699 GCA_964573545.1 uncultured Candidatus Saccharibacteria bacterium | reverse complement strand
TACTCGCTCGCTGCAAGCACCTGTCTCGCAGGCGACACGGGAGCGCATCTTTCATGGACATCAACATCAAGCGACGTCGCATATTATTCTCTCATTAAAGACGGTGCCGTAACCGCGACGACGACGAGCACATCGGGAACTGTCACTGTGGCGGCGGGCACTTCATCACTACAGGTTGCCGCGTACGATACTGTGGGTAACGGCGCAACCTCTTCAGCGCAATCGCTTACCGTCGTCACTCGCCCTCTCGTCGTGAACGAAATCGCCTGGGCGGGAACAGAGGCTTCTGCCACGGACGAATGGCTCGAGCTCTACAATCCTTCTTCCTACACGCTAACACTCTCGAATATTACGCTCGCCGCCCTTGACGGCACGCCGTCCTTCGCGCTCTCCGGAACGCTTGCCTCCGGCGGCTATTACCTTATCGAACGCACCGCCTCGACTACGACCTCCGTTTCTGAAGACCTCGTGATTGCCTTCAGTGGCACTGGAGGCGGCTCAGGATTAGGGAATGACGGGGAAGCGCTTCGGCTCCTCCATACCATGGGCGGCACGGCGACCTCGACTCTCGACGAGACCCCCGCGCTCGCGACTTGTTCCGGTTGGTGCGCGGGAGGTTCGGGAAGCCAGCCAACTTCCATGGAGCGCATCTCAGCAACCGCAACCGGCACGCTTTCGTCAAACTGGAGTGCTAATAATACCTACACAAAGAATGGCACGGACGCGAACGGCGGCGCGCTCAAAGCTACTCCACGCTCCCAAAACAGCGTGTCCACGATGTCTATCGGTTACTATTGCCCGCCGTATACTTCAACATTCTCTGAGGGCGGCTACTACACGCCGACATCCGGACAGTGCTATTACATCTACACCGCATCCTCGGGTGATTGGTACGGAGATCTCTATCGCGGCACTGTGGCAAGTTCCACTATCGTAAACGGGCATTCGCTCTCCAATTCTCCGAGCCTCCAACAGAACGACACCATCTCAAATCCTGTTTCAGGCGAGCGCCTCTTCACCGCGATTTACAAAATCCGGCCGTCCACGAACGACCTGAACGACTTCAGGAACTTTTTCAAAACTGGCACCGCTATGCCGCCGCATCTCGATTATGGAACTCTCAATTGGCGATACGGTACGGCTCCATAAAGTATGCAGTGTGGCGAAGCGTCCGGAATGCGGGCGTCGTAGACAAAAAGCAGCCCCCATGCTATGTTAAAGTTATTCACTTATTAATTTTGACCAATACTATTCCGTTTTGAGCATGAAGGCCGCAGTATCTTTGTTGATTAATTTCTTCATACGAATCCTCACGCCTGAAGTGCACGCGCGCCCGGCGTTTTCCTTCGTACATCGCGCTCCATCGAGCACGTCTTTTGTTCGTGCTGCGAGCCAGCGCTAGATTTTTCTCTCGATCTCGTGCGCTCATGTTCAGATGCGGAATAACCGCATATGAGCATATACATCACACTATTATTCATCGGAACCGCGGGGCTTGCCGGGCTTCTTTCCGGTTACTTCCTGCGATGGATAATTTCATTGGGGCAAAAGGGTTCCATGGAGCTGCGTATCCGCCAGATGGAGCTCCAGGCGAAAGAAGAAGCGAAGAAAGTTGTCGATGTAGCTGAAGGAGAAGCCGCAGCCATCCGCACAGAATTCAAAAAACTTGAAAAGGAGAAAGAAAACGAGTACAAAAAAACCGAAGAGCGCCTCATTAAAAAAGAAGAACTGCTCGACAAGCGGCAGCTCGACATAGACAAGGAGGCAGAGGGTATGAAGAAGAAAATCGAGGAAGTTCGGGCGATAAAAGAACATACGCTCGCGCTTGAAGCGGAAAAAAAGAAAGAAATCGAGCGGGCGGCGGGGCTTTCTGCCGATGATGCGAAAAAGGAACTGCTCGCCATCGCGGAGCGTGACCACGAAGAAGATATCGCGGTCCGACTCCAGAAGCTTGAAGTTATGGGTTCCGAGCGGCTCGATAAGCGGGCGCAGGAGATATTGACGACGGCAATTCACCGGCTTGGAAACTCCGTTGCATCCGATGTCCTTGCGACATCGGTCGCGATACCCTCCGACGACGTCAAGGGAAGGATTATCGGCAAAGAGGGGCGTAACATCCGCGCGTTTGAACGCGCAGCCGGAGTCGAGATTATTGTCGACGACACGCCCGGGCTTATTACCATATCCGCATTCGATCCGGTGCGCCGGCAGATCGCCCGTGTCGCGCTTGAGAATCTCATCATGGACGGACGCATCCAGCCGTCTCGCATTGAAGAACTCGTCGCAAAAGCAAAGGAAGAGATCAGTAAGATAATCAAAGAGAAAGGGGAGCAGGCGGCATACGAATGCAACGTATACAATCTCGATCCGCGCCTTATCGCTATTTTAGGCCGTCTCTACTTCAGGACGAGTTATGGGCAGAATGTTTTGCAGCACTCAATTGAGATGGCGCACATTGCCGGCATGATGGCGGGAGAGCTTAAGGCGGATGTCGCCGTCGCACGCGCGGGGGCCCTTCTTCACGATATCGGCAAAGCAGTCGACCATGAAGTGCAAGGAACCCATGTGCAGATAGGAAGGAGGATACTCGAGAAATTCGGTGTGCCGAAGCCGGTCATACAAGCGATGCAGTCGCACCACGAAGAATATCCGTATGAGACGGTTGAATCGGTTATCGTGCAGGTTGCCGATGCGATTTC
>CAZNJQ010000044.1:0-2703 GCA_964573545.1 uncultured Candidatus Saccharibacteria bacterium | reverse complement strand
CGCACTCCGGTACAATTAATCACAAACTGATTCCAAGCTATTGGTTAGATTACGACAACCGTAATGGTTCAATAACTTAGAACCACTCCGTGCAAAGATGACCCATGTGGCACATAGCAAAAACCCCCTGGCTTTCCAAGGTATGTCGCTTAGTAGCCTAAAGGGGCGCCAACTGCAGGTTCCTAGACTTAGGAGGAAAATCAAAGCGTACAAGAAATCGCCCACGCGACCCCCTTTTATTTTATTCAGACGTTCGCTATCGTGTCCCCCCGCGAGGAATCGAACCTCGATCAGAAGATCCGCAATCTTCCGTTTTATCCATTAAACTACGGGGAGGTTTGGGCGAGTATTGCGCCCAACCACCTACGCAAGCATTTCTTTTCTCGTTAAGCAGTATATCTCATTGGCGAATGTTGGCAAGAAAAATTTCTTGGTTTTTTCGTTATAAGCAATTTTGTTCGTGATGCGTTCTGTCGCCTGGAAATATCCGGTCATCTCGCCTGTTTTAGCGCCTACTTCATATATGCGGCCATCGTTTGAGCCGATATATACCTTGTCATCAACTATCACAGGGGATGCGAATATTCTTCCGTTTGTGTTGAATGCCCAATTCAGTTTTTGTGTATTGAGATTTACGCTGTATAGTTTTTTGTCAAACGAGGAAAAATATACGGCGTCTTTGTGTATCACGGGGGTTGAGTAGATGCCGAACTCTGCCTTATATGTGAAAATAGGTTCTCCAGTTTTTATGTCAACAACATAGAGCGTGCCGTCAAGTGAGCCAAATATGACAGTATTTCTTTTTTCATCAAACACCAGCGACGCTTTAATTTCTCCCTGTGTCTGCAGTTTCCATAGAAGTTTTCCGTTTCGCGCATTGTACAGATATGCGCATGAATCGTTACTTCCAATTACTACAACGCCTTTTGATTTTGAATAAGCGGGCGAGCAATGCGTAAGATCCGGCGTTACATGTTCCCATTTTTTCTCTCCTGTTTTTAAATCAAGCGCCGCAATGCCGCCTTTTTTACCCCATAAACCAAATTCTAACCCGATAAATAGAAGCCCTAAATCAGGAGCAATGGCAGGAGAGGAGCCCACCCAATCGGCCTCCATAAATACCCATTTTCGTTTTCCCGTTTGTGCGTCAAGCGCGTAGACATTGCCGTCATATGCGCCAAAATACACCGTATCGCCGTAGACTGTGGGGGAGGAGAATATGCTTTTTCCGCCTCCCATTATGCCGACTTTGTATTTCCACACGACAGTGCCGTCATTTTGGTTGAGCGCCCAGAAATACCCGCCGTCGCTCCCGAAATATATTTTATTTTCATCAAGTGCAGGCGCCGACTTCGGGACGACGTAAAAATAGTTCGGATTCTCACTTTTAAAATACCACTTCGTTTTGAAAACATCGCCCAAAAACTTTTTTTCAGTTCTTGTATTAAACGGAAGCCCGAAATCGGCAATCGAGAATAGTGTTGTAAGCGTGATGCCGCGTTCTTTAAGAAATTGATAATAGCCGGATTCTCGGAATCGTAAAATAGCGAATACGTCCGAAACGGATTTCCCGAGCCCGTCAAGAACAGCAAGCTGCTTCATGACGGAGGTGCCGCTGTTCACGATATCGTCGATGATGATGATTTTTTCGTCAGTCGCCGTTCCCTCAACCATTTTTAAAAGCCCGTCTTTTTTCCGCGATTTTCTGATGAAGAATCCGTTGACTGGCTTCCCTTTCTCAACGCTTTTCATGACGATGGCCGCGACAAGCGGAATTGCCGCGACCTCAAGCCCGCATACTTGAAACGGGTACTTGCTTCCGTATCTTTCCCAAAAAATTTTCGCAATAAGATTCAGATGAGCTGGATTCAGCGTTATGTTTCTGAAATCAAACATCCATGCCTGCTCGACTCCGGTTTTGGAAACGGGTTTTTCTTTTTTATTTGTTGCGAAGACTTCTTCTTGTATGATGTGCTTCAGTTTCTCCTCCATATTGTGTTGATGGTACCACCGCCCTGCGGCGTGTTCAATGCGCCGCAGGGCGACCCGATGTTTACATATAAGAAAAGCCCGCACGCTATTCACATTCGTGAACGGTGCGGGCTCAGAAGTTGGGCCGTTGTCGGTTGTTGTTAGAAGTCCTTGCCCTTGATGACTGGCCAGTCGCCCTCGTTCTTGCCGTCGAGGTCGAAGAAGGCGAGCTTCTTTTCTCCGGCGTATGCGAGCACCCGTTCGGTTACCCTGTCGTACCTGTTGACCGTGAAGGTCATGACGAGGACGTTGCCACAGACCTTCCACGTGCCGTGAAACGTCATTCTGTTCTTCTCGAGAACGAGTTTGTCGTTCTCGGCGAAGTACAGCCGGTGACCCTTGTTCCATGCGTCCACGGTGTTGCCCGTGAGCGCCGCGCTGATTTCCTCGCCGGTCAGGATTTTGACACCTGCCGGTACCGTGTACTCGTATTTTTTGCACTCCTCGGCCGAAGCCGGAGTGCTCGTGACGGTTGCCAAGACGGCGAACATGACTGCGAAAGCGACCGAGAACAGAGTTCTCATTGGAGGCGTCTCCTATGTTGTTGTGGAACCAGATTCCATTCTATGGTAATATAAAAATAATATTTTGTCAAGCTGACGTAATGGTTCAATAGATTGGAACCACCCCTGCGGTTAAGGTGGTTCATATGGCATATTCAAACAATCCAAA
>CAZNJQ010000043.1:0-2713 GCA_964573545.1 uncultured Candidatus Saccharibacteria bacterium | reverse complement strand
TGAGGTGGTAATCCTTGTACGCGATGAGGTGCCTATCGAGTTCGCCGACACGCTTGATGACGTCAACCACCTTTTCCTCAATCTGGAGCGCCTTCAGGCCCTGGAGGACCGTCTGGAGGTATGCGAGGAACGACGTCGGCGAGACGATGACCACTTTCTTGTCGCGGAACGCGTACTCGATGAGGTCGCGCGTATTCACCTTCACCGCGCCAACCTGGGAGACGAGAAGGTCGTAGTAAATCGCCTCGTGCGGAATGAACATGAACGCGAAGTCCATCGTGTTCTCCGCCGGCTTCACATACTTTGCCGTCTCGTCGATACGGTTCTTGAGGTCCTGCTTGAATGCCTTCTCAAGCCGCTCGCGCTCGACCGGGTCACGCTCCTCGGCGAGCTTGTTGTAATTCTCGAGCGAGAACTTGGAATCGATTGGGATGACCTTATCCTTCACAAAAACGACGGCATCAACGATGGTACCGTCCGTAAAGGGATATTGCATCTGGTAACTGCCCGCTGGCAGCACATTCTTGAGGAGCGTCTCGAGATAGTACTCACCGAGAATGCCCCGCTGTTTTGGATTTTTAAGAATGTCCTGCAAGTTCTGAAGCTGCTCGGCAAAACCCTCAACGCGCTTCCCTGTGTCTTTTACTTGTGTGAGTTCTTGGGTTATCTCTTTAATGAGCCGCCCTGATTCGCCAAGCTGTGTGCGCATCGAATCATGCATATGCTTTGACGATTCCCCTATCTTCGTCTCAAGCGAACGCGCAAGGTCATGGATTTCCCTCTGAATGAGAAGCATCCCGTCCGCATCGGGTTTTTTCGTGCCGCCCTGCCGCAGGAAAAACCAGGAAATCGCAATTCCCAGAAAAAGTCCGATTATTATGAGAATAAAAGATGCTGTCTCCATGCTGTATCACTGTGCGATGCACTCCGCACAGCGCATTAAAGTAGCGATATAGTCCCTCGGGCCCTGCCTGCGAAGGCAGGGCTCATTCTTACATACGCGCGGCAAGCCGCGCGGTTAGCCTATAGTAGCTCCCCTGCCTGCGCAGACAGGTCGGCTCGATACTGCAAAAACAAGTTTTTGCAGTATCCTCACTCTACGTCGCTAATAAAAAATGCTGCGTAGGTTAATAATAACACAACGCCCTCGGGGCGACTAAGCTGCGGTGTGTGAATACAAACGTGTAAAACACAGCAAACGCTCCGAAAAATACTATAAAAACAAACATAGCGAATTATGCTCCTGGAAAATTATTATTTCTTCTGAACACGAAATATTTTGCGCACTCAATAATAAACAGATTAAGAAATCCGAACCCAACGAAGAAAAGCGTATTTATGCGCGACGGCGGCGTGAGCGAGAGAAGTTCGCGGAGCGCCGGCACATAGAGCGCGGCGAGAAGCGCCGCAACGCTTACCCCGAGCGCGAAAATGAGATATCCGTTCGAAAACATCGGGATACGCCAGAGCGGCTCGCGGAAATTTTTGAGGGAAAACGCGAAGAAAATTGAATCAACGGCAAGCGCAATGAACATGATGGTCCGTATTTCCTCTTCCGGCAAAGCGGTCCGCGAGAGGAAAAAATAAAGTCCGGTGAGTATGGCCCCGGTCACGCCCGCAAGGATAAACACGAGTTTTTTTACATCCGATGTCAGGACGGCACTGCCCCCGCCTTTTGGGCCTCTCCGCATAAGGCCTTCCTCCTTGGGCTCAAACGCAAATGCAAAATTCATAAACCCTTCTTCAATGATATTTATCCAGAGAATCTGCGCCGGAAGAAGCGGCAAGGGCAATGCGAGCGCAAGCGCTCCCGCAATAACGACAATTTCACTGAAACCGGTGCCCAGAAGATATGAAATGATTTTCTTCAGATTATCGATAATGCGCCGCCCTTCTTCGATTGCGTGCACAATGATGGCAAAGCTGTCGTCCAAAAGAACGAGTGCCGAGGCCTCTTTTGCGACATCCGTGCCCGAGCCCAAAGAGACGCCGATGTCGGCGCTCCGAAGCGCGGGAGCGTCATTGACGCCATCCCCTGTCATGGCAACGACTTCTCCGTGCGCCTTAAGCACCCGAGCGATCCGCAATTTCTGCTCCGGAAGCACGCGGGCGAGCACGTTCACTGTTTTAAGACGCTCAAAAAGTTCCGCGTCGGAGAGCGCGTCAATATCACTCCCCACAAGAGCTTCTTCGGTACGTTTGGCAATTCCAACGGCATCCGCTACGGCGCGAGCGGTCGATTGATGATCGCCCGTCAGCATCACGACCCGAATGCCCGCACGGCGAGCGGCGGAAACAGCATCTTTAACGCCTGAGCGGAGCGGGTCATGAAGCACGACAAACCCGGAAAAGACAATGTTCTCAAGACGCGGTTTCCCGACATCTGTAAGTTCTTCCCGAAGCGTCTTACAGTGCGTATCTTTGTACGCGACCGCGACGAGACGAAGCCCTTGTGCGCTTGCTTTGTCTTGAAATTCCTGGAGCGCCGCTATGTCATCTTTATTGGGAGTTCGGGATACGGTATCACCCAAAGAGGCAATGGCGTCGAAAAATACTTCCGGCGCGCCGACAATGACCATCCTGGAAAGGGGCGCTTCATTCTTCCGAAGAAGCACTGCAGAGAAACGGCGCGCCGAATCAAACGGCAGAAAATCTTTCTGTACGTACATCTTTTTGAGCGCGTCCTGGGAAACGCCGGAGAGAAGCCCTGCGT
>CAZNJQ010000042.1:0-2715 GCA_964573545.1 uncultured Candidatus Saccharibacteria bacterium | reverse complement strand
GTATACATGCTTGAATATTACATCGAGGTGATTCCAAGCTATTGGGATATTACGAAAAGCTTGACATAGTGAAATTTATGTTATAGAAAAGAGCCAGATAGCTGGCCTTTTTTTCTGACAAAAAATGGAGGAACGTCGTGGCGCGCATACTGTTTGTGTCCAAAGACATGGGCGGGGCGAATGTAACGGTTCCGCTTGCGCTTCAGGCATTGCGGCGCGGTGACGATGTCGTCGCCGTCGTTGAAGGTCTTGCCGCAGCCAGGTATGAGAAATGGGGCCTAATCCCGTATTTCAAAGGGACGGTGAACTTTAAAGAGGAACCATTTACTCTTGATTCGCAGGCGATGTTGAAGCGTATCAATCCAGACCTTGTGGTTGTCTCTGCTGGGTTTCCGATCAATCTGGAGCACCAGTTCGCTAGCGCCGCGAATGCTTACGGAATACCGTTCGTTGCGGCGGAAGATTTTTGGGGCGGTTCTTCGCGACTTCAAGAGACACGGCCCTCGCTCATTCTGACGCCCGATGAATACGGAGTAGCTCTTGCGCATAAGCGGTTCGGCAACGTCCCCGCGTGCGCAGTCGGGAATTCCGGCATTTCAGATGCGGAGCCGCGAGTGGAAGCGTTTCATTTTTTCTCCGAACTAAGGAAACGATATAGCGCTGTTTTTGCTTTTGTCGGCGGGGAAGGATATACAACGGCCGATATCATGCTTCTCTCCAGCTGCCTGGAGCGCACACATGCAAACTGGTGCCTTATTCCGCGTCTTCATCCGAAGTGCGAGAAGAATCTGATACCCGGGACACAGGAGATGTACGGCGAGATGTGGAGAGGTATGTTCAATACGCTGGGCGAGCGCGTCATCTATGCTCCGAATCTCGCATCTGATGATGTTGTCCTGTGCGCCGACATGACGCTCGCGGCGTTCAGCACGTTGCTTACAACGGCGGCATACGCGGGTAAGACGGCGGTTTCGATCCAGACTCGTGAGAGTATGGCATCTCTCGAGAGGCAGGCGGGACTCGACGAGGTTCCGGTCGTTGCTCTCGGCTGTGCGCATGCGGTGCGAGCGCCCGTTGATCTTTCCACATTCCGTCCGCTTACGGATGCGGTTCGGGAAAAGCTGAAGCCATACGACTCGAAAGCCGCGTACGAAGCGATAAATCAACTTCTGTAATTTTTACACCATTCTCCGGATACCATAGTTGCCCGTTCGGCAAAGCGGTATCCGGAGATTTTTTATGCACCTCTGCGATACGCATGCCGCCTTCTTGTACACGCCATTTTTCTTTTGTATAGTAAAACGATGCAATTGAACGCCGCTTTGCGCTACGGAATCATCGGGGGGATTTTTTCTCTCCTTTTTATCCCATTTCTTGTCTCAAAATCCATGTTCTTCCCATTTATCACCGGGAAGAATTTCGCGTTTCGCATCGTTGTCGAGCTCATTGTGGGCGGCTGGCTTGTGCTCGCGTGGCGCGACGCGGCGTATCGTCTCAAGTTCTCGTGGGTTCTCGCGGCGCTTACCGTTTTCCTCGGGATACTCACGCTCGCTGATGTATTCGGCGAGAACCCCCTTCGCAGTTTCTGGTCAAACTACGAGCGCATGGAGGGGCTTATCACGCTGCTTCATCTGTTCGCATATTTCATCGTCGCAGGTTCTGTTTTGAACGCCCGCCTCTTGTGGGAGCGTTTCTTCCAGACGTCGCTCGGTGTGAGCGTGCTTATTTCCGCATACAGCATTTTTCAGCTTTTAGGGCTCATTGTCATCAATCAGGGAGGAGCGCGTATTGATGCAACATTCGGCAACGCGACATACTTGGCAATATACGCGCTCTTCCATGCGTTTCTCGCCGCGTTTTTCTTAACGAAGGAAGAGAATGGTACAGCACTCCGTGTTACGTACGGGGGCGTGCTTCTCTTAAATCTTTTCACGCTGTTCAATACTGCTACACGAGGTGCGATTTTAGGAGTTCTTGGAGGCGCATTTTTAACCGCGCTTATTATGCTTGTCCTGCGCAGAGAATCAGCGGTCCTTAAAAAAAGCGCTCTCGCGGTTCTTGCCGGCATTATTATCTGTGTCGGAGCGTTTTATTTCGCCAAAGACACCGACTTTATACGCAAAAATCCTGCCATCGGGCGCCTCGCGAATATTTCGTTAACCGAAGGCACTTCGCGGTTCCTTGTCTGGAACATGGCGTGGCAGGGGGTTAAGGAACATCCGGTGTTGGGGTGGGGGCAGGATAATTTTATCCTTGTATTCAACAAGCATTACGACCCGCAGATGTACGGACAGGAACCGTGGTTTGACCGCGCACACGACCTTGTGTTTGACTGGCTCGTTGCAGGGGGGGTTCTCGGTTTTGCCGCGTATCTTTTGATTTTTGCGGCGCTTCTCTATTCCCTCTGGGTACTTCCTATGATGCGGCGCAAAAAAGGGGACACCCAGGGATCTCAAAGCGACACATTCTCTCCTGC
Source organism: uncultured Candidatus Saccharibacteria bacterium (assembly GCA_964573545.1). Classification (GTDB taxonomy): domain Bacteria; phylum Patescibacteriota; class Minisyncoccia; order Phycocordibacterales; family UBA2135; genus CAZNJQ01. The sequence goes on along the minus strand of CAZNJQ010000042.1, from coordinate 239 downwards.
GGAAAAAAGCGTTTTGACCGGACTTCTTGCGGCGTATTTCTTCCAGAACATTTTCGTTTTTGACAACATCGTGAGTTATATTCTTTTCTTCTCCGTGTTGGCATTTGTGCACAGCGAGTCCCTTGAGAAGTATCCGTATTTCTTCCGAAAAAACGAGGGGGGGGCGGGGGCGCGGCGCGTGTCGCATATGGGGGCCATGGAGCACTTGGTCGCTCCGTTTGTTATTGTAGGGGACGTGG
>CAZNJQ010000041.1:0-3392 GCA_964573545.1 uncultured Candidatus Saccharibacteria bacterium | reverse complement strand
GTGCGCGCGCTTGGGGTCGAACCAAGGACCTTTCGAGTATCAGTCGAATGCTCTACCAGCTGAGCTACGCGCGCATATACATTAACGAAAAAATGGTATCAAAAAAAACATGGTTTCGCAATGAAACCAAAATACTCTTGCACGAAATCCGATATCTGGTAGACTGCTGGCAGATTCTTGACGAAACGGCAAGTAATCGACCATGCGAGGCACCGATGTGCTATAAGAGCGTTTCCGGAAGAACGGTACGAAAATCGCAGGGCTCTACACGCGAACGCCTTGAGAAAACCGGCGCTCACTCGAACGACAACGGCCAGCGTGCAAATCCACATACGCTGGAACGACGCGCACAAAGGGCGTTCAAAAAGATGCCCATGGAAGCACAGGACAGGGTCCGCAAGAATCGGAGAAAAGAAAAACGTCGCCAGATACTCTTCGGTTTCGCCCACCTTTCCGGGGCGATGATCTAAAAACGACCTATCGCGCGGTTCATCCGCGCTTTTTTATTGATACATAGTGATACACGGAAGAACAGAAAATCGTGTTATTATAGAACGCATCTATGGCTTTGGAAAAATCAGACAACGTGGCAGGGATTTATCATGGAGACTGCATCGACGGCACCGCAGCTGCTGCAGTACTTCTTAAAAAATTTCCGGACGCGCGGCTCTTTCCGCTTGACCGCAATTATACCGAGAAAGATATTGTAGAAATCTATGAAGCACTGGAACCGGGAACAATCCTGTATATCGTCGACTTTGCGCTCCGAACCGATGCAGAGGTGCGGACACTTGCAAAGAAAGCATCGCGCGTCGTTACTATTGACCATCACATAAGCGACACGGAGCGGCTCAAAAAGCTTGCGGCGGAGTACGAAAAATTTGAATATGTTTTTGACAATAAACGCTCCGGCGCATCGCTTACATGGGTCTATTTTTTCGGTGCGGAGACCATGCCCCGCATTATCGCGCTCGTGGAAGACGGCGATACGGGAAAATTCGAGTTCCCTGAAGAGACGACATTAAGCGGCGGCGTGCTTATGCCGCTTATGGGAAAACCAAAAGAGATGGGTGCGATTTTTGAGACGCCAATTGCAGAGATTCTTGCCGATGGAAAAAAGAAAATTGATTTCATGTACTTTCTCCTTGAGACGTATATGCGCAAAACGGATCCCGTATTCCTTAAAATCGGTACGCGTGCGGTGCCCGCATACAATGTGACATTTAACGTAGAGCGAATGCGCTCGACACTGGGGCATATGCTTGCCGAAAAACACAACGGCACCGTAGTGCTCTTCCGCATATCAGGAAACGAAGTGGGGCTAAGTATACGCGGACTTGACGGCGCGGAACCATCTGCGCTTGAACTCGCACAGATTTTAGGCGGAGGAGGACACCGGAACGCGTCGGGTGCGCGGGTAACTGTTCAAAAATTCTATACAATGTTGGTTCTATGATTAGAAGTTACAGAGAGTCTGTTCGTATTGAAAAGCCCATGGTGTCAAGGAGAGCGGCATAGCTTTCCAATTCTTTTCCTTGTTCAATGCGCGTAGTCAGAAGATACGTTTGATTTTCGCCTAAAATATAGAAAACTCCAAAGAAATATTCATCGTATGTAATAAAAGCTACAAAATAATACGGAAGCCCTTCTTGCGTTTTTCCAAACTTTGGTCCATACACGGAAAGTCCCGGCCGTTCATCTTTAAGATCTGCCACATACTGTTCGGCATCTGCTTCCAGATCATCAATTGCGCCATCGACTATGTCGAGAATTATCTGCTCCTGATAGCCATCAAGTGCTCCCTCAAAAGGGGCGGTAAAAATGGTCTCTCGGTCAGACTCCTCAGAAACAGCCCACTTGCGAGGATATTCAATGGAAACCCCAAAATGTCGGTTGGTATATTTCTCAAACGGTTCGGTCTCTGCATCTCCTGGTCTATATACCCCCTCACCTGTAATTCCGAGTAGAAACTCTCTAATAAATACGGGGCTCAAAAGAAATCCGATATTAGAACCCTCCGCAAATGATGCCTGTGTGAGAACGCCGTAATTGCAACCATTTTCTGCTCCAATGGCGATACCCCCTGAACTTCCGCGGTTTACCGATGCGGAAACCTTGATGAGTTCGCTCTCGTCCTGCATTCCTCCAAAACCGCTAATAACTCCTTCGGTCAGCGTTAAAGACTGTCCGCCAATTGCCGGGTATCCAATAAGATACACTGGGTCTCCAATTTTAATGTCCGGGGCTTCTTCACATAATCGTCCAATAACCTCATAGGCGTCAGGACGATCCGGCGGAAAGGGGTATGGCGCGCCCTCTTCGGCTTCATAAGGACTCGTAAGTCTTAAGGTCGCGTAATCAATGCCAGAAACCATACGCCCGGTATTTAATTTTGCCATCTGGTTGTGATACATATCAGCCTTGTCAGAAAAATAAGCTGCGTCATAAAACGTACCGTCAGGACGGGGAAAATAGGCGTTGCATCCGTAAAACATACCGTCTTCGCTTATGACGACGTGGGCGTTGGTTTCCACCACAGAGCTTCCGGTTTCAGGCTCGATATAATAGAGCCCGGATCCGATTTTTGATTCTTCGCCATTCTCATCGAGGCATCGAATCTGCACAATTGAGGGAATAATCTCCTTCCGTACGACTTCGAGAACTTGTTCTTTTGAAAGCTTCGCGGATTTCTCCGGGAATAAGCCGTGCAATAAACCCGTGGAGTATAGAAAAATAGATCCTCCGACAATAAGGAGAACGCAAACCCCGAGGAGAGTATAGGTATGAATTTTTTTGTCTTGCAAAAAGAGTGTTTGCATTATTGGATAGTGCGAAATATTTTTTCTTTATTATACTACATAAAAACTGGGCAGTCTCTCACAAAAAATCCCGTACCGGGTATACCGGGGCGGGATTTTTTGTAGATATATCATTCTTTCTTTTGTTCCGTTCAACCCGCTTAGCCTCCGGGCGCGAGAAATCTTAATTTAAAGCTCCAAGATCAACACTTTTTTCTCACCCACAGCACGTTGTGCGTGCTGTGGGTGAATGACCTGGTTAGAATACTTTCGTGAAGAAAGCATCGTATCACCTGTGAAATAATCCACGACCAGCTTCCGCTAGCCGTGCCTTGTTACGACTTCGTCCCTGTCACCGAGTTCACCTTAGGCCCTCCACTTTGCGCACAAGCGCAAAGTGGCGCAGAAATATGCAGAACGAACGCAGAATTACGCAGAAATTTTCTGCGACTATCTGCGTCAAGTCTGCGAGTGTCCGCGCCACTTTGTTTACTTGCAAACAAAGTGGAGGAACATCGGGTGCTCCCAGCTCCCTTGACGTGACGGGCGGTGAGTACAAGACTTGGGAACGTATTCACCGCGGTATAGCTGACC
>CAZNJQ010000040.1:0-3486 GCA_964573545.1 uncultured Candidatus Saccharibacteria bacterium | reverse complement strand
TGGAATTGTGTTTATGTTGACAATAATTCCCGCTTTTTGAGCGCGCGGGAAATACAGAGCTTCTCTACTTCATTGATCACCTCATTGCCGCCATAATAGCGCTTACCCGGATACCCTTCGGCATATTTATTCGTCAATGGAGAGCCGAGCGCGGCCAACACGTCTTGTGAAACATAATTCTCAGACGCTATGAGGTTAGTAACGCTCCTTTGTCGCTTCGTCTCCCGTTTGATAAGTTGTTTGATTTGTGAATCTTTCATATATCTGGAGTCTTTATTATACTCCCACGAATTCATTCTCCGAGTCTTCGCGGTGCGCGGCGCGGCGATACCGGCGCATACCCATAAGGATACCCAGCCCCGCAAACTCGGTGACAAGGTGCGAGCCGCCATAACTTACGAACGGAAGCGTCGTGCCGGTGACAGGTAAAAGCCCGACATTCATGCCGACATGGATGGCGAAATGGCTCATAAGATAGAGCGCAAGGCCTATACCGAAAAATATCTCAAAATTTCCGGCGCCCAAAAGGGCGTTCGCAAGTACCCGCCAGAGCACGATGCCAAAAAGACCGAAGAGCAACAACACTCCGACAAGCCCCCATTCTTCCGCAAACGCTGCGAATATGAAGTCCGTTTCGTACTCCGGAAGGAACTTGAGCCGCGACTGCGTGCCGTACCCCACCCCTTTTCCGAAAAGACCGCCGGAGCCGACGGCAATCGTCGACTGGTGCGCGTTGTATCCGGCTCCTTGTATGTCGGTTAAGGGGTTGAGAAACGTTAAAATTCTTTTTTTCTGATACTCCTCAAATGCGAAGGACCACAGCGCGCCGAAAGCAATAAGGCCCGTAAGGAAAACGGCGGCAAGGTGCTTTTTCGACACGCCAGAGACCGCGATCATCCCAAGCCAGATCGAAAAGATAATGATTGCCCCGCCGAAATCCGGTTGAAGAAATACAAGCACGAACGGGACGAACATGTAAAATCCGGAAACCAGAATATGGCGCACGTGCGCGATCTCAATGTGCCGCCGGGAAAAATATTTTGCAAAAATAAGAATGAGGAGTATTTTAACGGGGTCGGATGGCTGGAACGAAAACCCGCCGAATGAAAACCAGCTCTGCGCCCCTTTTGCGACGTGCCCCGCCGCGAAAAGAAGTGATAAAACACCGACCGCAAAAACAAAAAGAGCGGCAAGCACCCCTGTCCGTTTGATAAACCGCCAATCAATCGCGCTGAAAACAAAAAAGATGGCAAACGCGAGGGTAATCCAGATAACCTGCCGCTCAAAAAAATAATTCTCTCCGACGAACGAATCCATGGTCAAAAGACCCGCCAGAAGAAGCGGAACAAGCGCCCCGAAGAGAATCCAATCGATATCAATCGCCCTGGTTATTCGTAAAAGCATTGATGCGCGGTGAAACTGTAATACGCGCCGGAGCGCCGGAGAGCGCCTGCGGCCAAATGAAAGAAATCTGCCGTACGGCATCCGGGAGGAGTTCATCCACATGCGTTTCGGACGCAGCGAGGATGTTGCCATCATGTCCGAAAATGAGCGCTGTCACGCCGATATCCCGAAGCGCATCAAGCGATATGTTCACAAGCTCTGCCTTGAGTTTCGGTTTCACTTCTTCAGCGTCAAAAATCTGGTTCTGTATCGAAAAAACAGGGGGCTGTGCCACTGCCCTTACCCACTCGGGAGCTCCGGTAAATTCAAAGAAAATCCTGACCGGAACGCGCTTGCCGGTATCGATTGCGCCCTCAAATACCTCGAATCGCTCATTCGCATTCACAAACGTCGTACCGCGCCGCTCGGCGACCAAGACGCCATTTTCATCGTAGAGTTTGAACGTATATGGGATAGTGCGAATCCCCGCGTGAGGATTCGGGTTTTCGATATGCGCGACGGCATCATAGAGTCCCGGGCGCACTTCGAGTTCCTGGCTCCAAAGGACAATAAGATTAGTGACATCAGTCCCACACACGGCATCGCATTCACCGCCGCAATCGATCCCCGTTTCGCTCTGATTTTGCGTGCCGTCGGTACACGACGGCGCCGTATAAAAGACTTTAAAGAGCGGGTAACTAAAAAGCACCGCAAGAAAAGCGATTGCTGTAAAAAGATAGATGAGCTGCCGCCGTGTTGCCCAAGATGCCATAGTATCTCCATCATATCAAAAGACGGCGGCTGGGCACAGCGTGGGTATTAGATTAAATACTTAGTTCTGGCGACTAGCGGATTTTATCCTGAGCCACGCCGAAGGACTCGCCTTTCGACTACCATCGCCTCAACAGAGCTTAACTTCTGTGCCCGCCCCTACACCAATTTCACCCAAATTAACTTATCATCACTGTTCCTAGCATCTACCTACTCTTGCCTTTCGACTACCATCGGCTCAAGAGAGCTTAACTTCTGTGTTCGGAATGAGAACAGGTGTTTCCTCTCCGACAAGACACTAGGAACACTAATGACAAATTGGTGTGGGGGTGAAGAATGAGAACAGGTGTGACCTCTGCGACGAGTCACCAGAACAAAATATTCAATTTTTTACACTTCAAAACACTCCTGCGGAGTGGGGGCTCTACCGGAGACCCAAGCCCGCCAGCAAAAACAGCCACGAACAAAAACCGACAATGTTTGAAGAGTCAGTGATTTTCAGATTTCCTACATAGAATACCTTGATGAATTAGTACTCCTCGGCTCAATCCGTCACCGGATGTACACCTAGAGCCTATCAACGTGGTCATCTTCCACGAATCTCAATGATTCCTAATCTTGAGGATGGCTTCCCGCTTAGATGCTTTCAGCGGTTATCCATTCCTAACATAGCTACCCAGCAGTGCCCCGGGCGGGACAACTGGTACACCAGAGGTTAGTCCATCGAGGTCCTCTCGTACTGTCGATAGCCCCTCTCAAGAATCGACGCCTGCAGTAGATAGGAGACCAACCTGTCTCACGCATCTACAACCCCGCTCAAAGCGGGATCTTCACTCATTGCTGAGTGGATTGGACTGTAACATCATCTCCCGATTTTCATCTGAAGATGGCTGACATTCAGTCTCTACGGGCTATGCCTCGCTTCGCCGAGTCAGACTCGGCTTCACTCGACATCGCAGAACTACGCCGACCTCACGCAGACACGCGCAGAAAATTTCTGCGAAGTTCTGCGTCCGGTCTGCGACCGTCCGCGCATCAGTACTTTGTGCTGATGATTCCCTCGGTGGTGCCCATGCACGATATAGTGCAGGGTTTCACCGATATAAGTCAGCTTCTCACTATGCATCGCTGCATAGTGCCGCCGTGTATGATGTCTTGAACCTCGGGTTAAAACTGCAAAACATCCTTTACTTCGTAAAAGGTGCTTTACGGTTTTAACCCAGCTCGCGTAACTTTTTAATTGGCGAACAGCCAAACCCTTGGCAGCTTCTCCACCGCCAGGATAAGTTGAGCCGACATCGAGGTGCCGAACTCCGCCGTCGATATGAACTC
>CAZNJQ010000039.1:0-3500 GCA_964573545.1 uncultured Candidatus Saccharibacteria bacterium | reverse complement strand
TATATGGGTGTACGCCCATAGTATCACAACAACGGAAACACGTCAGCAACGAACCGCGCCTACTGCCAGTGTTAATTTTAATGATATAGTATTCAAACAATGCGCCTAAAAACGCGCGCGGACAAAATCCATGCTTTACGATATTTTTTCATCACTCATTACTGCCACGGCGCAGAAAATCGTTGCGGCTGCGCTTGTTATCAGCTCTCTTTTGGGGTTTGGCGCCGCTCCTCTGCCAACACACGATTCCTCGCCGTCTCGCAGTGAGACGGCAGCTATCATAAGTACGACGACAGCTTCCGTATCCGATATAGAACAAGAAGCCAGCGCGATGCCGGAGTCGGAGACGCCACACGATACGATAGACACTCTTGAGGCAGACACGGCAGCATCTGATAGCGATGGAGCGATGCAGACGACGAGCGCAGGCGCTATCGGTACGACACCGCCGCAACCGCCTGCTCCTGCCAGCGCGCCCACAATCTCTATTCCGGAACTCAATACCACGGTCCGAAACGCCGTCGTCAACATTTTCTGTATCTCGAAAAGCGGCGGCGTGTTCGCGCCGATAAGCGGGAGCGGCGTGTTCATAGACCCGCGAGGGGTCATCATAACGAACGCGCACATCGCGCAGTACCTCCTTCTCCGCGATTACGACACAAAAGATTTTATAGAATGCACGGTGCGCCAAGGAAGCCCCGCAATGCCCCTCTATAAAGCGGAGCTCTTGTACGTGCCACCCGCGTGGGTCCGAGAAAACGCGCAGAATATCATCGTAGACAAGCCGATGGGAACCGGAGAAAATGATTTCGCGTTTCTCGTCGTCACCGAACCGGCGGGAAGCGCCGGAGTACTCCCGCAAACATTCCCGTTCATTGAACCGGCGCCCCTTGAAGAGCGGCCCGTCGCGGGACTTGGTGTCCTCATCGCGGGCTACCCCGCAGGATTCCTGGGAGGACTTGATATCGCGAGAAGCCTGTGGCTTGTCTCAAGCACTGCCGCCGTGCAGCAAATTCTAACGTTCAAAGATGCGCCGCCGTACACTCCGGATGAATTTTCTGTGGGTGGTACGGTCATCGCCCAACAAGGAGTTTCAGGAGGGGCGGTCGTCAATATAGCGGACGGGAAGCTTCTCGGCATTTTCGTCACGAGCATTCTTGAAGGCACTACCGACAAACGCGACCTTCGGGCACTCTCGCTCTTCCATATTAATGAAGCGCTCAAGAGATATACCGGAGAAAATGTCGCGACATTTTTGCGCGGGAATCTCTACGACACATCGGAACATTTCAATACGATCGTTGCTCCGGAACTCACGAAAATCCTCTCCACAGAGCTTGATAAATAACACGTGACTGCGAACCGTTTAGCGAACAGAAATAACACTTCTGCGCTTTTTTATAAACCCCTCCGACTCCAGGTCTTTGAGAATACTCCGGGCGAGAGCCGCACTGCATTTCAGAGATTTCCTGATATCTCCAGTCGAGGCTCTTTTTGAATGGACGAGTAATGCAAGAATTTTGCCGCGGATTTCTCGGCGAGAGCCTTTGAACGGCGATTGCTTCGCGTGATGAGCGCTTTTCCGCGACGGATTCGGATGTGTCTCTTTGAGCATCACCCCATAATCCATAAGGGCGTAATACCACTCCCGAGGATTTGCCACGTCGACCGTCTGCCGCACGAGCGGGATGATGTCCTTGTCTCGAACCGCGTTCCTGTTTTTAAAAAAATGATGAATGAACACGCTGCGGATATTCGTCTCGATAAAAATCGCGGGGTGATTGAACGCGAACGCCGCAAACGATGCCGCCGTGGCAGCGCCGATGCCGGGAAGCGTCCTTAAATCTTTTTCATCTTGCGGTATGTGGCCGCGATATTTTTTAACAACTGTTTTCGCAAGTTCATGAAGGAACTTCGCGCGACGATTATATCCGAGACCGCTCCACACTTCGAGCACGTCGCGAAGCGGCGCGCGGGCAAGCGCGTATACACTCGGGAATCGCCCCATAAAGAGCTTGTATTTTGGAATAACCCGATCCACCTGCGTCTGCTGGAGCATTATTTCCGACACAAGCACGGCATAGGGCTCGCGCGCCGCCCCATCCGGAAGAAGCGCGAGCTCCGGCGGGCGCCACGGCAGCGCGCGACCGTGTTTTTTGTAATGCACCCAGACGGTTTTTCGGAAAGAAGCTACTGCCCGAGGGGAAAGAGGCCGCGTGCTCATGCGTCCTGTATGGTTTCTATCTTCGCAGCGAGAATAAAATCATTTACCGATAAGCCGCCGATAGCGTGCGTAGAAATTTCTATTTTTACTTTGTTGTAGAAAATATGGATATCGGGATGATGCCCTTCTTTTTCGGCACTGTCCGCGACGCGGTTCACAAACCGCATCGCTTCGAGAAAATCTTTGAACGAGAAAACCTTGGATATCTTTTTACCCTCAATGACATCCCATACTGTTTTCAGTTGCCCCACATAGAGCGCTATCGCGGATTCCGAAAGCGGCGGCGTGGCGCCTTCACACGGAATACATTTTTGAGAAGCCAGGTCTTTCATTGTGAAAATGGTGACAGATATTATATATCGAGTTCAATACCGACCGGACAATGATCCGAGCCCATAACTTCCGGCATGATGAATGCTTTCGTGATACGAGGCATGAGCCGCGCGCTTGCAAAAATGTAATCGATGCGCCAGCCGACGTTCCGCGCGCGGGCGTTGGCGAAATGGCTCCACCACGTGTAGTGCCCGCCACCTTTCGTGAAATGACGAAACGTGTCCACGAAGCCCGCTTCGATAATCGCATCAATGCCCGCGCGCTCTTCTTTCGTGAACCCTTTTCTGCCCTCGTTCTCTTTCGGGTGCGCAAGATCGTCTGGCACATGAGCGACATTGAGATCACCGCAGAAGACAACCGGTTTCTTTTTGTCGAGCTCTCTGCAGTACGCAAGAAATGCGGGGTCCCACTGTTTGTTCCGGAGCGTAAGCCGGCTTAAGTCGTCTTTCGCGTTCGGCGTATACACACTCACGAGAAAAAATTTCTCAAACTCCGCTGCGACGACGCGGCCTTCGGTATTCGGGTTGCCGTACGAGTCATCGTGAAGCCCGAATTTCTTTTCGATGCGCGCGGGAATATCCAGTAAGGTGCCGATAGGCTTACTTTTTGAAAATATGGCGGTGCCGCTGTACCCTTTCCTTTTGGCGGAGTTCCAGTACTCATCGTACTCGGGCAAATCAACTTCCGACTGGTGCTCGAATGCTTTTGTTTCCTGAAGACAAAGAATATCCGGTTTGGCAGATTTTATAAACGGCAGAAAAATGCCCTTGCGATGCACGGCCCGAAGTCCGTTTACGTTCCATGAGAGTATTTTCATAATTTTCGGAGATAGCGCGAGCTCGATACCCAACGCTTCTCCAGTATTGTATCAATTTATATGCGCCATAAAAAATTATGGCCCATTCATTCAATGGTCTCTTCACTGCCACGGCTCTCGAAAAAC
>CAZNJQ010000038.1:0-4170 GCA_964573545.1 uncultured Candidatus Saccharibacteria bacterium | reverse complement strand
ACGGGGTGTTGACTTCGCGATGAGAGAATACCATAATAAAAGCGGTAAACAACGGGAGAAGCGCATGCCTATCAGGGATCCAGGACTCCGGCGAGAATATGGGGAAGTAGCTATCCTCGACGCAGATTTTGAAAAAGTGCTGCCCGACGTCGAGGGTACGCTTGATGGAGACCCTCTACATTCACCCGTCGGAGGAGCCCCGGGCTGCCTCCGCTCAAAACCGCCGTATAGCATCGGCAGCGAACCAACGGAGGAGTAGCATCATATAAAGAGCAAAAAACCACTCGCGTACGAGTGGTTTTAGTTTTTTAAAATTAATTCTTTCGCCACCCTCCCATTGCCACAAGGATCGGCGCGGCGAGAAATATCGACGAATATGTTCCGGCGACAATGCCCACAGAGAGGACAAGGGCGAAATTTTTGGTAGCTTCGCTCCCGAAAAAATAGAGTGCGATAAGCGCTAGAAGCGTCGTGAGTGATGTGTTAATAGACCGGCTCATGGTCTGCATAAGTCCCTCACCGACGATCTCCGGAAACGGCTTCCGCAGTTTCATCTCTCGATTTTTTTTCAAATTCTCACGAACACGGTCAAAGACAACGATCGTATCGTGCACGGAATATCCCAGAATAGCGAGAAGCGCCGTCACAAAAAGGACGTCTATTTGCGCATTGACGGACTGGCTTCCTAAAAACGAGAAAACGCCCGTGGGAATCGCGATATCGTGCACCAAGGCGACAATCGCGGCGATGCTGTAGTGCCACGGCGGCGCCCCTTCTCCGCGCGCGTCGTCACCGCCATACGATGACCTCCGGAACGCAAAGGCGATAAATAAAACGATCCCTGTAATAACAAGCACTATCGAAATCCATGCTTTATTTTTGAGTTCGCTCCCTATCGATGGACCAACAAGGCTGTAGCGCTCTTCGTATACCTTCTGCGTTCCATCCACGGAAAGCGCCGCAAGAAGCGCCTGATGTTCCTCTGTGTTGAGCGCCCGTACTCTGATAACATAGCCGCTTTCGCCCGTCGGCTGGATAAGCGCGCCCTCGCCGACGATTTCCGTAACGGCACTTTTCACAAGAGCGAGCTCCGGCCGCCCGTTTTCATAGCGAACCTCCGCAATCGCCCCGCCGGTAAACTCAATGCCGGGATTCAATCCCCAGAACACCGCGGAGAAAACAGAAAAAGCGACGAGAGCGGCAGAGATAGCGAAAAATATTCTTCTGTGATCAATGATAAACATACGGATGCATTAAAAAATCATGAAAAAATCCCTGCGGAGAACCACGCGTTACTTCGCGAAGATGCTTCTTTGGGAACTATCGCGAACAACAATGAACGGGTTATCGTGATCGCGGTGAGCATTGATATAAAAACTCCCAAAGCAAATACGAGCGCGAACCCTTCAATCAAGCTCGTGCCAAACCAAAACAAGATGACTGCGGTCAAAATACTCGATATATTGCTGTCGCGTATAGAAAACCACGCGCGGGAAAACCCGTCTCGAACCGCATCTTTGAGTTCGCGCCCTCGCCGAAGCTCCTCTTTGGTCCGCTCGAAAATAAGCACGTTCGCATCGACAGCCATGCCGATGGAAAGAATGAATCCGGCGATACCTGCCGCGGTGAGCGTTACGGGGATAAGTTTAAACAAGGCAAGCATCATGGCGACATAGATGCCGAGCGCGGCAACGGAGACGAGTCCTGGAAGCCGATACCAGAGAACCATAAAGAGCGCGACGAGAGAAAACCCGAGAACTCCCGCCTGGATACCTTTTGTTTTCGCCTCGTCTCCCAATGATGCGCCGATCGTCTGGCTCCCTAAAAGTTCGATCGGGACCGGGAGCGCGCCCGAATTCAGGCGCCCGACGAGCTGTTTCGCTTCCTCGGGAGTAAATGTCCCCGTTATCTCCGCCTTTCCGCCGCGGATCTCTTCTTGTATCACTGGTTCGGAAATAGGTGCACCATCAAGATATATGGCGAGGATTTTCCCCGTGTGTTCGCGTGTAATACGCGCGAAGAGCGCTTCTCCTTCTTCGTTAAACTCAAGGTTCACTCGGGGCGCACCGGAGATGCTGTCAAAACCAAGGATTGCTTTTTTAAGAAACCGACCCGTGAGCTCGGTCGGAACAAAGAGCGCGTCCGTGTCCGGTATGTTCTCCGGTATGGCACCATTCCCTGCGCGGAGCGCTTCTTCGAACGCGCGAAGCTCTTTTAGAACTTTTTCTTTTTCGGGGCTTTCAGGGCGTTCGATGCGAAATTCAAGAAGCGGCGTCTGCCCTATCATTGCTATCGCGCGATTGACGTCTGTCACCCCCGGCAGCTCCACGATGAGACGATTTTCCTTATTCTCGGAGATAACTCCCGCGGTGGTCTCGACTTGGACGACGGGTTCTGCGACACCAAAGAGGTTCACGCGCCGTTCTATGACATCCCGCAGCGCGTCCATAGATTCGCGCACTTCTCCCGCCTGAACGCCGGATACATCGGCGCGATACACCAAATGCGTGCCACCGGAGAGGTCAAGCCCTAACCTGAACGGGAATCGCGCACCGGGCTTTTCGGAATAATAATCAAAAAACGCGACCGAGACGCCTGCGGCGAGAAGCAACATTGCGATAAGGCGAATTTTCCACATACTGAATTATATGATTGTACCAGACTCCGGAAACGCCATACCTTGACAAAAGGCTAATTTTGTGTACAATTTATGAGGTTTCAGTCAACGGCAAGAACGGAAAGGAAAACCGATGAGGAAGAGGAACTCGTATGCCCCGCTTCTTCCATTCCGCAGGCATGAATCGTTTCCCGTGCCGCGGCCACCGAAAGAGGTGATAGCAAAATCGCACACGGCAACTCCCCTCCTTGGCGCCTGTATGGCGCACGAGAAAGCGGGCCGCACCGCCACCTTCGACGAGAACCTCGCCACACGCGGTTCCGTCATCGACCTGTTCGCATGAGCGCGAACAGGTCTTTTGTTTTTTGGTAGAGGAGATGAACGCTGACCACAACAACCACCCCCAACACGGCTCCTCCGATACTATCGCCGGGCCAATGAACACCAGCGATAACGCGCGAAACGCCGATAAGGAATGCGGCGAGCACGGCGAGCACGCCCCACGGTTTGTTCCAGTAAAAAATCCCTGCCGCAAGCGCGAACGCGAATGTCGCGTGGCCTGAGGGGAATGAGTCGTACCCGCCGTGCGTAAAGAGCGGCACGACATCCGAAAGCGCCACAAATGGCCGCGCGACGGGATATACCATGTTGATTCCCTGCGAGAGGAGCCACGCAAGCGAAGCGCCGCCGAACACGGTCAGCGTTTTTTCATGCAAGCCGTCTTTTTTCCAGATGACAAAAATAAATGCGTACGCCGCCAAAATAAAAATGAGATACTGTGCGCAAAAAACGATGAGCGCATCAAAAAAAGCAGACGTGCCGGCAAACGTATGTAAAAATAAAAAAAGCTGTTGATTCATATTACTGCGTTACCTCCATCAGATTTTTAAACAGCATCGCGACAGTCACGGGGCCGATGCCACCGGGGACGGGAGTGAACAAAAAAGCGTTCTTAGCGCACGCGGGAGCAATATCCCCTGCGAGCTTGCCCCCGCTTTCAGAAGTGCCTGCATCAAGAAGCACCGCGCCGTCTTTTATCATATCCTGCCTTATAAGCCCCGGGACGCCAGCACCGGAGACGATTATATCGGCGTTTCGCGTATAGCGTTCGGGGTTTTGGGTGTGCTCATCAATGCTCTCCACAATGCTTTGATGGCGCTTAAACCATACCGCGGCAGGAGCACCGACAAGTTTTCCTTTCCCGACAATGACCACATTTTTATTCCCCACAAACACTTTATGGCGCAGTAAAATTTCCTTAATAGCGCCTACGACCGGGGGTAGGATTGGCAGCGTCCCCTCCTCGTAGAGCCGAAACGATTCTTGAGACAGTACATCAATATCGTGCGTCGACGGTATTGCGTCCAGTATTTCTTGCGCCTCAATTGTTTTAGGCAGCGGCAACTGAACGATAATCCCGGTATTCGCACGAGCTGCATCGGCGATACGTGATTTCATGTCCTCCGGAGAAACATCCGTGCCAAACTTCTCTTCGTGTACGAAAACTCCGATATTGTGAGCAAACCGCTTCTTTACCGCCAAAAATTTCTCCG
>CAZNJQ010000037.1:0-4320 GCA_964573545.1 uncultured Candidatus Saccharibacteria bacterium | reverse complement strand
AGTGCATATGCAGAAGATTACCTCATTCATTCTTGCCGAGGCGCCGCGGCTCAAGAGCGGTACAGTTCTTGAAACTCCGCAAAGCGAGAGTGCGCCGAATTATTTCGGCGCATCAATTCCCAAACAGATACATATCGCCAAAGAAGATGGCGAGGTGGACGGACGAAAGGTGACGTTCCTTATCCGGGCATACAGGCCGGATATACTGGTTGTTGAAGCGGAAATCGAAGTTGACGATATATTCAGCGGAGATACATTCGATACGCGATTTAAGCTTATTGATGCCTGCAAGCAAGTCGTGAAGCGCCACGGCGGGAAGCTTGAAATGAGCGAAGAATACTCGGTCGCGGTTTTTGCGGGCTATACCGGCGAGCCGGAACAATTTTTCGAGCACGGAAGGCGGATCTCGAGTTTTCTGAAGTCCGAGAAACTTCCGCTTGATGAGAAAGAAGTCGAATATACGATGAGCTTTCAGCTTAAATACGCTAAAGACGATCTCGTAATCGTCGATTGGGACGGGGCGTTCATTTTTGATCCCGATGGAGAGTACGAATCTATCACGGAACTTCTGCGGATAGCGAATCTGCAGCTTCTGCGATATCGCATACTTGATCGTGACTTGGGAGAACGTCTCGGAAGAATAGAAAAAATCGTCCAAAGCCAGGTTGGGAAGAGCACGTTATTCCCGAATCGCGAGCTCGCTGCGGCGTTTCGCAATATTATCGTCGTGCGCTCGCGTTCCATCGAGGACTTTGAGGCAGTTGACCGCGACATCAGGCTCATTGGCGAATGGTATTCGGCGCGCCTGTTTGATCTTGCGGCGAGGAAATTCAAATTCGATGAGTGGAAGCAGCACATTAAAGAGCGGCTTGATTCCCTTGAGGATGTCTACTCGATTGTTTCGGAGAATTTCAGTTTGTCGCGCCGCCAGGTCGCGGAGTATGTCCAAATGTTCCTTTTCTTCGTGCTTCAAGTTCTTTGGTTTGCGCTCATTATCCTCGAATTTCTCTATTTCACGCGGTAAGATATTTTTACCCGTGTCTTTTTTGATGGCAGATACTACAACCAGGCGGCTATAGTACGCGCCAGTTCTTTTTCTCGGTGCTTAAATCCGTGATCTGCCCTCGCGATGACTCGGTACGTCAGATGTGGCTGGTAGTTTTTTAATATGGCGACGATTTTAGGCACGTCTCCCCAAGCATATTCATCACGGTCTCCATACACGACAAGACTCTGTTTCTTGACCGACTTAAAGTGTCTGAAAAGCGGCTTGGTTGAGAGTTTTATCCTGCGCAAGACCTCATAGAACGGAAAAACATTGTAATCTCCGTCCGGATTTGCGATGTCGAGAAAGCCGGCATAAGAGAAAAAATTGTCAGGCAGCATTTCTTTAACCATCTCATCTCCGCGCCCGGCACAGACCTTTCTTTTTGCTTCGGCGAGTAGCTTCCAAAATTTTGATTTTCCGAGCAGGTGATAGTAGATACCGGTATCATCGCCTCCGCAGAGAAGAATATATTTTTTAATGTGATTTTTCGGTTTATAGAAGTTATAGACACAGATCTTGTTTGCACCCGTCGAGGCTCCGGCGAGATAGAGCGTGCGATACCCTCGTTTCTTTAAAAAAGAAATTGCGCCGTCAATGTCCTTAACGCACTCTTTGATCTTTTCGTATGCCATCCCGAACCGCTTCCGCGTTTCTTTTTTTCCGTGTCTTATGGTAAGTCTTTTTACGAGGTGTGCGCCGCGATTATTGAAATATAAGATCGAGATATTCTTCTTTGCCAGTGCGGAGGCAAGAGGGTGATTTTTTGTCTCAGCATAAAAGACAGATGAGCTTCCGTTGCCATGAAGATAGATGACGGCGGCTTTGTCTTTTTTCCCCCCATACAAAAGTCCGGGCAGTGTTAATCCGTCTTTTGTATTGAATTCTATAAATTCTGGTTTCATGTTCGGTAGACTTCGTATGCGCGAATTGAAGCCAAATTGTTCAAGAATTGCTGGTGTGGCAGGCTCTTGCAACATAACACGCTATGCCATACACTCAAAATAGCACAAATCAAATACATGAGGAAAAGGTGAGCGAGCCAGCAATCGTAGGCTACGGACGTCAGTTCTTTAGTAACTATCCTGTTCAGGACTATAAAGAATCGCTTGTCCGTGCTTTCAGGAATAACCGAGCGGATTTTATTGTTCTTGACGATAATCCGAGGGGACAGAAATTCCTCGCTGCCGCCGTTGCGTGGGCGATGGACGGGGGATTGCTCTATAACGACCAAAGTGCAGACGACGCACAACAAGTGGTTTCCTCGTTTCGTCTAACAGAAAAAGGCAAGAAAGAAATCCTGGGTCAGCCGTAATCGGCTGGCCTTTTTCATTTCAAACGTAGACATATGTGTGTACAAGTTTCGTATGGTGGTGTTTGAAAAAGTCAGAACCCATTTTACAGAGAACCCTGAAAACTAATGCGGACTCGGCAGGGCGAAACATTTGACTGCGGACATGGATTCGCCATGCCTCGGCCCTTTTTGTTTTGAGACTGGGGCGTTCGCCGCGCAGGAGGGTGCGGGAGGAATGCGCGGCGGGATTAAAATAGCCGACCTGTTTCCAGATCGGCTATGAGTTTGAGGAGCGCCGGATGAAGTTTGGGTTGTTCGCCGGATTGTAAACCATCATTTCATCAAGGAGCAGGAACGAACCATTACTGTACGCGACCCTTTTCATTTCACAATGAAGCGGATGTGCCAGTGATTCAAAATACTCCTCCGTCCACCCAAGCAAAGATTTGAGCAAGACGCGGAATTCAAAGCCATGAGTTATGACTAGAAAGCTCCCAGCGGTGCCTTCCGAGATTTCCTGCTCCAATCTTTTGACAAAGAGATCAAAACGGAAAAGCATTTCTGCTCCGCTTTCTCCTTCCGGAAAGCGATACCGCAAAACACCAACACGGTATCTTTCTTTCTCAATCTCGGCTCTGTTGTGGACTGTCACCGAGCCCCAATCCTGTTTTGATATGAGGTTATCAGTGACCAAGGACCACTCGGCATGTTTCGGAACACTTGAAACTACTAACTGAGCCGTTTGAAGCACTCGTTTGCTTGGCGACAGGAACACGCGGAGATTTGTGCCGGCATCGATTTCATCTGCAAACTGTCGGCCGAAGCGAACAGCCTGTTCTTTTCCGAAATCAGTGAGCGGCATGTCTTCATCCGCGATTCGTTCATATGCCGTTGTGTCAACATCTTCAAGCGACTCGGCATGTCTCATAACGAACAGCTTCTTGACCGCATTCATTTCCCACCCCCTTTCGTTTGGGTTTGTAAACATTCAAATCTTGTGTTATAATATCATCCACATTGAATCTCGTCAATGAACGCGAATGAAAAAATGAAAAATTTAGGAACACATACACAATCTGACATATTCCCCAAAGAAAGAGATGATAAAGAAAAAATCTCTTTTGAAGACAGAGCAACCGGCAAAGCAATTGTTTTTGACGATGAAAATAATATTGCGCTTGTGGGCACTAAGGTCAATAATTTTTATTTGCTTCCAGGTGGGGGTATTGACAAGGATGAATCAATTGAGCATGGGATTGCGCGAGAATGTTTTGAAGAAATAGGCTGTAATGTTGAACTAATGAAAGCCATTGGAGTGATTGATGATTATCGAAATAGGGATAAAAAGCACTGTATTAATTATTGTTACACTGCAAAACTTGTCGGGGTAAAAGGGAAACTTACATTAACCGAGGATGAAGTAAAAAATGGCCTGCATGCCGCATGGGTACCGCTTGATGAAGCCATGGTAATTCTTAAAAAAGAGGTAGATCAATTAAAGCGTGGCGAAGTAAAATTTTATAATACGGGATTCAACATATTAAGAGATTATATTTTTTTGAAAGAGTTAAAAAATAACAAATAATTATCTGGGCATGGGGAAAGTATATTTACTTACAGACTACCGAGGCCAATTTTACTCTTCGACCAAATATAGAGGTGCTGCTGTTGATCTTGAACGCCTCGAAGAATATTTTTCAAAACATGATATTGAATTGATAGTGCGACCTTTTTTACAAATAGATTTTCGCACGCAAAATTACAAAGACCAATGGATTCTCTATCAATCATCAGAGGACCCGGGATTATTTTATAGGAGCTATGTTGATGACATCGTTCTCGGTTTATACCTGCAAGGGGCAAAGCTTATTCCGAATTTTGCTCAATTTAGGGCACATCACAACAAACATTTCCTAGAAATTTTGCGTGATTTACATACTCTGCCAGAAATAAAAAATCTGGATTCAAAAAGATATGGAAC
>CAZNJQ010000036.1:449-4558 GCA_964573545.1 uncultured Candidatus Saccharibacteria bacterium | reverse complement strand
ACAAGTTTGAGAATATGGGAGCCGAGATCATAAAGGAGGCGTCCCAGAAGACGAACGACAGCGCCGGAGACGGCACAACAACAGCAGTCGTTCTGACCCATGCGATTATCGAGGAAGTGCTCAAGAAAACATCTATGGGGGTAAACGTTATGGGGTTGCGGCTTGGTATTGAGGCGGCTGCGCGGGAAGTTGTGGAAGCCCTTAAGGCGTCCGCAAAACAGATCCAGAGCAAGGAGGAGATCATGCAGGTTGCAAGCATTTCCGCGGAGTCTGAAGATATAGGAAAAATCATCGCTGACACCATTAATAAGGTGGGCAAAGACGGCGTCGTGACTGTTGAAGAGTCGCAGTCATTCGGCATTGAGTCGGAGGTTGTCGAGGGTATTCAATTCGATAAAGGGTACGTATCCCACTATATGGTGACGAATCCAGAACGCATGGAAGCGGAATACCACGACGCTCCTATCCTCATAACTGACAAGAAAATTTCTTCTATCCAGGAGATATTGCCGCTCCTTGAGAAGCTCGCCCACACCGGCAAAAAAGAGATTGTGATTATTGCCGACGATGTCGAGGGTGAAGCGCTCGCGACATTCATCGTCAACAAGCTCCGCGGCGCCTTCAGCGTTCTTGCGGTCAAAGCTCCCGGCTACGGCGACAGAAAGAAAGAGATGCTTGAGGATATCGCCGTCACGACCGGCGGGCGAGTGATCTCCGAAGAAACGGGCGTAAAACTTGAGAACGCAGAGCTTGCGATGCTGGGCGGCGCGCGCCGTGTTGTTGCGACGAAAGAAAGTACGACCATCGTTGGCGGCAAGGGCAAAAAGGCCGATATCGCGAACCGTGTCGCGCAGTTGAAGCGGCAGGCAGAGATGACCGAATCGAAATTTGATCTTGAGAAGCTTGAAGAGCGCATCGCGAAACTGGGAGGCGGCGTTGCCGTCATCAAAGTCGGTGCTGCGACGGAGACGGAGATGAAATACCTCAAGCTGAAAATTGAAGATTCAGTCGCGGCGACGAAGGCCGCGATCGAAGAGGGCATCGTCGCGGGTGGCGGTTCGGCGCTCGTGCGTGCGGCGCAGAAAGTCGCGGCGAAGCAGGCGAAGTCTCCGTCGAAGAATTTTGAAATGGAGTTCAAGGCCGGGTTTGAGATCGTGCTCAAAGCAGCGGAAGCGCCGCTTCGCCAAATCGCGGTGAACGCCGGCAAAGACGACGGCTCTGTTATCGTAGCTGAAGTCAAAAAAGGGAAAGGGAATGCCGGCTATGACGCGGCGAAAGATGAAATCGTTCCTGATATGCTCGCAGCCGGTATCATTGACCCTGTCAAAGTGACGCGGATGAGCCTTCAGAATGCCGCATCTGCTGCAGCGATACTCCTCACGACAGAGGTTGCTATCGCCGAAGAACCGAAAGAAGAGAAAGGGGGCGGTGGAATGCCTCCTATGGGTGGCATGGGAGGAATGGGCGGCATGGATTACTAAAACATTTTTGAAGAAAAAAGCGCCTCGAGGCGCTTTTTTCTTTGTGATATACTTGTACACGTAACCAATAATCATATGAATTTTATATATATTAGTGCAGGAATTGCCGCGCTTATCGTGCTCTGGGGCATTGTCTCTTACAACCGCTTTATCGCGTTCATAAACAGGACCAAAGAAGCGTGGGCGGATATTGATGTCCAGCTGAAGCGCCGCTATGACCTCATCCCAAATCTCGTCAATTCAGTGAAAGGATACGTGAGCCACGAGCGGGGAACGCTTGAGAAGGTGACGGAAGCTCGCACGAAAGCGATGCAGGCGGGGACGGTGGGCGAACATGGCCGCGCGGAGAATATGCTTTCGGAAGCACTCAAATCTCTTTTTGCGGTGTCGGAGAATTATCCGGACCTTAAGGCAAACCAGAACTTTATCGAACTTCAACGTGAACTTTCCGACACGGAGAACAAAATCCAGGCGGCGCGGCGGTTTTACAACACGAACGTGCGCGATCTAAACACGAGCATCGACTCATTTCCGTCAAATCTCATTGCGCGGATGTTTTCTTTCGCGAAAGCGGATTTCTTCGAGGTGAACGGAGAAGCTGAAAAAGAGCCCGTACAAGTTCGTTTTTAATCCATGTTTGAAGGCCCCAAACACGAGGAAAAGAAGCGCGAGTCCGACAAATCCTCGCGGAGGAATTTTTTGAAAAAAGCGGCAGGTGCGGGTATTGTGGCTGCCGGCATGGGGGTTCTTGCCCGTGTATTTTATGAGGAAAAATCCTCACACCCCGAAGGAAAGGAAGAGACAAAACGTCGGGCGGGAGAGAACCGCGGTAAGTCCAAAGACGAACACATGCGCGAAGATGGTGCGGGGCGCGTGGCGGCGGAGGTCCGGTTTGCCGGCGAGCTTCTTCGGAGTGGGGATGTCGAACAGTTCCTCAAAAGTCCGTACCTCATCTCTGCGTTGTATTATTCTGATGCATTTTTAAGCGAGACTGTCGGCAGCAAGAACGGGAATGAGCCAATTGACATCATACGGGGCATACGAGCTCTGATGAGTGATGAGGCGAGAGGGCGGCATCTTGCATCGCTCAACGTCCTGGCTCGCAGGAAGATGCGCGAGGCGCACACGCGTTCTTTTCCGGTTATGTCGCCTGTTGATAGGTTGGATTTTGGTAATGGTAATGGGCATGGAGATGCCGTCGACGCATTCGCTCGCGAAGGGGCGCCGGTGTATGCTCTTCAGGGTGGCGTTGTTATTCTTGCTGAATCAGGATGGTCGGAGGGTGATTTGTTTTCAACGAGTTCTCCGAAATGCGGCAACACGGTGCTTATCTATTCTCCGGAGAATAATGAATTTTTCCGATATTGCCATTTGGACATGGTGCAAGCCTCTCCCGGAACCGCGCTTTCAAGCGGGACACCTATCGGAAGCGTTGGCCGGAGCGGGAAAAATGCCACACGGCAGGGTTCAGCGAGCCATGTACACATAGAATCCAATTGGTATGACCCTGTTCGGAAGAAAGTGAATGCGCGGACGAGCCAGTTTTTGAAACAGTTAGTTCAAGGCGCCGTCCGTCCGTAGCGTTCTCTCGCATACATACTGCAGAATGGCATCGATATATACGGAACAAAGTAAAAACATCAGAAGAACATGGTTCCTCATGGTTTCTTTTTTTGTTGTCGTCATTGGCGTCGGCTGGGTATTCAGTTATGTGTGGGGCAACGCGGCGATTTTATACGGCGCTGTTTTCTTGAGTATCGCGATGAACATCGGCAGTTACTGGTATTCGCACAAAATCGTCTTGGCGGTATCCGGCGCGCATAAGGCGGACGAGCGGCAGTTTCAGGAGCTCCATCGCGTCGTCGAAAATCTCTCCATAACCGCGGGGCTTCCGAAGCCTGCGGTGTACATAATGAACGACCCCGCGCCGAACGCGTTTGCCACGGGGCGGAATAAAGAGCACGCGGTCGTCGCGGTGACAACAGGCCTCCTGTCAGTGCTTGAGAAGAACGAGCTTGAGGGTGTGCTCGCGCACGAGCTTTCGCATATAGGAAATCGCGACATGCTCGTCTCCACAATCGCGGTCACGCTTGTCGGATTTATCACGCTCTTGTCTGATTTTTTTCTCCGTTCGATGTTTTGGGGCGGCGGGAACGACCGCGACAATCGGATGGGGCTCATTATAACTATCGCTGGAATTGTACTCGCGATTGCCGCGCCGCTCATCGCGACGCTTATCCGGCTCGCGGTGTCGCGGAAGCGCGAATTTCTTGCAGATGCCTCGGGAGTTTTACTGACGCGCTATCCGGAAGGCCTTGCGAATGCGCTCCGTAAAATCAGCGCGTATGCCGCACCGATGCGCCGGGCAAACCACGCAACCGCGCACCTCTTTATCGCAGACCCATTCGGCCTGTCTGCGCATGCAGTCCCCCAGGGTATCGCACGCGGACTAAACGCGCTGTTCATGACACACCCGCCGGCAGAAGAGCGGATACGGGCGCTTGTCGGATAGGGGGCAGCTTCTCGCGTGTCGGACCCCACTATGGCTCCTCGCGCATAGTCGGGGTTGGCCACGTGGCTAACCACCCACGAGAGTGGGACCCGGGGAGACACCGCAAGACGGGAGGG
>CAZNJQ010000036.1:0-439 GCA_964573545.1 uncultured Candidatus Saccharibacteria bacterium | reverse complement strand
GGGGGGGGGGCCGGGCCGGCGCGGGCCGGGCGGCGGGCCGCCCGCGCCCCCCCCCCCCCACGGGGGTATCGGTCGTGCGCGGCAAGATATGCTATAATACATTGGATTGGCAGCCGATGATGAACATTTAGCGGTTCATCGTCGGTCGCTACCTGTGATATTCGGACACCGTAACGCGTTTTTGATACATATCGATATGAAACCATTTTCGTCTCTCTCTCTCTCTCTCTCTCTCTCTCTCTCTCGTAAAGTAGTCCGAGGCTTGTTCAGTAATAGTCGAAAACTGCCGCCCGGCATGGCGCGGCGGTTTTTGTATATATCCACCTGGTATGTTCGCGCATAGGGCAACAATAGGCGCGGCGAATTACCGCGGGAGATTTTTCGTCAACCGGAGCGTCTACGGCGACGGCTCGACGGGGTATTTCTCCAAGACGTTTTC
>CAZNJQ010000035.1:0-4827 GCA_964573545.1 uncultured Candidatus Saccharibacteria bacterium | reverse complement strand
CATTAATTATCAAACTCCGCTCGAGATGGTTCCAAGGTATTGAACTCTTTTAGCACCCATTTGTTTTTTTGACAGAGCGGTGCATGTGCCGAATTGATTTTTCTCCCTCCTTGTGACAGGCTAATGGCAGACACAAGGGTTCTTTGACAATGTCAAAGAACAAGATGGGAGGGCGTCGTGTACGTACTTCAGGACTCAGATTTACTCGTCTTGTATCGACTTCTGTGCAGGGCGCGCGCGCTCCACGAGACGCTTATCATTAATCGCGACAAGATTTCCGGGCCTCTCCTCACGGGGATGGGGCAGGAAGCGGTCGTCATGCCGTTTTTGTTTGCCTTTCTCAAGGCAGGCATTCTTAAGGCAAGTCCGATAAATCCGTGCCACCGTACTATGTACGGAGCCGCGGTGATGTTCGACGAACTGGTTGAGGAGGCCGAAGAGAAGCTTGTCCTCGACCTTGTCCGAAATCATTTCTGCCGCACAGTCGGCGGGAATCGTGGACGTGACGGCAATGTGCACTGGGGTCGCATTGACCTCAAAAAAGAGACGTTCCTTATTCCGTTCGCATGTTCGGATATGGGGCGGATGACGGGGATTCTCACTGGATTTGCCGAGGAACTCTTCAGGCAAAAAGAGTGGGAAAACATTCCTGTTTCCAACAGGCCGGTTGGAGTCACTTTCTTCGGCGACGGTGCGTGTAATCAGGGCGCCGTGCACGAAGCGATGAATTGGGCTGCTGCACGCAAGGTACCAGTCATTTTTGCGATCAACAATAACGATATTTCCCTGTTCACGACTCCCCAGGAAGAACACGGCGGCGCAAAACTTTTTCGGCGCGCTCGGGGATACGGAAACATGGAAGGAGTTTCAGTTGATGGGAATGATCCGGTCCAGGTATTCCGGGTCGTGTGCGATGCGATCCAGCACGTCCAGGAAACTTGTGCGCCAATCCTTCTTGAGCTCAAAACATACCGGCTTACCGGACACAATGAAGACCAGATCAAACGGACGACGAGCGGCGCTTCGCTTGCCGAAAGCAGAAAATTTTTTGACGTGAAAGGTGTGTTCGGACTTACCGAAGAAGGTCTGCGGGCGTTCAAAGATGCCGCAGAGCGCGAACCGCTCCGAAGGATGCAAGCTGTGCTCGTCGAACAAGGACTCCTCCGGGGCGAAGAATGCTCCGGCGATCCGTTGCGAGACCCTGTTATCGAAGAAGAGCGTGCCCACATGGAAGGGGTTGTAGAGCGTGTGCTCGGTGAATCGATGATTACCGTGGAAGAAGATATGCGGGACCGGAGCGTTTTTCCAAGCTTTGTTTCTGCCTCGCCGCCGTCCAGCGATACGAAAGGAAACCACACGAAGACTGAACGCTTGAAATACAATGAAGCGTTCAGGCGCGTCGTTTCTCTTCTTATGCAAGAAGATCCGCGCGTTGTGTATTTCGGCGAAGACGTTTCGAGCAAAGAAGGCGGCGTGCTTGGCCTTACAAAAGGCCTTCTTGAAGAGTTCGGCAAAGGAAGGATCTTTAACACGCCGATCTCGGAGGAGGCAATTGCGGCAAATGCCGCAGGGCGTGCGCTTGCGGGCGGAAAACCCATATGCGAGTTTGAATTCGCTCCGTTCTTTGCGGATGCGTTCCCCGTATTCGCGCATGCAATTGCTCCGCAATGGTATCAGAAGAAACTAAAATATGATTTCACGGCTATCTTCCCGTGCGGAGTCGTGCACAATGTGCCGTCTGCGCATTACCACGAATCGTGGCCAGAACGCTTCTTGCTTCCGATGTCGGGTATTGCGATTGTTGCGCCGTCGAATGCATACGACCTTGTTGGTCTTATGCGCGCCGCGCATGAATTTGAAGGACCTGTTGCGATGCTTCTTCAGATTTCGGCTGCCGGAATGGCGGAATTCATATCCGATATCCCGGATGAACCGTACAGTATTCCGCTTGGAAAAGCACATGTCATCAGGGAGGGTTCTGATTTTACCGTTGTCGCGTATGGTGCGGCATGTGTTGCGGCCGCGCGAAACGAAGCCGAATACCTTGCGCATGAAGGGGTATCGGTGGAAGTTATCGACATGCGGACGGTACACCCATGGGATACAGAGACGATCAAGCGGTCAATTGTGAAAACAGGACGGTTCGCCGTCATGCACGAAGATTATGCCTCAAACGGAAGCGTCGGTGAGGCGCTTGTCGGAAAATTACTCCAAGATGAGGATGTGCTTTTCTCACTCAAGGCGATGCCTGTCGTCGTCGGCGCGAAATACCACTTTATTCCGACTGCGTCGGCACTCGCGTGGGATCGCTTGCCGTACAAGCGTGCGCATGTCGAGAAAGAAGACGAGCGTGGCAGAACATTGCGTGTCGATATTCACCGATCCCCGGAACTCGCGCTCGCTGTTATGCGTGCGTTCCAATACAAGTAAAGGAGGAACCGTGATGAAACGCATTCCGTTCGGCTTTTTGGCAGAGGATTTAGGCGGCGGAGGAACCGCTGGTGGAGCAGATGATTTTAAGGGACCGTACAAGCTGAAATTGTTAAAGAAGGAAGGCGATATCGTTGCCAAAGGAGACGTTATCGGAGTCGTCGAGATTGAAAAGGCGACTGTCGAGATAGCCGCGCCATTCTCCGGAATGGTCGTGGCGCTTGAATTCAAAGATGGTGATGAGTGGAACTATAGCGGCAAAAGACGCTCATTCCCATTCGGAACTATCATTGATCCGCACGTAGGTTCCATCGACACCGAAGAGGTCGTCGAAGGGCTTGCGGAAGGGAATACTGAAGTTGCCTTACCGGAACTTCATTCCGGACACGCACAAGGAGTTCAAACGGTTTCCAGTGTTCCATCGCAGAGTGGCGGATTTTTCTCTCCGCCCAGTGCGGACGGAACGCGCATCCGTGCGACTCCTGAAGCGCGCCAACGTGCGCGAAAAGAAGGAGTCTCTTTAGAGCATGTTATCGGTACAGGACCGTCCGGAGTCATACAAGCCGGTGATATCAGAAGTTTGGAGAGACGAGAATCTGCTCCACGCCGTCCGGAATCCTGGGTGGGCGATGAAGTGGCGGATTATAGCAGAGAAGAGACGATAGAAACATCCGAGCGGCGCAAAGAGATCGCCCGGATGATGGAGGCAAGCGCACGGATTCCCGCCTTCGGCGACATGCTTACGGATGTCGACGTGACGGTTCTCGTGGAATTCAGAGAGCGGTACAAGGCGTTTTTCAAAAATGTGCTTGGCAGCGCTCTCCGGTACGACCACGTTATCCTGTTTCTTGCCGTACGGCTCCTTTCCACCCCCAGATTTTCGGCCTTGAACGGCTATTGGGAGGAGGCATCGGAAGAGGTGCGGCACCTTATTCACGTGAACGCGGGTATCGCGGTGCAGGCAGTGAGAGCAGACGGAACCCCGGATGATCTCGTTGTTCCCGTGGTCCACGGGGCGGAGAAGTTGTCATTTCTCGATTTTATTTTTGTTGTCGAGGAAAAAATACGACGCACCGAAACCCGTCGCCTTGGAAGGGACGACATCCGCAATTTGTCGTTCACATTCAACAATACGGGACGACTGGGCGGGGATGCTCCGGCATCGGCGATTCCGGCGACGCGGACGAGCACAGGTGCTATTCGTCCGACAAGCATGATCCTTAATATGACGCGCATCAGGAAGGGCGACCTCGGCCGTTTCTACACGAATCTCGCATTCCGTTTTGACCACCGGCTGTGCGACGGTTCGCTCCCGACTGCATTCGTGTCGGCGCTCAAGGATTTTCTTGAGGCGCAGAAAAGGCCCGATGATTTCCTGAAGCTCTTTAACGTTGATTTTGCGATGTAAAAAACAAACAGGCATTCCTCCGAAAAGGATGCCTATTTTTTTTGGATTGCCTCGCGCAGCTCTTCGACAAGACATAGGGCGACATCTTCGACGGGGAATCGCGTCCGGGAGAGCTGCTCCATTGATGTCATGCGCATGTCTTTGAGCCCGCACGGATAAATGTAATCAAAATATGAAAGATCGGTATTGACGTTCAGCGCGAATCCGAATCTCGTGACGCCGCGGTTTATCGAAATGCCGCGGGATGCTATTTTTTTATACATGTCGCCATGTATGTCGCTGTGAAGAACCCAGACGCCGCTTGCTTCAGTGGGGTAACCCGCGGGTTTCTTTTGGGCGCGAATGGAAAACCGCGAGAGTGCGGCGATTATCACGTCGTCGATAAGGCCGCTCATCATAAAAGGATGGAATCCTTCGTTGGCAAGGTTAATGACGAGATAACAAACGAGCTGTCCTGGTCCGTGGTACGTAATGGAGCCCGATGTTCTTTTTACGCCGATAAGCGGCGCCGGTAAATTGAGCGAACCGTCGCTTTTCCGCGACCGCACGAGCGTTCGCAGATCAAGCATTTTGTCTTCAGGGCATACATACACATGAGGATGTTCCACAAAGAGAGCACATGGATTCTCGCGTTTATCTGAAAGAGCATCGGTATAGATGGCTTCCTGGAGTTTTAAAATGCTTTGTACATCATGGGGTCCATCGCGCAACAGTATTCTCGCATCGAGGGTGTGCATCATGGCGGCACCCATAAAAATGAATCGGCTCTTATTTTCTTATACACCCCTGCGTCGTTTTGTAAAGACCCGGAAGGCCGAGCGCTCTTGCCAGAGAGGCGCGCGGTGGTATAGTCTGTCTAGAAATATGTGCGCGGAGGGGCGATGAATTTTGCGAAATTACTCTATGCGCCGATTGCATTTATCGAATGGTGCGCGTGGACGGCGCATTTTTATTTGTCTCACGAGCGGGTGCCGGTTATGAGCGAGCAG
>CAZNJQ010000034.1:0-4851 GCA_964573545.1 uncultured Candidatus Saccharibacteria bacterium | reverse complement strand
CCGCATGTGTATGGCGTTACGTTGGTTACTCATGGTATATTGGGACAAGAAGTTTTCTTACTATACGTCGGGAGGAGTGCAATGAGGGCACGCATGATGGCGTTATGCGCCGCCCTTCTTATGGGAGGGTGTGCCGGCACGACAGAGTTTATTGTCCATAGTTTTCCTGCGCTTTCGCCGGGTGTTCACTACGTTGAGACATCCGGGAACGTGAATGTTCCGGGTATGGGCGCTATCGTATACGTGAAAAAGGAATCCGAAGAAGGCCCGCCCATTGTTACGCTCGTGAATGGTATTTCTCCGAACATTTGGCAGCAAGTGCTCCCCGCACTCGTGAGCGCCGGAGGGTTCATCGCGGGCAACGCGGTACACGGCGTCTCGCTCAAGGCGGCGCAGACTGCGGTCAGCACGACGGTATCCTCTACTGCCACTGGCGGCAAAGTGTGCACCGAAAGCGGTTCTGGAGATCTTGCTGGTTGTTAATGTAACCACCCACACGGGGGTGGTTTTTCTTATCCTTCGATAACGAATGCAGCAGTGGTATCCATCGCCCGTGTTCAGGAGGTAAAAGAAAAAGGCGGACAGTGTTGGTGTCCGCGCATTAGCATATCAGTAGCTGTCTTTACCTCTCCGCCCATGCAGAGATTTTTTCCATGAATCCGGTGAGGTCATACTTGTTTCCGTCAGTCCCATAGAGCGGTGCGACGCACACAGTGGCATTCCGCGCTTCAAGGACCGTCGCGAATTTCTTATCGCCCGTTTCCCACATCACACTGGTGAGTCCCGAAGAGGGTTCCGTGACAAGTGTCGCCGCGGCAACGCGCACACCGGGCACATGCACATTCGCATAGAATGTATAGACAAATGTCCGGACTCCGGCATCGCTTCCCACCTCTTTTGCCACGACTTTTACGATAGTCCAATCCGGAGCGTTAAGGCTTGGCATAGTGACCTGGCTTTTAGGAACGATTTCCTGACACGCGCCCGCATGCCCATCGTGTCCGCTTCCGCCTCCGTGATGTTCTTCGTGGGCAAATGCTGATTGAGTATACGCTGCAAGCGCAAGTGCGAAAAGTGCCGTGCCGATAGCTTTTTGTAGCATGTGCCGTACCTACTTGAATCTATTTCTGCATGTAGCGTAGTACCGAGCCGCCGTCTTGTCAATGTGTTCGGCGCGCACCGCTACCTATGCGCATGCGTAGCACCCGCGGAGCCGCAGTGAATAATAATCTGACTATAGTCAGATTATTATTCACTGCTTGAGGGGCGTGTTGACACACGCCGTTAATCGGCTATACTTCATATCCATAAGACTGGAGACAGCAGGCGGCGGCGATTGTGCTGCCATAAATCCTGCCGAGGTCGAACCCCGCAATCCGCCAACTGGCGGAGGCGGACTCCGGTCCTTTATGCAACGTGTAAAGGATTTTTTAATGAGCTAAAACAACATGGCTCTTACCAAGGAAAAGAAAGAGAAAATCGTCGCGGATGTCGCAGACGCGGTCAAGTCCGCGCAATCTGTCGTATTCGTCAATTTTCGGGGATTGCGTGCTGGGGAGACTCTTGCGCTTCGCAAAGAACTCAAGAAACAAGGAGTGCACTATACGGTCGTAAAAAAGAGCCTTATGAAGCGCGTTCTCGGCGCATTGCCGATAGAAGGAACTCTTCCGGAGTTTCCGGGAGAGGTCGCTATCGCGTATGCGGACGACATGGTATCTCCTGCAAAGAGTATTGCGATGTTTGGGAAGAAGCTCAAAGACTCGATTTCTGCAGTCGGCGGTATTCTCGAATCGCGATACATAAGCGCTGCGGAAGTAAAAGCGCTTGCGGCGATACCGGGTCGGACCGTTCTTTACGGACAGCTTGTAACTGTCTTGAACGCACCGATTCAGAACACGGTCGGCGTGCTCAATAATGTCGTTCGTTCGTTCGTCGTCGCGCTTGATCAAATTGCACAGGCGAAAAATTAAAAGTAAATAAAACCCGATATAATAAACATGACACTTGCACCGAGAGAAGAAGGGGTGGATTCAGAAGTTCCGGCAAAATTCAAAGACCTCGTTGAGAAGGTAGAATCAATGAGCGTCCTCGACTTGTCGGAGCTCGTAAAAGTATTGGAGAAGAAATTCGGCGTCTCTGCGGCGGCAGTGGCGGTGGCGGCGGCACCTGCGGCGGCAGGAGGTGAGGCGGCTCCTGCCGAAGAGAAAAGCTCGTTTACCATTGAGCTGACCTCCGGAGGAGAGCAGAAGATTCAGGTTATCAAAGTCGTTAAGGAAGCATTCGGCTTGGGTCTCAAGGAGGCGAAAGACCTCGTTGAGGGCGCACCGGCTGTCCTTAAGGAAGGAGTGAAGAAAGCGGATGCCGAGGATATCAAGAAGAAAATCGAGGAAGCAGGCGGAAAAGTGGCATTGAAGTAATCGGTGCAGGATAGCAGTGATTTAAAAATAAAATCCTTCCGTACACCGGGAGGATTTTATTTTTTCTCGGACCGTGGTACCCTGTCCGCAGATGTATGGCATGCGAGGAAACGGTATGGCTCCTCAGGCACGCTCACTACAGCTCGTGAAAGATATCGTGGCCGCGGGTTTTAGCATAGAGTCTTCTGCGGGTCTTGAAGGTTCCTTCATTGTGCCCGTAAAACGAAGATTTGCGCCACCGGTTGCGCATGTTCTCGTGGACCACGAAAAGAAACTTCTCTCACGGGACACATTCGGCGTGTGGGTGTATATAACTGCGGCGTGTTACGAACGGAAAAATATACGGAACGTCGGTCTTTTCCTGCGCACTGCCGCGATTTGCCAGACACACCTGCTCTCTCGGGGATATGAATATGACAAGCTGTACAATTGTTCCGATGGCACCATCGTCCTTGGGAAAGTCTTCCCCATACCTGATGCGCTTAAGGAATTACGGGAAATCCACTCGTTTCTCACGGTGTGACAGTGCTCCCTGTGTAGTAAAAGGCCCACCAGGCCTTTTTTGTTTTTGCGGGCCGATGGTACAATACTAGTGATGGATATTCTCTCAAAACTTTTCGGCAGTGCGGCGTATGTCAAAATAATGCGCCTTTTCTTATGCAACCCGGAGACCCCATTTGAAGCCCAGGACATTAAAGCTCGAGCCAAGGTTTCCAATAATCTGTGCCGCCGCGAGCTTGCGCGGCTTGTGTCGCTCGGCATGGTGCGCCGCAGAGATTTTATAAAAAAAATCGAAAAGAGAACAAAAAAGAGCTCTAAGGTCTTACGGAAGAGAGTTCATGGATTCGTCTTGGACAAAGATTTTCCATACACCGCGCCGCTTCGCGCCGTCCTTTTTCAGAACGAGTCATTTCAGAAGGACGGCATTGCGCGCCGGCTTAAAGGGGCCGGTGCGATCAAAATGCTCGTCCTTTCGGGCGTATTTTCCGGAAGGGACAATCCGGAGACACTCGATATTATGATCGTCGGCGATCGCTTAAAAAAGCGCGCGATTGATACAGCTATAAAGGCGGTGGAGTCCGAGATGGGGCGCGAGCTTAAATATGCAGTCCTTAAGACTCCCGACTTTCTGTATCGCCTTGAAATGTGCGATAAATTCGTGCGCGATGTGCTTGATTACCCCCATGAAAAACTGATAAATCGCATGGGAAATAAGGCTTTTTAGTTATCCACAGTCTTCGTAATGGGCGTCCTTAATTAATGATATTATTAATTAAGGCTTTGAAAATAAGGTCGAATTTAATTCCCTGGCCACAGGGATTGTTTGTATTCTTTATATCTTCCTTCTCGTTCGGTCAGGCGAGAGGGTTTTTAAGGGTCAAACCCTTAACTTTACTGGTTTAATCGATTTATTATGCTTACGGCGAGAGCGAGCCGCGCTTTCTCTATGCTTTAAGTATTGTTGTATATGTTATTGGAAACATGGAGCGTTGTCTTGACGCGATCATTCCAGGACATTTGGCTTGGAGTAGTTGATTTTGTCCCCAAAATCTTCGTCGCGCTTGTCATTTTTATCGTCGGTTGGTTTGTGGGAGTCCTCTTGGCACGTGTTATTGCGCAAATTATCCGCTCAATAAAGGTTGATATCGCATTGAAGAGCGCCGGAGTGGAAGATGTCCTCTCCCGCGCGGGATTCCGTCTTGATTCAGGGCGATTTATCGGCGAACTGGTCAAGTGGTTTGTCATCGTCGTCTTCTTGGTTGCGACACTTGATGTCTTGGGTCTTTCGCAAGTAAACAACTTCTTGCAGAATGTTGTGCTTGTGTTCATTCCGCAAGTCATCGTTGCCGCAATGATTCTGCTTGTCGCCGCTGTCGTGGCGGATGCAGTTCAGAAACTGGTTGTCGGAGCAGCACGCGCTGCAGAAATCCGCGTTGCGCATTTCTTGGGAGGACTTGTACGGTGGGCGATCTGGATTTTCGCGATACTTATCGCGCTCTCTCAGCTCGGCATTGCAGACTACTTTGCGCAGACACTCTTTACCGGAGTCGTCATCGCACTTGCGCTTGCTATCGGTCTTTCGTTCGGATTCGGCGGCCAAGAAGCGGCAGCTCGATTCTTGGAGCGATTGAGGAAGGATATTTCTCACGAATAGTACAGCGTGCCATACGATATGGTGCACAAGCCCCGAAAGGGGCTTTTGTGTTAGGAAACATCAGCCCGTTTTCATAGGAATAGGCGTCCTTAGGGGCGGCAACGTGGCGGACGCATACAGGCATTTGACAATATTTTCGGCATCCCTATAATGGATACCACATGCATACGAAGAACATCCTGAAGCGGAAAAGGCGGTAAACGACCACGGTTTCGTGTTGGTCGGAGACCGCTATGAGGCGGTTTTTTCGTTTAAAAATCGCGGATGAACGGGAGCACA
>CAZNJQ010000033.1:0-5366 GCA_964573545.1 uncultured Candidatus Saccharibacteria bacterium | reverse complement strand
ACCACCTTAACCGCAGGGGTGGTTCCAAGCTATTGAACCATTACGGGGTGTTGACATTTCCATCACACTTTACTACCCTAGGTTTAGTGCTTATTAAAAACCGCTAAGGACATACAATGCCATACGTTCCCAGCAAAAAAACAGACGGAAAATCCACGGATCGCGAGATTTTAGACGTCGCGCTTGAGCGTATGGCCGATGTCGCCGCTACAGAGATTTCTAACAATCTTTCGCTTGTGGCCGTGTACAAATCTATTTTTGTTAAGGTTGCACAATCGCTTCACTCCTTGTCTCGCAGCACTCCTGTCGGGAATGGTCCTGAAGTAGATTTAGCTCAAGCTATTTACAGTGTCGGTGCCGGTTATGGCTACGAAGGTGCATACCTCGGGGAGCTTAACTACGCATTTACGCGATTCATTCAGCGGGTGCCGCAGCTTAAAGTTAAAAGCGGCGCTTGGGCACAGGAGTTGAGATACTGGCTGTATGCCGCGACCGTGGAAGCGCTGACTTCTGCCTCGTACGAGACCAAGGATCTTGGCATCGGGGTGAGCGGCGTGTTTGAAGACATCAAAGATGAATATAAGCGACGCGTGAATACTGCCTACGAGGCGGAACAAATTCTCAAAAGCGGTGATTGTTATGACACTCCGTATTACACGCGCCTCGTTGAAGTTGTTGATGAAGGCGGAAATACAATCGGCTATCAGGAGGTTATGCTGAAGCGAAGCGACGCTACGCTCCACCAAGACCGTCTTGATTTTCAAGTTGTCGTCAGAAAGAAGTAAACCACCGTGTCTCTTGTTTTTGTCTTCGGGGATTAGAAATAATCCCCGAATTTTTTGAAGAGTCCATTGAATTGATTCGCTCATCAGTCAGCGTCGCTCTTGAATGAACGATAGCGTTTTGTATAATTTATAGATATCCGCGGGTATGGTTCAATGGTAGAACATCTGGTTGCCAATCAGATGATGGGAGTTCGATTCTCCCTACCCGCACACTAAATTTCGTTTTAGAAGTATGTTCTATGTATATATCTTAGGGAGCAAAAGAGACAAAGAATTGTACATAGGTTCGACAAACAATCTAAAGAAACGATTTCAAGAACATAATTCTGGAAAAGTTCCATCTACGAAACCAAGAGCTCCATTTAAACTTCTTTACTATGAGGCGTATGCCATAGAACAAGAAGCTCGAGACAGAGAAGCAACTCTTAAACTGCGCGGGCAAGCACGTGCACAGCTTCTAAAACGCATCAAATCAACTTTGAAACTTTTCCGAAACGAAAATTAGTGTGCGGGCCTACCCGCATAAAAATAAAAAAGCGGAAGCAAAGCTTCCGCGGCGTATTTTTTCCTATTCGCGATATTGTGTATTGTGCTAGACAGATCGGAATCTTGCTATGTCCCAAAGTTCCGGTACTGAAATTACTCCCCTTTTTAACAAATAGTTATGGAGGCATTCTTTCTTGTCGTACTCTCTCATCAAAATGCGCACAAGTTCGTTGTGGCGTCGAGAGCGGAGATGGCTTCTTACTCGTTCCCGCATCCTTTTTTCCTTTTGAACACATTTTTGCACAGCCTTTGCATACTCTTTTTCTTCTTTTGCTTGAATCTTCCTTTCGGCAGCCGACAGCGTGCCGCCCGCCGTGACAAACATCGCCATGGAATCCTCCCTGGTGTTATTTACAAGGTGCGAGTTGCACACGCGACTGCATGAAAGATTACACATAACGGGTGGTTTTTTCAATAAATACTCGCTTTCTTGACAAACCATTATTAAATAAGCATTATTGATGTATAATATGTCAAAAATTTTTAACATATCACCGAGGAGCGTCATGCGGCTTGCGAGGCTTAACAAAACCGAAGCCGTCATAATCAGAGTCTTAAAAGATTCAAAAAAACCGCTTACCGTAAAAGGGCTCATAAATTTACTGAAGGAGGAGAGGCTTACTATATTTTATAATCTAAGAAAATTAGAGAAACGCGGCTTGTTAAAGCGCGACAAGACCTCAAGGGCACACACATGGAGTGTTGCAATAGCCGGAGCAGATAAAGAGAAAATTTTAAAAACCCAAAATAACCAACTGTCTATTGGCGCCGGTTATGACGTACTTCACGCAAGCCGACAACATAGACTTTTTAGTATTCAGGGGACCAATGCCGTTAAATCAACAAGTGACATGATAAGAATGGGCAGGAGTTTTACGAAAACTCATACCCGCCAAAAATTGCGGCAAGTGATTATCGATGGAATACTAACCGATACGGGGGTTACTATTATGAAAGGTCTGCCTAGAAATTTATTGAAATCTCATTTCGGTCGACCGTCCATTCTGCATATAATCCCCCACAACCCCGCTATTTCTGATTACGAAATAGTATCTGACGGAAAAATATTACTGATCATAAATCATGCCGATGGAACATGCGTGATTTCAGATGAAGAAGGAATGATTAGCGGATTTCTCGCACTTCATGAAACCGTTAAGAACGGCGGCAAGAAAGTTAATCCAGTGGAAGTTTATGGGGAATTTTCCGGCTAAGACTACGAAATCTCAGATTTTCGAGTCTCTGTATTCTATAAAAGACATGTCCTTGATAGAAATACCATGGGGGCGTCAAAAAAAACCCTAGAAATCCTTGAGATATGTATAAAACTGTGGAAAACCCTGTGGACATGTGGATAAAGGACATACACATAAAATGTCCTATTGATATACAAAATTAGAAAAAACCCTTTAAATATAAGGGTTTTTAAAGGACACTAGCTAATTTTAATGTCCTTTATAATAAAATGTTTCACGTGAAACATTTTCTATTTCTATGTCAGGTTTTGTGGATTATTATCTTGGTACGCTTGGGATATTTTTGTTTGAAAGTGCACGCTCTATATTAATATATCTCAACACATGATATTTTGAACATATGGCCGAAGCAGGAGAACACAAAAACATAAAAATCGGTGTTCTTGGGGAAGATATCGCATGTATGTTTCTCGTGAAACATAATTTCGAGATTATTTGCAGAAATTATAGAAAGAAATGGGGAGAAATAGACATTATCGCAAAGAAAAAAGGAGTGCTCCACTTTATTGAGGTCAAAACATTATCGCGCGAGCTCGATAATCATGAAAATGTTTCACGAGAAACATTCGGAAGCTTTCAACCGGAAGATAGTGTTCATCACTTGAAAAGAAAAAGACTCATGCGCGCGATAACATCGTATATTTCTGAGAAAAAAAT
The DNA here is from genome assembly GCA_964573545.1 of uncultured Candidatus Saccharibacteria bacterium. Taxonomy (GTDB): domain Bacteria; phylum Patescibacteriota; class Minisyncoccia; order Phycocordibacterales; family UBA2135; genus CAZNJQ01. The sequence continues at coordinate 2,122 of CAZNJQ010000033.1, read as the reverse complement.
ATCCGATAACCAACTGTGGCAATTTGATATGATCGGAATTTTTCTTGATGAGTATAAAAAAATAGCAAAGGTTCGATTCTCTGAAGATTTTCCCTTGCAGTAAAATAGCAACAAAATATTCTCCTACTGTAGTCAGCGCGGTGAGTAATGTTTCACGAGAAACATTTTCGAACGTTTCACATGAAACGCGTTTCATGTGAAACATAACAGTGTCTTTTAGTAAAATATTTTGTTATACTTTTGTACATTCGCACACTGCCACCATTGTCTGACGCATACAATGCGCTTTGTTTGTTAATATATCGCGCAAAATTTCAGCACTGTTGCGAACTTATTCTCCGTGTCCTTTACTGTAAAGGACATATAAAGGACATGTCCTTGAGAATGTCTTTTAGAAATACAATTTGATGTCCTATAAGAAACGGGCCGTAGTATATCGGCAGTACACATGCATGGGGTGCATGTAGGCCGGGTTCGATTCCCGGCGGCCCGAATGAAATGAGGGATGAGTGAGCAAACTGCTTTGCTCGCGTCCGGAATCGAAAGCCGCACCCCGTCGCTCGCGAGCGACGGGGCAAGCAGACCTACTTTTTTGCGGCATTGTCGTTACAACCTTGTGAATAAGGCGTTACACGTGTAACATAAGCAGGAAACGGGCCGTAGTATACCCACACACTAACTTTGCCATTATTTTTTATGTTCTATCTTGAGCATATTCTTTAGAATCTGAACCAGTGGAATGTTGGAAATAATAATGTGGTGTCGTTTGTAAAAACGGAACGATGGCAAAGTTAGTGTGTGGGTATACCGGTAGTACGTGCGTTCGTCCCGTTAGAAATTCAGCCGGGCTGTAGTATACCGGCAGTATACACGCTTCGGGTGCGTGAGGACTGGGTTCGATTCCCAGCAGCCCGATTAAAATTTCTAACGGGACGAGGGTGCGTCTACCTAAGGTAGACAGACCGGACTTAATTCCCGGCGGCCCGAACGAAGCCCCGTCATTCGCGAATGACGGGGCGAAGTGAGACGTTATTAATGAAACATATGAAAGAAACTGTAGACGAAATCAAAAAAGAATTAAGCGACAAGATGATGACGTACATAACCGCTGCGTTCGGTCTCGTTGTCGGTCTTGCGTGGAATGAGGCGATTAAATCGCTTATTGAATTTTTATTTCCGTTGGAGAAAAACACACTCCTTGCAAAATTTATCTACGCAGCTGTACTCACGATAGTATTCGTCTCTATCACGACATACGTGACGAGAATTTTGAGAGAGTCATAAGACATCACTATTCCATCTGCAACAAAAAGCCCCGCACGTGCGATGGGGGCGTTAATTAAATTTCTTTTTCACACTATCTGCGCCCGGAATATTTTTTGAAATCCACGAGCACACCTCTTGGAATTTTTTATGCGCTTCGCCAGAGAGTGGCGCGGCGCGGTCCAAAAGATACGCTCCTTTGGCGATTTCTTTTCCGCCGCGAGCGCTTATATTAAAAAACTCAACGAGAAGAGAATTTATTTCTTTGTGTTTCTCTGAACCTTGTGGGTATTCCTTTCTGATCTGTTCAAGGAATTCACCCAGATACTGAACCGCCTCTTCTAAGCTCAACGTGTCCTGACCTTTGTCCATCCCCGGGCTCATTCGTCACACAGCATACTCTCTACTCATGCTACAGGAATGGATTACTTCGTCAACGACATGCACGTCTCCGCACATACCTAGAGACGTTTTTGTTTTGACATATCATTCATACCGTAGTACTGTTACGGCAGATTCTTTTGAAAAAAATTTCTGAAGGAGGCCGTATGTCTGGCGACGAGCATGGCAAACATCTCAAGCCCGCAACGCATGTCATTCACGGCGCGTATAATCCGCGTTGGGCCGAGGGCGCGGCGAAGTGCCCGATTTTTGAAACCTCTACCTGGGTTTTTCCGACTGCGGAAGAAGGAGAGCGGTTTTTCTCCATCGTGAGCGGGGCGTCCCAACTTCACGAAGGCGAATTTGTGCCGCTCGCATACAGCCGCATCAATCATCCGGGCCTTGAAATCGCGGAGAATCGCCTCGTCGTGTGGGATGGCGCCGAAGACTGCGCTGTGTTTGCAAGCGGCACGGCGGC
>CAZNJQ010000032.1:0-5455 GCA_964573545.1 uncultured Candidatus Saccharibacteria bacterium | reverse complement strand
AGAGATTTGAACTCTCAAGCCTTGCGGCATACGCTCCTGAAGCGTACGCGTATACTCCCGAAACTGTTTGCGAGCGTAGCGAGTAATTACAGTTTCGCGATCCCGTTATACGGAGCGCGACTGAAATATATACGTTGTGGGTAGGGCGAGATTTGAACTCGCACACCATTGCTGGTACATGGCCCTGAACCATGCGCGTCTACCAGTTCCGCCACCTACCCAATAAATTTGATATCAACCGCGCGCAAACAAACGGGATCTCGAAAAATCTCATCGCGCATCCCGCCTGCGCCAACGCCTTGGCGCAGGCGGGATGCGCGCTCTGTATTTTTCGGGACAATTCCGCCACGTGCCCGTTTTGCTTCTTATGTATATCACAAAACTATACAAGAAAAAACGCGGCGCCTGTGGCCACGTTGTTGAATTCTTATCCGTTCATTTTCCGTTCAAAACGATTTCGACGCCCTCATCCCCGAACACTTCGGCAACTTCCTGTTCCCGTGCTTCCATCTTCTTTCGGATCAACCGGTGCTGCTGCAAAAGTTCTTTGTATTTGCGGACGCTCTCTTTGACAGCGCTAAAAATAGGAAGATCATGGGCCAGCAAGCGGCATAGCGTCCAGAGCATGAGAATTTTCCAGCTGTGAACATGGCCCCGTCCGGAAATGTCCTGGTGGTCCATGAACCACCGCGTCACATCCTCATCGCCCACAACTATCTGCGCAGCGAGAACGGCATTCCCACGACGCAGCGCAAAAAAGTCGCTGCGAATTTTCTTTTTCTGAACGAGATCAACCGCGAAGGTGCCGAATTGCGACGGAGTAATGCCCCCGTCCCGCTTTTCGGGAAAAATCTTGAAGTCACCTCCGAATGTGTAGTGTTCTTTAGTCGGAATAAGAATCTGTCCTCCAAGTACACCCCGGTCATCGGCAGAGAGTGCCGGTCCGCTTACGAGACCCACATAGTGTGTTTCTTTAAGATAAAATCGGTCCTGGGGCGGCATCATGTGCACCACGCCATTCGATTGAGGTCCACCGTAGCGCCGCGCCACAGGCTCTTCGGCCCGCTCGACGACAAGAACCAGCTCGCCGATATGGGTACGGAGCAGATTGTTGATGCCTTCACACACGGAGAGCGCGCGATGGCGATCCGCCTCATCAAACCAACGATTTACGAGGCCTTGAAGCCTTCTCTGACATTCTTCGGCGGACATCGCGTCCTTCCTCTGCTGGTCAAATATCTGGGGAGAGTATAGGCGCCCCGCAGATGAAAATCAAGTGAACGGGGTTATGCCGCCTGTGTGAACATCTTGATAGTCTCTTTAACTTCGTCGGCAATGCCATCGATGCACTCGTATGCCGCCGCCTCCTCTGCGTTCACCCATTTAAAATCAGTAAAACTTCCTTCCTCGAGCACTACATTGCCATTTTTATACCGCGCGGCGAACTTCACAAGAACAACTGGCGTTTCATCGGGCCGCACGAACGCGACGCTGTTTATATAGTGGAGTCCATTTTCAATCTCTATTCCCGCTTCCTCTTTCACCTCGCGCTTCAATAGATTTTCTATGGCGTTTTCAAAATCAAGCACGTCGCCGTTTACGCGTGTCGGTTTTTCAATCGGTAAATTTTCCCATTCAAGCTTGCCGCCCGGAACAGCATACCGTCCCGGGTGCACTTTCTCTCGCATATCGCGCTTCAGTATGAGACACCGTTTGTCTGAGTCGCGATACACGACGACATTCGCGACGAAATAGAACAGCTTATCCTTTTTTGCGTTATCAATGCTAATTTTATTTGCGGGCATGTTTTTTAGTGTGAAAGATAGTAACGTCGCTGTTGTGTCAACTCCTCGACTCGGAAACGAAAAAACATGGCTTTTTCGTTTCGCTCGCCCTACGTCGCTGATAGAACAGCTTGTCTTTTTTTGCGTTATCGAGACTTATTTTTGATGCAGGCATTAATTACAGTATAACAGGCGATGAATGCTGAGCAATATAAAAGGCGACCGCTGTGCGTTCGCCTTTTTTACTACATGGGAACGTTACATCTGCTCCCGACTGATTTCGTGCACCTGCCTTGATTCAACGGGATTCAAAAGAACAATACGTACATCGGCGCGTGCGGTATTAAAATTTGAAATATGCGAGAAATGAATAACGAACTCTACTTGTAGATCACGATAGCTTTGGAGCCATGCCAGGGCCATGTCGTCGAAAGAAACATTGCGCGAAAGCCCGACGATAAGTTGTCCGCAATCCCCGACGCAGAGTTCGTTTCGGGAATTGATACGAAACGAGTTAAGCAACGCCGCGGCATTGGACGGCATACCTGTCCGCGCCGCCTGCCCCGCATGAGCAAGCTCAAAATACAGCGGACCACCGACTCCCTTGCACGCATATTGGCCCACCACGAGCAATCTTTTCTCTGCGCAATGGCTAGTAAGCCACGAGATAACCGCTTTATTCAGTAAGGCACCAAATCCCTCAATGACCAGTTGATTCCGTGTTCCGCGAACAAGCCGTGCCGCTTCCGCGCTCTTTTCCATTCGTATCAACCTCCCACGCTCTCTACGCCATACCTTAGCGTACGGCGACACAATTGACAAGGAGACTTACTCGTGTACTGTGAAAAACAGAGTTCAAGCGGACGATATTTCAATGCACGCACTTCATCTGCGCCGCAGTGTCACGATCACAGGAACGGATTATTTCAACAGACCGGCGTCAATCAGCTTTCATCCATACGATAAAGCGGGGTGGTTCTGGAAGACGAAAGATTCGGGTATCCAGCCGATAACTCCGGACCTTCTGCAATACCGCAAGCGGCGGTTATCGCTCATATACGGGAAAGATGAATTGACGGTGTTCGAGCACATTGGCGCACTACGCTTCACTGGCCTTGATGGCATCCTTATTGAGTCATCGCCATGGCCGCCATATCATGGGAGAACATTGGAATTATGGGAGGCATTAAATCCACATTGCAAAGACGGTGGGAAAGCACTTCGGTGGTACACGCCCATACATCCCGTGCGGTGCGACTGTGCCGGAAATCCTAAAAGATTTACAAAAATAGTCCCGTCACAAAACAAATGTCTTACCGCGCTTGTGGCAATAGACTATCCGGATCTTGGAGAAATAGAACTGTGCCATGGTTTTGATGGTCTTGGAGATGCGTCCACACTTGAGAGTATATTTGCCGCCAAAAGCCAGGGGTGGCCGATGTGGCTCTATCACCCCTCTCGGGTACTTCAGTGGTTCCCACGTCGCCCACCACACAAGATGATGACGTGGCCGCAAGAACATGCGCCTCACGAAGCTCTCCGTTTGTTTGCGGAACACCGGCTTCTTGATATGCTGGGCGGAATAAGCGTCCTCGTACCTCCCGGAGGAATGCTCGCGGGGAATATCGTTTCCATGCGTTCCGGACATCATGGGGATATGCGAGTCGTATCCGCAGTGTCACGCTCGGGAATCATTTCAATTCCGTAAAGAACCCTATGCCAAGAGCACAGGGTTTTTCTTTTGGCACGGACCAGGTGTTCCTCGCTTGCCCCGCCTGAGGCGGGGCTCGACGAAATAAAAAAGCCCCCCGCCCGAGGATTCTCGAGGCGAGGGGTTTTGTGCGGGTTATCCCATCCGATCAAAAGAACCGGATGCTACTCCCCGCGCAGATAGAACAAGATGCCGATACCGGCGATGACGACACCGGCAGTCATGCCGGCAACTTCATTCCACCACGTATCGGGGCCGGGCGTAATCATGCCGGCACGAAGCTGCTCGACGTACAGGTCACTCGTCCCTGCCGTCGCGAAAAGGACAAGCACGCCAATGACGATGAGTGTCGCGCCGAAAAACTTTTGCATGGTCTTTCTTCTCCGTTTCTATTGTTGAACCCATGGAAGGGTAGCATATAAATATGGAAAAGTCAAGTTTTGTACACGAATATTTGTATTAGTATGGGATAAGAAACCGCAGAGAAGGAACGGGGGCATCAAGCAATGCCAACACTCCCCCCTCGTGAAAGTCACGGGCAGAGCTCACAAAAGAAAGTAGCCGTACTTGGCGTTGGCAGGGTCGGCGCAGCAATTGCGATCGACCTCGCACGCACGTATCAGGTGGCGGCACTTGACCCGAACGCACAATCGCTTAAGCCGCTTCAGGGATACGGCGTCGAGCCACACATCGGATCCGCCGCAGATGGCGCTGTCCTGAAATCGTTCATTGAAAATAGCGACCTTGTCATAAACGCCGTACCGGGAAAAATCGGTTTCGGCGTGCTTGAGAGAGTTATCGCGAATGGAAAGAACGTCGTTGATATCTCGTTTTACCCGGAAGATCCGTTCTTATTGCACGCACTCGCGAGCAAGCGAGATGTCACTGCTGTCGTCGATTGCGGTGTCGCACCGGGCCTTTCCAATATGTTCTTGGGTTACCATCACGCACGCATGCAAGTGGAAAATTTTTCCTGTTACGTCGGCGGATTGCCGCGGACGCGCACATGGCCTTACCAATATAAAGCGCCATTCTCCCCTTCCGATGTGATCGAAGAATATGTCCGTCCGGCGCGACTCGTCGAAGGAGGCGCTGTCGTTGTAAAACCGGCGCTTTCCGAAATTGAGCGTATCGACTTCGGGGGCATTGGAACACTTGAAGCATTCAACACCGACGGACTCCGGACGCTGCTCACAACCATGAAAGTTCCGGACATGAAAGAGAAGACGCTCCGATATCCGGGGCATGGCGAGTGTATGCGGATACTTCGTGATTCGGGATTCTTCGGTACCGAACCGATACGTCTCGCGGCAGGGAATTCAGTGACCCCGCTTGAGATGACATCGCGAATCTTGTTCCCGCTTTGGCAACTTGCCCAAGGAGAGAAAGAATTCACAGTCATGCGCGTTGTTATCTCCGGAGTTAAAAAGAACGTCCCGGTCACATATACATACACGCTGTACGACGAATATAATGAAAAAACGAAAACGACGTCTATGGCGCGGACGACCGGCTACACATGTACCGCCGTTGCACATCTTATGCTCAAAGGGAAGATCCTGGAAACGGGAATACTTGCCCCCGAGCAGATAAGTAGAGATAAAAAAACATTCGGCGATATCATCGGTTATCTGCTTGGAAAAGGTATTTCGATAAAATTCGAACAAGCACCATAAACAGACACGCAAACGCCCTACCGGACTCACCGATGGGGCGTTTTTCTATGGTTCCTCTCATTATATAAACGAGGAAGCATTTCAATTCTTTTCTAGTGTGCTCTATTCTTGAATTAGTCCGAACCGCTTTCGCTCCGACCTTGCGTCGGAGCGAGGAAGTTCCCCCGCGAAGATTCAGAAAGGCGGCGGAGCCGCACGAATGACAATTTCAAGTTTTTCTTTGGCGGAATTCGGATTACTGAAATTCTAACGAATTTCAGTCTCGGCGGCAAATTCTTTGTTCT
>CAZNJQ010000031.1:4296-5456 GCA_964573545.1 uncultured Candidatus Saccharibacteria bacterium | reverse complement strand
TACAATCGCTTCAATAAATAAGCGGGTATTTTTTATCGTTCATAAAAACGCACGGACTTCCGTGCGTTTTTATGTTTCTCCGCTTAAAACGTGCCGGTCTTGATGCGACGCCGGATATCTTCGAGTCTCGTATTGAAAAAATAGAGATTGTGGAACGACAAGAGCTCAAGCGGCGTTATCTCATGCGCGCGAAGAAGGTGGTGCAGGTAGTGCCTGGAATATGAAGTGCAGACAAAACACGAACACGACGGGTCAAGCGGCTTCTTGTCTCTCCCGAATATTTTCTTCTTCAGGTCCACCATACCTTTCGAGGTATACGCGATACCGCGGCGAGCATAATGCGTCGGCGCAATGCAGTCGAATGTATCCATACCGGCGCGCACGATGATCTCAATATCTTCGGGATGCCCCACTCCGAGGAGGTGGCGCGGTTTGCCATGTGGCAGCTCATCGGATACGGAGTGAAGCATGTTCCCCATCTCGCGTTTCGATGCGCCGAACTCCCCTCCGATGCCGAATCCATCAAACGGAAGCGCTCCTATAAAGCGGGCGCTCTGTATCCGCAGGTTCTTAAATCTTCCGCCCTGCACGATTCCATAGAGCGCCTGCTTCGGGTCATGCGCGTCAAGCGACCGCTTTGCCCACCGATGCGTCTTCTCGACGGATGCAATCATATACGCCTCTGCCACACGTGGCGGCGGACATTCGTCAAATGCAAAAATAATATCCGCGCCAAGCGCGCGCTGGATAGCCATTGATTCTCTGGGGCCTATAAAAAGCTCTTTCCCGTCAAGGTACGATCTAAATAAGACCCCATCCTCTGTGATCTTAAGCGAGGTAGGCTGCAGTGCGGGAGGAATCTCCTCGCGTTCGCGCTTCTTCGACATCTTGCTTGATGCAAGGTCTTTCCCAAAACCGAGACTGAACACCTGAAATCCTCCGGAGTCCGTCATGAGCGGCCGCGGCCAGTGCATGAACGAATGGAGCCCTCCCGCATTCTTTATAATGCGCTCCCCTGGACGAAGATGGAGGTGGTACGTATTCGCGATAAGGAGCTGCGTCTTTGTCTCAAGAACGCGCGCCGAATCAAGCGCTTTGACGACCGCTTGCGTCGCGACGGGAACGAACGCGGGGGTCTCCACTTCTCCGTGAGAAGTCTT
>CAZNJQ010000031.1:0-4196 GCA_964573545.1 uncultured Candidatus Saccharibacteria bacterium | reverse complement strand
TTTTTTGTGGACACCTTATCCCCTCCTCTCCTTGTGGCAATCGCGGCACATAAGTCCGTCAAGCCGCGACGGGTCAGGGTTGAACGGCAATTCCGTTATCGAGTTTCCGCACTTGGAGCATGTCCAGTTTCCCTGGACCATGGGTCTTCGAGCGTTACCGCTTTGTCGTCCTTCTTTGCGGACGAAACAATCGCGGCACTTCAGCTCTCCGACCCGGCTCGCGTCCGGCTCGAACGGCAATTCCGTTATAGCGCCTCCGCACTTTGAGCATGTCCAGTTTCCCCGGACCATGGGCTTCGTGCGACCGCCATTATCATTGAACGCCATTTTACGTTTGAAATGAAAGCTAATACTAACGACCTTCGCGATTCAGAGTAAAATAGCGTCAACGCATACTACCGTGAGCGTATTTACACTTGAACACGTATCATACATATAATCATAAAGAAGGTTCCTATGCAACACAAAAAAAGCGCCTCGTGGTTAGTCGAAGCGCCTTGATTCTGCTATGCCTAATGCTCTGTCTACAGAGTGCCATCCGGATTTCCTTTGCCTTTTTCGGGCCGCGTACCCGTCTCTGGCACGGATCCATGAAGCGGCATTCTGCCTCCGGCAGGCTTTTCGTCATACTCGCGATTCCCTTGAATATCCTCCCCTGCAAGCAGTCTTTTAATGTCTTCACCGCTTAAGGTTTCATGTTCAAGAAGCGCCTCCGCAAGCCGAGTGAGATCCTCTCTGTGTTCAGTGAGAATATCCAATGCTCTTTTTGCCGCGTACGAGATAATGTCGCGAACTTCTTCATCAATAAGCTCCGCGGTCCTGTTTGACACATTCTTTTGCTGACCAATTGAATGTCCCAGGAAAACTTCTTCTTCGTCCGTGCGATATCGGACGAGACCAAGCTTTTCACTCATACCATATTCGGACACCATCGCCCGTGCAATCCGCGTCGCCTGTAAAATATCGTTTGAAGCGCCGGTACTCACATGCTTGGCGCCAAATACGAGCTCTTCGGCAACACGCCCGCCGAATAGAATAATAAGACGAGACTCAAGTTTAAGAAGAGAGACGCTCAGATGGTCGCGCTCGGGAAGGGACATCGTAACGCCCAATGCCCGCCCGCGAGGAATGATTGTCACCTTGTGAAGCGGGTCGCTCACGGGAACATTGAGTGTCACGATCGCGTGCCCAGCTTCATGGTACGCGGTCAATTTCTTTTCATCGTCGCTCATAACCATTGAGCGCCGCTCCGCTCCCATCAAGACTTTGTCCTTTGCTTCTTCAAAATCGGCACTGGTCACTGTGTGTTTTCTCTTCCGTGCGGCAAGAAGTGCCGCTTCGTTGGCAAGATTTGCAAGATCAGCACCCGATAAGCCGGGAGTTCCTCGTGCAATTTTCCGCAGATCAATATTTCCCGCCATCCGAATCTTCCGAGTATGAACTTTAAGAATCTGCTCACGCCCTAACACATCGGGAACCGGTACAACAACCTGCCGGTCAAACCGGCCAGGACGGAGAATCGCCGGATCTAACACATCCGGGCGGTTCGTCGCAGCCACGATGATCACGCCTTCATTCGTCTCAAAACCGTCCATCTCGACGAGTATCTGGTTTAACGTCTGTTCGCGTTCATCATTCCCGCCGCCGATACCGGCGCCGCGATGCCTGCCGACTGCGTCAAGCTCGTCAATAAAGATAATGCACGGGGCATTCTTTTTTGCCTGTGCAAACATATCGCGAACACGCGCAGCGCCAACGCCGACGAACATCTCGACGAAACCCGAACCCGATACGGTAAAAAACGGTACGTTCGCCTCACCCGCAATCGCACGAGCGAGAAGTGTTTTACCGGTGCCCGGCGGCCCCACCAAGAGCACGCCTTTCGGAATTTTGCCACCCAGAACCTCAAACCGATACGGGTCTCGGAGAAACTCGACGATTTCCTCGACTTCCGCTTTTGCCTCATCAACGCCTGCAACATCGGCAAACGTAACTATCCGCATGTCCCGATGCAAGAGATGCGCTTGGGATTTCCCAAAACCACCGAGCCCGCCTCCGCCTCCTGCACCACCCATACGACGCATGAAAAATATCCACACGCCGATGAGAAGAAGCATCGGAAACCACGAGAGAAGAGTGTTGAAAAAAGACCCCTCGTTCTGCACCGGAGCAGCAGATATCTCAACCCCCTTCGCCCGCAAAAGCGGCATAAGCCCGGGATCGCCGACATCAGGGATGTATGTTTTGAAAGCTCCGCCTTTTTCAAGCGTGCCACTGACAAAACGGCCCTCGATGTGCACCGAAGCAACTCGGTGATTTTCAACGTGCTCAAGGAAAGCGGAATACGGAAGATTCCCTTGTGACCCCGTACTATCAGGGTGTTTTCCAAGTATTATATTCGCAAGCCCAAAAAGAAGCAGGGCAATGGCTGCCCACAAGAGGATGCGCTTGTTCATCTCCCTCTACCTAGCTCCCGCGACTCATCTGTAAGTACTATATCTGTTTGCAAATCCAAAAACAAACTTCTCACTCGAATGCAAGGAGTGCAAACATAACCAGGAGTCCGACGACGATAGCAAGTATTTGGATGGATGATTTTGACGGTTCGGTCGTTTTATGAAGCTCAGGAACAAGGTCGGAGCCCGCGATATAGATAAACCCTCCTGCCGCAGCGGCAAGAATGAACGGTACTATCATCTCTATGCGCTCTCCCGCAAAGAGTGCGAGAAGTGCTCCCAAGGCGGCAAGCGATGCGGAAATGAAGTTGAACGCAAGCGCCCGCGTCCGTGAAAACCCTGCATGAAGTAAAAGACCGAAATCGCCGATTTCTTGCGGGATTTCGTGGATAAAGATGGCAATCGTTGCCGCGACCCCGACCTCAACACTCACGAGATATGAGACGCCGATGATGATACCGTCCAGAAAATTATGAAGCGCGTCCGATGTGAGGACAAGGAAACCGACTGGCTTTACCGCCGCTGGATGCCCTTCGCAGTGATAGTGCTCCGCCACCTCACTCCCCTCATGCGAATATGCATGGTGCCAGTGCAAGAATTTTTCAAGGATGAAAAAAACAAATACGCCAGCGAGAACCGCGGCGGAAATGAGCTCCGGAGGAAGACCGCTTTCAAATGCCGGAGGTATGAGGTGGATAAACGCGCCGCCGAAGAGCGCTCCGACGGAAAGGCTCACCAAAAAAAAGATGATTTTCCCTAAAAATTCTTTTTTAAGCGTTATAAAAAAAACGCCGATAAGCGAGATAAGACTCACCAGAAAGACGCTTCCTAGGGCGTACAGCCATGCAATGGTCATGTTCAGTGCGGAGAATAATGCTGGTAAAGAGTAAACTCGTAAATTCTATGATACACCGCGCATGGCGTATGGTCAACGCGGGGCATGTGCCATTTCTCGGATTCCGTGATACACTGTGCGCACTATTACAATTCACTCAAATCAAAAATATGGATGAACAAACAAACGAGAAAAAAATAACGGGAATTGGAAATAACGCGCTTATTCCGCTCGCCATCGTAGGCGCGAGTATCATCATAGCCGGAGCAATCATTCTCTCAAACGGCTTTTCTTGGGGAGGAAACACTCTACCGGAGGATTCGGCACGCGTTCCGGAATTAAAGCCCGTGACCGCACGAGACCATAGAGTAGGCAGCCCCGATGCGGAAATCGTAATCGTAGAATTCTCCGACCTCGAGTGCCCATTCTGCAAGACATTCCAGGAGACAATGAAGCGCGTCATACAAGAATACGGTGATGCGGGTTCCGTGGCGTGGGTATACCGGCATTTCCCGCTTGATAGCATTCACACGAAAGCGCGAAAAGAGGCGGAGGCAACCGAGTGCGCCGCAGAACTTGGAGGACAACTCGCATTCTGGGAATTCACTGACAAAATATTTTCAGTGACGCCCTCGAACGACAACCTCGACCTTGCTATACTGCCGGACCTCGCCGAAGACATCGGCCTTAACCGCACGGCATTCGAAGAATGTCTTGCAAGCGGAAAGTACGCGGCGCGCGTCGCAGATGACCTCGCAGATGCAGTAGCCGCAGGAGCGCGCGGCACGCCGTACTCCGTTATTCTCACCAAAGACGGCAAAACAATCCCTGTCTCCGGCGCAGAATCATTTGACACAATGAAATCGCTCATCGAGCGCGAACTCAAGAAATAGCGATCTGTATCG
>CAZNJQ010000030.1:3118-5510 GCA_964573545.1 uncultured Candidatus Saccharibacteria bacterium | reverse complement strand
AGGGCGTGCGTATCATGCGGCTTCGGGAGAAAGACACCATCGCCGCGTTTATTTGCCTGTAATGTATTTCGATTCAGGACGCGATAGCTAAAATCGTATAGTATGCACCATAGTTTTACGCGTACTTTTACGCATCAGTTGTTCTGTTATACTAAGAATATAGTGGCACCACAGGAGATGTTTCACTGCAGGGCAGGGTGATGAGAGACAGTGTGCTCACGATTAACGTTCACTTGAGAGTTACACGTAATTTTATGTTTGCAGATCCAGAGAATAATGTTGAGCAACTCGTCGTCGGAGAAGGACGCGTTGCCGCTGATATGGGTGCGGGGAGCGGAGCGTATACCATGGCACTTGCGCGCGCAGTCGGCAGGGGAGGACGGGTGTATGCGATTGACGTGCAGAAACAGCTTCTCGACAAGATAGCGGGCGCGGCGCGGGAAGCGCGTCTCTCGAATGTCGAAGTGATCTGGGGGGACATTGAGAGACCGGAAGGGACGAAATTGCGTCGTGATTCCGTCGATCTTGCTCTTATCTCGAATGCTTTGTTCCAAGTCCACGATAAAGACGCGGCCGCTCGCGAGGCCTTTCGGATCGTCGTCCCCGGGGGCCGCGCGTGCATTATAGACTGGATTGATTCATTCGGGGGCTTGGGTCCGCACCCTCGCGATGTCATCGGAGAGGATGATGCGCGGGAAATTTTTGAACGGGTCGGATTCATGTATGAGCGGAGTATCTCCGCAGGGGCGCATCATTACGGTATTGTCTTACGGAAACCGGAGCAAAAAGACCGCAGTGCCCATTTTGGCGCCTGATGCCGCCTGTTATCAATTAGGTCGCACCATTTCATGCACAAACTATCTACATTCCAGATCGCCGTCATCGGAGTTTTTATTTTTTTCACACTACTCGCAGTCGGCGTTTTCTCCGGCATCATACCGTTCTTTTCAAATGCGCCGGAAGGAGTCGGCGGCGAAGCTGTATTGTGGGGGACGCTTCCGGCGGAACATTTCAGAGACCCTCTTGAGGAAATGAACCGAACGAACGAAGGACTTTTCAAGGTCGTCTATGTCGAGAAGGATGCGCGCACGTTTGACGACGATCTTGTTGAAGCGCTTGCCTCCGGGCGCGGCCCCGACATGATCCTCTTGCCGCAGGAGCTTATCGTCCGGCATGCCGACAAGGCATATCCTCTGCCATACGAAAACATGTCGGTCCGAAGTTTCCGCGACACATTTGTCGAGGAGGGGGAGCTGTATCTTGTGCCGGAAGGGATCCTGGGGCTTCCATTCTCCGTTGATCCCCTCGTGATGTATTGGAACCGCGACATGTTCTCGTCGGCGGGTATTTCCGTTCCTCCGGCGACGTGGGATGAGTTTTTCACCCTTGTCCCGATGCTGACGAAGATAGACAATGCGCGGAATGTTTTGCGGAGCGGTGTTTCGTTCGGGGAATTTTCAAATGTTGAGCACGCAAAAGAAATTCTTGCTCTTCTTATTCTTCAGGCCGGCAATCCTATCACTGAAAAGACAGATAGTGGATATATGTCGGTACTTGCGGAGAATCGCGGCATGAGCACGAATCCCGCCCAGTCCGCGCTCAGGTTTTACACCGAGTTCTCAAATCCCGCGAAAACGACATACTCCTGGAATAGAAGCCTCCCGTCTTCGAAAGATGTATTTATAGCGGGGGACCTTGCGATGTATTTCGGTTTTGCGAGCGAACTTGACGATATAGAGAAGAAAAGCCCGCATCTCAATTTCGATATTGCGCCCGTGCCGCAGGCGAAAGACGCGATCGCGCGGATGACGTATGGGAATATGCAAGCGATTACCGTTCTCAAAAGTTCGAAAAATCCTACAACCACATTTTATGCCGCATCGTTTATGACGTCTCCCGAATTTAATTTTGTCTTCTCGACGATAAGCGCATTGCCGCCACCGCGGAGAGACTTGCTTAGAAATATTCCGCCAAGCGCTTTCGGAAAAATATTCTATAATGGTGCGCTCACTGCACGAGGTTGGTTTGATCCGTCTCCCGAAGAAACAACCGCTGTATTCAAGACGATGGTCGAGAACACGGTATCCGGCAAAGAGCGTATTTCCGACGCCGTTGTCCGTGCGTCAGCGAGCATACAGACTATTATTCCTAAACCAATCAGATAGCATATGAATATGTACGCACACATACTCGCGGCCGGCGCTGTCAGTGTTGCGCTCCTTGTGCCGCTTCTTGCATCGGCGCAGGGTGGCATCGTGCCGTGTACCAACAACTGCGGTTTCGAGGAATTGATAACGCTCATACAGCGCGTTATTGATTTCATTATCGTGACAGGGACATCGGTTGCCGCGCTCCTCTTTGCATGGGCAGGATGGCTCTATATGTCCGCGCG
>CAZNJQ010000030.1:0-3018 GCA_964573545.1 uncultured Candidatus Saccharibacteria bacterium | reverse complement strand
TTTTTCCTCATTTATTCCGGCTTTCTCTTTGTTTTTGCGCGGGGTGATGTTGATCAGATCAAGCAGGCAAAATCCACATTCATGTGGACAGTTGTCGGTACCGCAGTACTTCTCGGCGCATGGGTGCTCGCGAAGGCTATCGGTGGTACCATAGAACAGATACGGCGATGATCATCACGCGATTGCGGCATAATAACGCGAACCACTCAATGCATTTATAAAATAATAGACGACAATGAATTTTCTTTCACGATGCAGAAAAATATACTATACGCTGGGAACTCTTTTCATATACGCAACGAGCGGCGTTCAGTATGCGCTCGCGCAGAAGCCATCCGTATCGGGCACATTTGGAGATCTTTCTTTCAGTTTTGGACAGGGTGGGCGGGTGAGCAATCTCTTTCAGCTTATTGACCGCTTTATACAGATATTGAACGCACTCATTCCGCTTATCATTGGCGTAGCGCTTGTAGGATTCTTGTATGGCGTCGCGAAGTTCATCCTTGCGGCCGATGATTCAAGTAAGCGCGAAGAAGGGCGCCAACTCATGATCTGGGGTGTTATCGGATTATTCGTCATGGTATCGGTCTGGGGCATTGTGAATGTGGTTGCACAGACGTTCGGCATCGGCGCATCCCGGTCGGGTCTCAACCTTAATTTGAGTCTTTAATACACGATTCAACAACCAATAAGGTCGTACAAAATAATTATCAAATTAATCAATTATCAAAAGCATATGAGATATCTTCCAACATCGATCGGGTTGCTCGCGTTTCCGCTTCTTGTTGCGGCGCAGAACCCTTTTCTTACGGTCATCGAGAAAACGACAGCAATTGTAAATGCGATTGTTCCGCTTGTTATAACACTTGCGCTTATCTACTTCATCTGGGGCGTTGCGAAATACATCACCGCGAAAGATGATGAGAAAAAGGAGGAGGCGAGGAACGTCATGGTTTATGGCGTCATCGGCCTTTTCTTCATTGTGTCAGTCTGGGGTATTGTCGCGCTTCTTCAGCAATTCACCGGCGTTCAGCAGCAGACGACAATTCCTCTGCCAAAGGTTCAATAATAGTCCCTAATCGCTTGTTTTATGGGTTTCTTTGGTGACACAATCGGATGTGTTCCCGCTGGAAGTAGCGTCGTTGGCGCCCTTCTCGCGAGGATATATCAATATATACTGGACCCTCTGATCGCGGGGCTCTTCGCGCTTGCACTCATCTTTTTCCTCTGGGGCGTTGCGCAATACATCTGGCAGGCGGACGTCGAAGCGGAGCGGGAGAAGGGGCGTCAGCATATGCTCTGGGGAGTGCTCGGTATGTTTATTATGCTCGCGGCATTCTCTATCATCCGGATTATCGCCAACACGATAGGGTGTCCATAGGTTTTACGGCGAAGAACCGTATCAAAGCAAAAGAAAAACCCCGTCGCTCGCGCGCGACGGGGTGCTTTGTTTAAAATATTTCAATATGGTTCCGTACGGACGGTTACGTAGACGTCTCGTCCGGAAGCGGAGACAACCTTGAATGCCGGATTGTCGAGTGTCGGCAGATGCGTGATGGTGCCGGGACAGTAGCTCGTCTTTCTCCCGTTTATCCATCGCACCTCGATGCACTGATCGGCGTCGAAGCGGAACATCTGGCCGTACTCCATCACATAGCACTGCGATGGGGCACCTGGTTTCGCGATAATCGTCGTACTTCCGCGGACAGGAAGCCTCACGCAGTTGTTCCACGTTTTCTGCTCCTTCACGCGTGCGTCTGCGGCGCGTCGTCCTGCGTCTTGTTTCTCCAAAACGCTCTTTTGATATGAATCTGATGCATACATCCATGTCGCGAGCGCGAGGATTGCGAGTGCGGCGATGCCGGCAACTTTCCGGATACCACCAATCGCGTCACGTGCTTGTTGTCGATACCCCTCACGTCTTTTCGTCTCGGCAATTTGCTGAAGTACTTCTTCCGATACGGGCGCAGAACCCTCTTTTCCTTTCGGCCTCTCGCTCTCTTTTTCGTCCTTCTTACTCATTTAATCGCTCCTTCCTCTTCCCGAGAATATTCCCTGGAGGGTTTCGACGAATCCGTTAATGCCTTGCCCTTCAGCACGGATGACATTTTCCACGACTTTTCTCTCTACGCTCCCGTGTACGACCAGCGTAGCATCAAGCGCGGACTGGCCGTTAATACCGGTTTCTTTGAGTTGCGCAGCGGTTTTCTCGAGTGTTTCCATGACCGCTTTTGTTGTGCGCGCTCCCTGGAACTTATCCTCGAACACAACGTCTGCAATTGTAAGCTCTTCGAAGATGATACCGCATGCTTGCTCGATTTTAGTGACGACATCGCACCCCTTCTTTTCTTCCTCCGTACTTCTATGTTCTTTGGAAAAATAGTTAGTCGCGCTCTCGCTGAGCTCGCCCATGGCGTTTCTAATGGAAACTGCCTCTTTCTCGGATATTTTACCGGAAAGGTATCCTTGCACACTGTCGAGGACTTTTTTGCCCGCGACGTTTCGTGAGACATAATAGCCAATGAGGTTGTCCGGATCAGGGGCGTATGTGAAGCCGCCAGTGACCTTGATGATCGGGCCGTCTTTTGACGGACACTGCACATCAAAGTTGGTGCGAATCTTCTGAAGCGAAAAAAGCCCGTCGTCGCTTGCGCTTGTTTCCTCCCAAGGAAATTTGAAATGCAGTCCCGATTTAACGACCCGAATCAGCGCTTCTCCTTTTTCGTCGGAGCGAAGCCGATTCATGACAAGCATTACCTGCTTCTTGGGTGTAAAAACAAGACAGTATTGTGTCAGGTACCAGAGAGCGGCAATTCCTAAGCCAGTGCCAAGCACCAATTCTTTCGGTGGCAGCCACATGATATTCCTCGCTTTCGTTTTCAAAGACGATACGGTCTCTTGTTGCTTTTTACCATAAAGAGATAAAAAGTCAAATTGTGGGCAGGGGGAGACTTGAACTCCCACGGGTTTCCCCACATGGTCCTAAGCCATGCGCGTATGCCATTTCGCCACCTGCCC
>CAZNJQ010000029.1:0-7160 GCA_964573545.1 uncultured Candidatus Saccharibacteria bacterium | reverse complement strand
TTATCGCTGACTGGATAATTGATTCCTATCACGGTCGTCTTTATAAAATTACGGAAAATCAAAAATAACAAGTTCGCACCTTTTTTCAAAATAAACGGATTGCCTCTGTAGAGTAAACCTGCTACACTCTCCGGAGATTACATATCCGGAGAATCGCAGATGCGGCTCATGACGCGCGAACAGTCAGCGGTTTTGGAAAAACTTTGCCGACTTGCGACGGTAGTCCGCGCTCAAACAAGTGCGCGCATCTCTGACCCCGTATACGGCATACCATATACCGTGATCGAGGAAGCATTGGCGACCTTAAACTGGGCATTTGACAGAGCGCCGCGCTTAGAGGAGGTCGTGGCGTATATCGTAGACCACGGAGATGAAAACCGAGTGCAGGAGATCATAAAAATCCGCGCGGCGTACAGACACGACCCAGGCGCGCTCCGAACATACTTCAAGAAGCAGTACCATATCCCCAAACAGCCTCCTTGGTGGCGCCGCATCGTGTCTTTTCGCACATACGCCGCCTCTTAACATAACCGCACGCGATGCGGTTTTTTTATTAGCGACGTAGAGCGAGTGAAATACAAAAGCGTAGCGAAGCAAAACTTTTGTATTTCCGAGCCTCGCCCCGCCTGTGCGGGGCGAGGAGCTATTACGGGTCCAACCCGCCCGTACTAAACGGTACGTTCGGGCGGGTACAGCGTGGTCTCTGCCGCAGGGACCTATATGCCCTGCGGCAAAACGGCCGTCGCGCGGATAGGACGATAGCTATCCGTATTTTTTTGTGCTACACATGGAGAAGAAGCGTACCCGTCGGGGGATGGGCGATAATGGCAGGGAACCGGATATGCGCCGGGATTTGCGCTCTATTTCTCTCGTTCTTCGCACTCATCGGTACTTTACGCGCTGGCGATAAGGATATAAAACAGAATCTCATCGAGTCTCTTGCGCAGAACCCGTTTTTTGAGAAAAAAGAACTCGATATACTTTTTGAAAATCCGCTCCTTGCGAGAAATGAAGAAGAACTCGAGAAGAAGTGTGCCGATTTTCTTGCAACCAGCACTCCTGATTTTTTCCTTCTCGGAGACACATCTCTTGCACTGGGTCTTAAATTCTTCGATACATACAAGGATATTTTTGCCGCAGCAGAACAGGATTATTCTGTGCCGCCGGAATACATCGTCGCGATTATCCGCGTCGAGACATATTTCGGGATATGCACGGGAACCCATTTCGTCCTTCCGCGGCTCTACCAGCTCTACACAACACAGCCAAAGCGGCGTGAATTCCTCTTCCGTGAAATCGAGGCGTTCCTTGAGCTCTCAAAGAAATACGGATGGAGTCCGTATGATGTCCGCGGCTCGCGCGCAGGTGCGATCGGCATTCCTCAATTTCTCCCGAGTTCGATCAAAGATTTTGCCGTCGATGGAAATGGAGATGGCGTTATCGACCTTTTTAATCCGCCCGATTTCATTCCGAGCGTCGCGAATTTTCTTGTCGTGAATCATTGGAAAAGAAATAAGCGCGCAGCAATTTGGAATTACAACAGAGACGCCGAGTACGTCAGAAACGTCCTCGCGTATGCAGAGAAACTCTCGAGCTTGATGCGGGAGCGCAGCACAAGTCCCCTCCCATAACACCCCGTCGTTCGCGAATGACGGGGTGAATTATATACCGCACCTGCTCTATCGTGCCTTCTCGGGATTTAAATTTTACCCACCTTCTCAAGCCCGGGAGTAAGAGCTTCTTTCCCCGGTTCCCAACTTGCGGGACAAACCTGACCATCGTGCTTCTCCACATACTGAGCCGCTTGGAGTTTCCTAAAGAGCTCTTTTGCGCTTCTTCCGATGCTGTTGTCGTTGACTTCAAGCGCACGCACGACTCCTTCCGGGTCAACGATAAAACTTCCACGCAGAGCAAGACCTTCGTCGTCAATATACGTGCCAAATGCTTGGCACAGACGCCCTGTCGGATCCGCAAGCATAGGAAACGCGATTTTCCGGACTGCGGGAGACATATCGTGCCATGCTTTGTGCGCGTACACAGTATCGGTGCTCACAGACACCACCTCGGCGTTTATTTTTTTGAATTCTTCGTAGAGAAGCGCCATCTCTTCGAGCTCGGTTGGACAGACAAACGTGAAATCAGCGGGGTAAAAGAAGAGGACGAGCCATTTCCCGCGGTAATCGGAAAGTTTTACTTTTTTGATGGCATCTTCGTGATATATCTCGCGCTCGAAATCGGGAATCGCATGCCCGACTTTCACTTCGCACGAGAACGCAGAGTCACCTTGTTTTTTGTTTTCCATACTTTATTGTAGTGTTATGATAACTCACAGAAAATATACCACATCCGGCACGCGACAACAACGCTCTCTCTCGAAATTAAAAATTATCGTCGTGCTTGGACAAACCGCGACGGGAAAAAGCGCGCTTGGCGTTTCGCTTGCGAAAAAATTTGACGGAGAAATCATCTCCGCAGATTCCCGTCAGGTGTATAAAGGGCTTGATATTGGCACGGGGAAAATCACGCGCAAAGAGATGCAGGGTGTCCCGCACCACCTTCTTGATGTCATGCACCCAAAACGAGTTTTCACCGCGGCAGAGTATGCAGAAATGGCGCAAAAAAAGATAGCCGATATCGCTCGCCGCGGAAAAATACCGATAGTGGTCGGTGGAACCGGATTTTACATAGATGCCGCACTTGGTACTGTCACACTCCCCAATATTCCGCCGAACCAAGCGCTGCGAAAAAGACTTGAAAAGAAAGACGCGGGAGCGCTTTTTCTGATGCTTAAAAAACTTTCCCCGCAACGCGCTGAAAACATAGACACGAGAAACCGTGTTCGCCTCATTCGAGCGATTGAGATAGCCCTATACGCCGGCAAAAGACCCGCGCAAAAACAAACTGGCACGAAGTATGATGTTTTAAAAATCGGAATCCGTATTGCCGACGACACGCTGAAGAAAAAAATTAAAAACAGGCTTTTGGCGCGAATGCGGCAGGGAATGGTTCATGAGGTCAAAAGACTCCACACACTCGGCCTGTCCTGGAAGCGCATGGAAGCACTCGGGCTTGAATATCGCTTCCTCGCGCGATATGTGCAAAGAAAAATCGAAAAAAAAGAATTAACGGAACAATTAAACACCGCTATCTGGCAGTACGCCAAGCGGCAAAAGACCTGGTTTAAGCGCGACAAAAAGATACGATGGTTCATTCCGAGAAACACCCATAAATTCTCTCCCGGCGAGATAAAAAAAATACAAGAAGCCGTGCAGGACTTTCTTGTATCGTGAGCGCATACAACAGCGCAGATAGAAAGATTACCGTGGAGAGGATATGGGAATCACAGAGGCTGAAGAACCATAAGACAATACCTGAAGTAATTCCCCTAGATACTGCGGCACTTCATCTTCTGTCGCGTGGTAATATGCCGTAGTTTGCCCTTCGTGCGTGAAGAGCTTCTATGAGCCGCGCTTGTGGCCACACAAAAAAGCACGCGGGTGCGTGCTTTTAAATCTTGCCGACAGGGACATTATTCATTGTTTGTCGGGAATGGAGTTCTCAATGTTTAGCAGAAACCTCATCATGGATTCAGAAAGATCCGGGCAATTTTTCAACACTAGGACGTCCAGCTTCGGCCATGTTTCAAGAATTGGCACCGCATCCTGAGTATTTGAAGAATCGTATTTCCACACTCTTTCGCCTTTGAAGAAATACATTTTTATCGAGAGCGATTCGTAGGAATCCCCGACTTCCAAAAACCAAAAAGCCGTTTTTTCTCCAAGATTGTATTTTGCAACCTCCTGTGTGCGTCCTTTGCCTATGTCAAAAAATAATGCGACATCAAGTTTGGATTCTTCGCCAAACTTGTCTTTGACGGTACATGACCCGGTAAATGACGGCCATGATGCATACCCGCTCGGAAGCTCCGACTGAACAGCTTCCGGAGTCGTCTCCGTCTCGGCGTACGCATAAAGCGGAACCGCCATTAAAAGAGCTGCGCATAAAGACGAAACAAGTTTCCGCGACATAGTGCTACCCTCACGCCTGTCTCTGCATGCTTTATACCACGCCGTTATCGATATGCACAAGTTGTATGCAAACACAGAAAAACAACCCGAGGGTTTCTCGCGCAAGAGATTTTGAAATTGCGGGTCCACCAGGAATCTCACTACTCGTCCCGCCAAGGCGTGACTGCGTTTTCAAACCCATCGGTTTGAAGAATCCGCCACGGGAAAAACTACAGTTTTTCCCGACCCCTTTTCGTGTTCGAATCCTGTCGTGATTTCATAAACATTTTTTCAAATGTCCACAAAGGGCATCTTGAAAAACCGTTACGGGTCCACCAGGATTCGAACCTGGATCAGCGGTTTTGGAGACCGCCATTCTACCATTGAACTATGGACCCATCCGTTATTTTTATTTATAACAAAAATTCAGACATTATTGAATAGGCGCGCTTGCCTGAATGATATGCTCGTGATACTTTAAGCGGCAGGAAACAGAGGCGAGAAGAAAAGATGAGCGGCCATAAACCCTTTGATGGTCTCCGTGCAGGTATGCCCCCAAAAAGCAGAAAAAATGCTCACGAGAAATCAAAGCATGAAAGCATGGGTGCGCTGGGCGGGAAGACGATCTCAGGTGCGGAGTTGCTGAAGATGGAAGACACGGAGCTCCTTTCTATCACTTTCACGGACGGAACAAAACTGTCTGCTACCGCACGGCATAAAACCGGAGCAGATGGTGAAGTACACAGCTGGACGGAGGTTAAAATTGGCGATGAAATCATCTCAAGTTCATAGCGCTACCTAACCCCCCTTGAGGGGTCTTTTTTTGATACAAAATACAAAAGAGTGCGCTAAGGGAAAAGATATCGGGTACTCTTATTTTTTCGATTCCTTGTGGGCAGTATGTTTTTTGCACCACCGGCAATACTTCTTGAGCTCTATCTTCCGCTCGACGCTCTTCTTGTTCTTCCTGCTCCAATAATTGATGCGTTTACATTTCTCGCACGCGAGTTTTATGAGATGTTTCTGTGCCATAGTTATGATCGCATTTAAAAACTGAGTGTGGTTAACATGGAAGTATAGTACAGATACCCTAAAAATGCAACGTGGAAAAACAACCCTCCGTGTGATATCGTTCATTGAGAAAATGAAAGACGCATCACACGACATGATACACGTCGCATGCTATGACGGCTCAGGAGCACTCCGCGATATTACGGATATCAATAACCTGAACAAGCAGCTCGGGAGCACGCGTGCCTCGATAACACCTCACGATTTTTTGCGATTTCTCCGGCAAAAAAACGTTTTCTTGGTCGTCGCACGGGATGCATCGCATGACCCATCCGGCGCATCTCCCGGTACCATTGTCGGCAAGGCGTCACTGCATATAGTAGAGCTTGATGACAGTACGAAAAAAGCGCTCGTTGAGCAAGTGGTCGTCGATGGGGCATATCGCGGGGCTGGTATCGCAGACAAGATAGATGACATGCTGTGTGCGATTGCGAAAGAAAACAATGTCGCGTACATAGACCTGACGAGTAACCCGTCGCGCGTCGCGGCAAATAAATTCTATATCCGGCGCGGCTACGTTAAACGCGAGACAAACGTGTACAGAAAAAAAATCGTGTAACGTGGCAGAACGCCACGCGCAAACATAAAAGGATACTACCCCCGCCAAATGGCAGGGGTATTTTTACACACTTTCATCGCGCATATTTAAAAAGCCGGCAGCGCGGCTAAAATCCTCGAAGAATAGAGGTTCCCCCGATGCAAGCATCGGGGTATTCCCGAAAGAAACACGGGGTAACAACGTTGCCTTTTTGATGTCGGGGTGTTTTACTGAGAAGAGACGTTTCGTGAGAATACGGCACGAGGCACGGATGAACAGATTCTATTGGCTCCCTCCGCTTATTATTCAAGCAATTTTTCTTATCCCTGGACGATGGGTGCTCAAAGCACTCTCCAGATACGAGGTGCATGGATTCGAGCACATACGCGCGCTTGAGGGAAGGACGGCTATCTTCGCGGCAAATCACGCGAGCGAAGTAGACCCCGTCGTCCTCGCCGGGATATTCAACCCATGGAGCCCGCATATCCCCCTCTTCTATGCCGCCGACGAGGCGCGGCTATTCAAGAAAAAGAAATTCGGCTGGAGGGCATACATATACACGGATACGTTCTTTAAAATGCTCGGAGCACATCCGGTATATGT
The DNA here is from genome assembly GCA_964573545.1 of uncultured Candidatus Saccharibacteria bacterium. GTDB lineage: Bacteria > Patescibacteriota > Minisyncoccia > Phycocordibacterales > UBA2135 > CAZNJQ01. The sequence continues at coordinate 941 of CAZNJQ010000029.1, read as the reverse complement.
CTGGAAGCAAAATCTAAAGATGGCACTTCGTCATCAACTCGACATGCTCTCACGCGGACGAAGCATCGCCATATTCCCGGAAGGAAAAATCACAAAAAATGGGCACCTCAACGAAGGAAAACGCGGTGTCGCATTCCTGCTTCATAAGACACAGGCCGTGGTCATCCCCATAGCGATATCGGGAACATACGGTGCAACGTTCCAAAAATTCTTTTTGCGAAAATTACACGTGACGCTTACCGTTGGGAAACCTATCGCCGCCGAAGATATCTGGGGAGAGCGAACGCACGGAGAGCTTACGTCATCAGACTATGAGTACGGAGCACACTACATCATGAGCCGGATAAATGAGCTCCGCGCCATACAAAAAACCGACAGTGCATAACTGTCGGTTTTATAATACACAGTCGAAACGTGGGGCAATTTCAGATGGTTTTTGAAATTCAATTCTCGTATGCTACAATAACTGTGCCTCGTCAACCAAACAAAAGCGTCGGTGGCGGAGCTTGCCCCGCCTATGGCGGGGTGAAGTCAATCGCAACAGGCTCGTCTTATGTGGTATGTTTATATTTTGAGGAGCATGAGAGATAGAAAACACTATATTGGCTGTACTTCGGATATAAAAACAAGAATAAAAGAACACAATGCGGGCTATGTGCGTTCTACAAAAAACAGAAGACCTCTGGAACTGATCTACACAGAAGAATATAGAAACCGGGGAAAAGCATATGCGCGGGAGAAACTCATAAAGAGTTATAAAGGAGGTCGAGCGTTTCAGGAGGTTCTCGCGGCGAAAAAATAAATTGCGTCGGTGGCGGAGTGGTCAATCGCAACAGACTGTAAATCTGTCGCCCTTAGGGCTACGCAGGTTCGAATCCTGCCCGGCGCACCAGAAAGGAAAAATCAAGCGGTTTTGGTTCGCCTCGCTTCGCTCGGCGACT
>CAZNJQ010000028.1:0-7438 GCA_964573545.1 uncultured Candidatus Saccharibacteria bacterium | reverse complement strand
CTTGCGAGACACGATTTTGAGTCGTGCGCGTCTGCCATTCCGCCACTCGCCCGAATAATTAATGTTTTATTTTACCACGGCCTGCGATGCATCTTTCTACTTTTCATAGCGTAGACAAACATCATTAGATTTTACCCCATCATGCGATGAGGCACCCCGTCGAATGACGGGGTGAGTCCTGCGCGTCTGCCTCAGGCAGGCGCCACTTGCCCATGCTTGTTTTCACCATAATACTTTAAAGTTCTTTGAAAGAAAAGGCCGATTTGATGAATTTTCTAGATACCATATAATAAATACATATATACTATTATGGCGGAGACATACAATAATTCCATATTTTGGGTTGATGTCGGAAAAATCGATCCGAATCCGTATCAGCCGCGCAAAGAGTTTGACGAAGGCCGTCTCAATGACCTTGCCGATTCGATTCGGCAATATGGAGTACTCCAACCGCTTGTCGTCACTCGTAAAGAGGCCGAGAAAGAAGATGGCGGTATCGCAGTGTCATATGAGCTCATTGCGGGGGAGCGCCGGCTTCGCGCCGCAAAAATTGCAGGCGTTTTGCAGGTACCGGTTATCATTCGCGTCGGAGATGAGAATAACCTCAAACTAAAGCTTGAGATCGCGATCATAGAAAATGTCCAGCGGGAGGATTTGAATCCCATTGACCGCGCACACGCCTTCAGGCAGCTTGTCGATGAATTCGGATTCAAGCACCATGAAGTCGCGCTTAAAATATCAAAGAGCCGCGAATATGTCTCAAACAGCGTACGATTACTTTCTTTGCCGGAAGAGATAGTGAAAGCACTTTCTTTGGGGACCATCACAGAAGGACACGCGCGTCCGCTCCTTATGCTTATGGATCGGCCCGATGAACAGCGGACTCTCTACAAAGAGATCGTATATAAGAAATTGACCGTCCGCGAAGCGGAACGCATTGCCCGCCATACCGCTCAAGATCGCGTTCGCAAGAAATCAGCAGAACTCGATCCGACTCTCCTTGAGCTTGAAGAGGAATTAAGCAAGACGTTGGGAACACGCGTCCAAGTCGAATCAAAAGGCGAAGGAGGAAAAATCATGATCGATTTCTTTTCTCCAGACGACCTCGCAAACCTCATTCATCGTATTATGTCAAAGGATGAAAATACCGATGATCAGAGTGCCGAGAACGGGAATGGCGCGAATGGTGTTGAAGAATTGAAAAAAGAAGAAACGGGCGGAGGAGACGACGACTCGCTCTACGCTATCAAGAATTTCACGATCTAAAAGACACGTACCGCTCTAGGGGCTATCCTGCGTTACGCCGTCGCTTTTTTCTGCTGGAGAGCGGATTTAATATGCTTGCGCGCAATAGTTGTCTTGGCATACGAGAGCCACTTCGGCGAAGGGAGCGCGTTTTTCTTTGTTATAATTTCCACCTTGTCTCCATTTTTTAGCTTTGTGTCGAGTGCCGCGTATCGTTCGTTGATTTTTACTCCAAACGTGTGATCGCCGACATCCGAATGTATCGCGTATGCGAAATCGACAGCAGTCGACTCTTCGGGAAGGTCGATCACATCGCCCTTCGGGGTGAAGACGAAAACGCGATCTTTGAAAAAGTCCATTTTGAGCGTTTCGAGGAACTCTTTTGACTCGGAAATATTTTTTTGCCACTCGACGAGCTGGTCGATCCACAGGAGCCGCTTTTTAAGCGCGGTTCCTCTGTTTCGCGGGATTTTTTCTTTGTATCCCAGATGGGAGGCGATACCGAATTCTGCTTCTTCGTGCATTGGGAGTGTTCGTATTTGGATCTCGATGATACCGCCGTCACCTGTAAAGATAGTCGTGTGGAGGCTCTGGTAGCCGTTCGGTTTCGGGATGGCGATATAGTCTTTGATCCGTCCCGGGAGCGGGGTCCACAATCCGTGGATGATTCCCAAAACACGGTAGCATTCTTCGACATCAGAGACGACTATCCGGAGCGCTGCCAGGTCGTGTATTTTGTCTATGTCCATATCGTATCTCTGGAGTTTTTTGTAGAGACTGTAGAGGTGCTTTATGCGATAGTCCGCTTGGATCGGCTTGATGCCGTGCGCCGCGAGCTCTTTTTGGAGCGCGCGATGTATTTTTTCGAGATATTTCTGATTCTCGACGCTTTTTGTCTTAAGGAGTTTCTTTGTCTCTTCGTATTCTTTCGGGTATATATACGGGAATGCGAGGTCCTCAAGCTCTCCTTTGACCTGGCCGATACCGAGGCGGTTCGCAAGGGGTGCATAAATCTCGAGTGTCTCGAGCGCGATCCTCTTTTGTTTGTCGGGACGCACATAGGAAAGCGTCCGCATGTTATGGAGCCGGTCCGCAAATCGTATGATGATGACACGGATATCCGCGGCGGTTGCAAGTAAAAATTGCCGCAAGCTCTCCGCATGTCGCTCGAGCCCCTTATATTGATATTTCCCCATCTTTGTCACGCCGCGCACGAGAAACGCGACTTCCTCGCCGAATTCTTTTTTGAGGTCTTCGTATGAGACCCCGCCGTTTTCCAGAGAATCATGGAGGAGCCCTGCCGCAATGGTTTTCGCATCCATCTTTAGCTCTGCGAGTATCTTTGCTGTCTCGTACACATGGGTAAAGTACGGTTCTCCAGAGAACCGTTTTTCGTTTTCATGGATTTTGCGTGCGAATTCCGCGGCTTTTTCGACAAGGTGCTTGTCGGACTCTTTTGTTACCTCGGCACTCCGGAGGATTTCATTGACATCACTCATATGATAAAGTATAATTAAAAGCAGTTTTTTGGCAAACGAGAGGCGCGATGAAACAGAGAAGTTTCTTCGAGAAGGTTGTCGACGTAGTTGGGGACACAGTTTTTGAATTTGGAAGCCCGAAGCAGCTATGCTCCATCGTCTGTGTAGTTGCGCTTACTGCTTTGTCCACTTTGTTCCTGAAATACGATAGCATGTACGCCTTCTTTATTGCCGCGGCAATAAATATTTTCTTCTCGTATGTAGCGCTTCTTCTCTTCTTTATGTTCGGGGTTCGCTACTATGCGTGGAAGAACAGGGATCGCAATCCGGAGATTTTCAAGATATATTTTCCCTCCAACGCCGAACGCATAAAGCACGGACCGTATTATTGAGACCAACTGAAAAGACGACACATCGTGTCGTCTTTTAAATTCTGAGTTTTCGCATATTATCGCGCAGGTGCGCCCCTACTTTTCCATCTTATGCGGGTTGTGCATCGGGCATGCCTTGTTACTACACCTCTCCGGTATTGTTTTTGTGCCTTCCATCATGAGTGCGTGGCACGTGGGGCACGTTCTCCCTGTCGGTTTTGCCTTTATGGCGAATTTGCATGCCGGATATTCAGAGCAGCTGTAGAATACTCCGAAACGTCCGCGGCGCGCAGTGAGGAATCCTTTTCCGCAGTCGGGGCATTTCACGTCGGTTTTGTTCTTCTCCTGTTCTCCCGGGTCCTGCCGTATGTATCGGCATTTGGGATAATTCGCGCATCCGACGAATTTCCCGAATTTCCCTTCGCGCTCGACAAGTTTGCCTTTTCCGCATGAAGGACACATTTCTCCGGTCTCGCGGGGGCCCATGAGCTCTTTTCCTTCTATCGTTCGCGCACCGTCGCATTTAGGAAATGCGCGACAGCTCATGAATTTTCCGCTCCTTCCGAGTTTAATGATCATTGACTTGCCGCATTTCGGGCATTTGAATTCTTTTGGCGCGTTTCCTAAGTCCGTTATTTTTTCGCTGGTTTCTTTCGATTTCACTTCTTCCCTGAAGGGGCCGTAGAAATCGCGAAGCGTCTTTGTATAATCGCGTTCTCCGTTGGCGATCTGGTCAAGCTTGTCCTCCATCTCCGCAGTGAATGTGTCGCTCACGTATGTTGTGAAATTCTTTTCCAGAAAGGAGCTCACGACGTCTCCCGTATCGGTGGGGAAAAGCGTACGTCCTTCTTTCGTGACATATCCGCGTTCGCCGATGGTTTTTATGGTCGATGCGTATGTGGATGGGCGCCCGATGCCACGTTTTTCAAGCTCTCGCACAAGTCCTGCTTCGGTGTAGCGCGGCGGCGGTTCTGTCTCCCGCGCCTCCGAGTCGATGGTCAGGAGTTCGAGGTCATCTTTCGGTTTTGTCTTTGGAACTTCAGTTTCCTCACCTCGGGCCCCTGGGTCTCCCGCGAGCCAGCCCTCAAAAAGTATCCGCGTTCCCGTAATCGTGAAATCAGGCGTTTCTCCGCCCTCGGGGTGGGTGATGATTTTTGTCCGAAGCGTGGTCGCGTCGGCCATATTACTTGCGATGGCTCTTTGCCAGATGAGCGCGTAGAGTTTGCGCTGTTCATCGGTTATGCCCGCACTCGTTTTTCCGATATCAGTCGGACGTATCGCTTCATGGGCTTCCTGTGCTCCTTTTGATTTTGTTTTGAATGCGCGTGGCTCGACATACTTTTCCCCGTACTTCTTTTCTATGAACGAAAGCATTTCTTTTTGGGCAAGAGAGCTTATCATAGTGCTGTCCGTGCGCATGTAAGTGATGAAGCCGTTTTCATAGAGTTTCTGTGCGACTGCCATCGTCTTCGCCGGAGCGAACCCTAAGCGTGAGCTTGCAGACTGTTGGAGCGTTGAAGTGGTAAAAGGTGCTTTCGGTGAACGTTTCACCTCCTTCTCTTCCACATCTTTGACACTCCACGGGAATTTTTTCCCTGCTTCAATGATCCGCAGGACTTCTTTTTCGTCACGAGGCTCGTCCGTGCAGGTGACCGTGAATTTTCCGCCGCTTTTGTGTTCAACCTCTGCGGTGATTATCCAGTATTTTTCCGGCTTAAATGCGCGGATTTCCCGTTCCCGTTCCATAAGTATGCGAAGGGCGGGAGACTGCACGCGGCCGGCGGAGAGGCCGTAGCGCACTTTTTTCCAGATGAGTCCCGAGAGGTCATACCCGACAAGCCGGTCGAGCACGCGCCGAGCCTCCTGCGCTTTTCGCAGGTTCTCATCCACGCCGCGCGGATGTAAGAGCGCCTCCTTGACCGCGGGTTTTGTGATCTCGTGGAAAACGATACGCTTGGGGTCTTTAAGGCCGCACAGCTCTTTGATGTGCCATGCAATCGCTTCTCCTTCACGGTCGGGGTCTGTTGCGAGCACCACTTCATCTGCTTGCTTAGCGAGCCGCTTTAATTCCGCGACAACTTTTTCTTTTCCTTTCGCTATCTCATAATGTGGCGCGAACCCGCCCGATATGTCGATCGCTTTTTTATTGTTTTTTGGCAGATCGCGGACATGTCCCACGGAGGAGACAACCGTGTATTCCCCATCCAGATATTTAGATATAGTTTTTGCTTTAGCGGGGGATTCGACGATGAGTAGTTTCATAATATTATTTTTTGTCCCGATGTTGTTCGAACTTTGATTTGATTACAAATTGAGGGCCCTTGAAAATACATTACGTAAAGCAGAACTATTTTTTTGACAATTGCGGGCGATTCGACGACAAGAAGTTCCATCTGTAGCGTGTATGGTTTGAAACCATACTATATGGAATAGTTTTTTGCAAACACACTGCCGCGCATCGTTAGAGGACGATGTGGATTTTTCCCATGTATTCCTTGATTATGCCCTTTATTTCAAGAGAGGACAAAAGGATATTCACATGCCGTGCTTCTATCCCGGCGAGTGTGATGAGTTCTTCTTTGGGAATCGGCTCCGTAATAAGCTCGAGAATGCGCTTTTCATCGTCGGAGCATTCATCAAAGTTTCTGCGAGCCCCCGTCCCGTTCCCCGTATCGCTCTCCGATTGTTCCAGTCCCCAGTGTTTTAAAATATCTCCTCCGCACGTGACGGGCACGGCGCCTTGCTGGATAAGCGCGTTTGCTCCGCGCGAGGTTTCCGAAAATATGGGGCCGGGAATCGCGAATACATCCCGGTTGTATTCAGTCGCAAGCCGCGCGGTAATGCGTGTTCCTGAGAGCTCCTCTGCTTCTATAATAAGAACGCCGCGAGCGATTCCTGCCATGAGGCGATTCCTCTGCGGAAATGTGTACTGTGCGGCGCGCTCAAGTGGCTCAAATTCCGACACGAGGGTTCCTCCCGCCGCGACGATTTTCTCCGCAAGTATCCGATTTGATGCCGGGTAAAGAACCGACGGATGAAGTCCGGACCCCGGGAACGCAATTGTTCGGAGCCCTGCGGCAAGCGCCGCGCGATGCGCAAGTGCGTCAATGCCGAGTGCGAGGCCCGAGACAATGACGATGCCCGTTCCTCGGAGTTCGGATAGTATTTTTTCGCATGCCGCTTTTCCATACGGGGAGTGTTTTCGTGAACCGACGACGGAGAGATATAAGGCGTCTTTCGCCAATGGCGCTCCTTGTATAAAAAGTTTTTCCGGCGGTTCAGGGATTTCTAGAAGCTGCGGAGGGAAATCGCCGTGCTCTATTTTATAGATGTCATGTGTGCTTGATTCCTGTTCCATTCTCCATATACTACAAGAAGACGCATCCAATTCAAGGAAAGGCTTGTGTGGTGGAGGATAACACCGGGGGAGATTTCGAGACAAAGGTGCCTCGGGAGCTCTGGAAATTTTTATACAAGAGCATGCTAGGGGCTGCGTTCATCATCCTCTTCTACACCCTAACTTTGAGCTTGCTTTGGTGGGTGTATTACAACGTGGAGCAGCATGGCTTGATCCAGAGCGCTATCGCGGCGGCCATCTTTGCAGCTGTGTGGAGCGCCATGTCATACACAAGGACCTGCATCAAATGCGCTGCCATTATCGTCCAAAGGGAATCCTTAAAGGCAACGCGCGGGTATGAGGGAGCGAATGTCGGGCAAGCACACGGGGCGAAAGACCACGATGTCGTCACAGGAGACAGCGCGGTTCTCCATAAATCGTGATTATATGCGTAAACTCGGAATTTTTCCGGGTTTTTCTTTTTCACCACAGATACTATATACTATCTGCATATCCGCATACTCAATATTCATTTCTCGCATACCCGCTACTATGTTAGACATCAAATTCATTCGGGAAAATAGCGACATAATCAAAGCCGCTGCGCAGAAGAAGCATATAGATTTCGACCTGGACGAGCTTATACGCGTCGACCACAAGCGCACAGCGCTCCTTCAGGAGGTTGAAAAGATGCGCGCGGAACAAAACGAGTACTCGCAGAAAATCGGGAGCGCTTCTGACGCGAACGAGCGGCAAGGGATGATAGTCAAGATGCAGGGGTTGAAATCCATCCTTAAGGCAAAAGAAGAAGAGCTCGACAAGACAATGAAAGCCTGGCGAGTGCTCATGCTTCAGGTGCCGAATATTCCCGATCATTCTGTTCCCGAGGGAGCGGGCGATACAGAGAATAAAGAAGTGCGGGTGTGGGGCGATATTCCCAAGTTTTCATTCAAACCTAAAAGCCACGTCGATATCATGGAAGCGCTCGACATGGTGGATTTTGAGCG
>CAZNJQ010000027.1:0-9010 GCA_964573545.1 uncultured Candidatus Saccharibacteria bacterium | reverse complement strand
GAGGTTCAGTGGGAACAGCTTCACGTCGACTGCGCTGGTGACGAGTTCTCTCCGGGCGCCGATGGCGACTTCTCGTACGCGCCGATCTTCAGCTTCTTCGGCGGCAAGGTCGAGTTCATCGCCTACTGGTACGACAGCGCCGTCGAGAACTACGGTTCCGCGTCGGCCTTCCTCTCGCAGTAATCGACCCTTGAGGTCTTGAATCCTTGGATCTTTTGACTCCTTGTTAATTGATCCTTGAATTCCGCCGCAGGCGGTCGAAAAAAATTGGGGCTATCCACAACACACCGTGGATAGTCCTTTTTCTTTTGAAAAACTTCTGATGCGGCTTGAAAAAATTGACTTTTTGAGGCAATTTGATATGCTTTGGATGAACAATAGCCACGCTGGCCACAGCATATTGGGCATAAGGCGGCGGCACATAAAGATGTCTTGGGCAAAAGCCTCGGATATCACTGGCGGGAATTTCCCCGCCTTCTTTTTTAATTGGAAAACATACCACACAACATTCCAACATTCTGCAGAATGTTGGAATGTTGTGTGGTATATGCTATAGTATGATGATGAAACAAAAAATAAAAACAGCGAGGCAACTGGAGCGGCACTTTAAAGGTATTGCCAATCACCATAGAATCAATATTATATGCCTTATCGCCGATCATGAAGGAATAGGTCTTGAGGATATTGCAAAACGCCTAAGTTGTAATTTTAAAACAATATCAGAACATACTAAAAAATTGGCGCAGGCTGGATTGATCAACAAAAAATATAACGGTCGCAGTGTAGAACACTCGCTTTCTCCATATGGTAAAGTTTTTTATCGTTTTATCACAACTTTTTCCGCTCATTAAACCACATTCCAATATTCTGCAGAATATTGGAATGTGGTATTATTTTTTGTGAAAAAAATATTTAAAATCAAATCAACATATAAACCCACCGGTGATCAGCCGCAGGCGATACAAAAACTCACAGAGGGGCTCAAAAAAGGCGTCCGAAGCCAGACGCTTTTGGGCGTGACAGGCTCCGGGAAGACGTTCACGGTCGCGAATGTAATCGAAAAAATACAGAAGCCGACATTGGTCATCGCACATAATAAGACGCTCGCGGCGCAACTTGCGCAAGAATATCGCGACTTCTTCCCTGGGAACGCCGTTCATTATTTCGTTTCATACTACGACTATTATCAGCCGGAAGCGTACATGCCCATCACCGATACATATATAGAGAAAGAGGCGATGATAAATGCCGAGATAGACAGGCTTCGCCATGCATCCACGCAAGCCCTTCTTACGCGTCGCGATGTCATTATTGTGGCATCGGTTTCCTGCATCTACGGACTTGGTTCTCCCGCGGAATATGAAAAAGTGAATTTGAAGATACTAAAGGGGCAGAACATTGTCCGGAACGAATTCATGCGGGAGCTTGTACGGATATTTTTCGAGAGAACGAACGCCGATATAACGCCGGGGCATTTCCGCGCGCTTGGCAATACGATAGACATAATGCCCGTGAATGAAAAAATTATATTTCGTATTGAGATTGAAAAGGGCAAAATTAGCGCGATTTTAAAGATTGACCCCATATCTCGGAGCATACTCGGTGAGACGGATTCTTTTTTCTTGTTTCCGGCTAAGCATTTTATTACCGATAAAGACATGCGCGGTACCGCGCTCAAAAACATCAAATTAGAATTGCAAGAGCGATTGACGCAGCTGGAGAAGGAAGGAAAGATCCTTGAAGCGGAGAGATTACGGCGACGGACAAAATATGATATGGCGCTCATGAAAGAAGTCGGGTATTGCAACGGCATCGAGAATTACTCGCGGCACCTCTCGGGGCGCGCATCGGGTGAGGCACCGGATACTCTTCTTTCATATTTTCCTCGCACAAAGGACGACTCCCCGGATTTTTTGACCATCGTCGATGAGTCCCACGTGACGCTTCCGCAAATCGCGGGAATGTACGAAGGCGATGCGTCCCGGAAGCGGACGCTCATAGAGCACGGCTTCCGGCTTCCGTCGGCGGCAGACAACAGACCCCTCAAATTCCCGGAATTTCTTGAGCGAGTGGGGCAGATGATTTTTACCTCTGCCACGCCTGGCACATACGAAGGAGAGGCGAGCGGTCAGACCGTTTCGCAGATAATTCGTCCTACGGGGCTTGTCGACCCCTTGCTTGAGGTAAGACCGGTCACTGAAGGAGGTTCGCACAAAGGCCAGGTGCAGGATTTCATAGAGGAGGCTCTCCGCGCGGTCGAGGGTGGCGGTAGAGTTCTTATAACGACACTGACAAAGAAAATGGCCGAGGACCTTACCGAATATCTCAAAGAGCGTGATGTGCGCGCGGAATATGTGCACAGCGACATAAAGACGATCGAGCGGATAACCATCTTGAGCGATTTTCGTAAAGGAAAGTTCGACGTGCTTGTGGGCGTAAATCTCCTGCGCGAAGGCCTTGATCTGCCGGAGGTAACGCTTATTGGTATTTTAGACGCCGACAAAGAAGGATTTTTACGGAGCGAGACATCGCTTATACAGACCATCGGGCGCGCCGCACGGAATGTAAACGGGCGCGTTATCTTGTATGCCGATAGCGAGACCGGCTCGTTAAAGCGGGCACTGGAAGAGACGAATCGGCGTCGGGAACTTCAGCTCGCACATAACAAAAAACACCATATCACACCGAAGACGATCGTGAAAAACATAAAAGACATCACGGACCAGCTCGAGAGTGAACACAAAAAAGCGGTGAAGACGCTCGCAACGCTTGATGCGGAGATGTATCGCAAGAATCCGAAGAAGCTCATGAGAGAGAAAGAGCGGCAAATGGCGGAGGCGGTTAAAATCCTCGATTTCGAAACGGCGGCGCTTCTTCGTGATGAGATACGGGCGCTTCAAGGAAGCGAATAAAGGGTATTCGCCCTGTGTTGGCTCCCTGCCTGCGCAGGCAGGCTCAACTCGGAAATGAACATGTACTCATGCTCATTTCACTCGTTCTACGTCGCCAATAAAGCGCTCCTTGTCTTTTCGGGCAGAGAGCATATGCTTTATTGTAGAGGGAGTGGTATGGTGCGGGGGATGGGATGAATCCTCTACGGGTTACGTTCCCTCCGGAGAATTTTCTTCTGATCATTACGGTACTTTTATTTTCATACAAGGGCTGGAAGATCGCTCTTCACCAAGCACAGGAGTAAAAAAACGCAGCAGTGGAGAAGAGCGCCACAAGCGCCGTGACGCTCACGAAGCATGCAGCGAAGGTTTTCCTGGGGGATTTGCATAGAGACAGGTCTTTCATGAACAGCCTTGAGGAATACTGCAAGGTATACAAACTTGACCTTGACCCGAAAAGACTTATCTCCGACATTCTCTCCGACAGGGACACGATGGAACACCCTGAGACGAATTAGCGCCCCGCACTTCATGGGGCGCTTTTGATTTTTCTATCTGCCCGTGGTATAAACTTCGGTATATACGTAAAGACCTGACCCCCTATGCGCACCAAGCGGGGCATTTTCTTGTATAAAACACATGAACAAAGATGAAGGGAAAATAATCGTAAAAGGCGCACGTACGCACAACCTGAAAAATATTACGGTTGAGATGCCGCGCAATAAAATAATCGTATTTACGGGACTTTCCGGTTCGGGGAAGTCGTCTCTTGCGTTTGACACCATTTTCGCGGAAGGCCAGCGCCGGTATGTCGAATCGCTCTCATCGTATGCCCGCCAATTTTTACGGCAGATGCAGAAGCCGGATGTCGATGAGATCAAAGGGCTCTCTCCCGCAATCTCTATAGACCAGAAATCCGCTTCATCGAACCCTCGCTCGACGGTTGCCACTATCACTGAGATATATGATTATCTCCGCGTACTCTATGCGCGCGTCGGCAAACCGCACTGTCTTATCTGCGGGAGGCCGATACAAAAACTCTCAAATGAAGAGATCATACAGCGCGTACAAGAAAGCGTTGAAAAAGCGCATGTCCACACAGGCGGCGATAAAAAAGTATTAGGAGTCCCTTATAACGACCTCACGGTGCGTATTTTTGCTCCGGTTGTTGTCGGCAGGAAGGGAGAATATTACCAGCTTTTATACGATCTTTTAGGGAAAGGATACGGCAAGGTGCGCGTTGACGGAGAACTCAAGAGCCTACGGAATCGCATTGAACTCACGAAGACGAAACAGCACAACATTGATGTGCTTGTCGACGAACTTTACATCACGGAGTTCACGCGCGAACCGGAGGCTGCGCGCGAGCGTCTGCGCGAGGCGCTCGAACGGGCATTGCATGAATCCGCAGGCCTTGTGCGCATTGTTGCTCCGGATGGCGAACAGCTTATATCTGCAAAATTCATGTGCCCATATGACGGATTTTCCTATCCGGAAGTGGAACCGCGGCTCTTTTCTTTTAATTCTCCGCACGGGGCGTGCGGAGCGTGCAATGGCCTGGGGACAAAATATCTCTTCGGTACTGAATCCTGCGAGGAGTGTGCCGGTGCGCGCCTGCGAAGAGAAGCGCTCCATGTGTTCCTCGGGGGAGCAGGGAAAGAGAAGGGAATCAATATCAAAGAATTGGCGTCGCTTTCCGTTGCGCGAACCCGGGAGTTCTTCAAGGCGTTAAAGCTTTCCCCAAAAGACCAGGAGATCTCGCATGTCGTCCTGCGCGAGATCGAGAATCGGCTTCAATTCATGGCGAACGTGGGTATCGAATATCTGACGCTTGACCGACGCGCGAATACGCTCTCGGGAGGTGAAGCGCAAAGGATCCGCCTTGCTTCGCAGCTTGGTTCGCAGCTTGTCGGAGCGCTCTACGTGCTTGATGAACCAACCATAGGACTCCACCCATCCGATAATGAGCGACTCATAAAGACTCTGAAGAACCTCCGTGACGCCGGTAATACCATTATTATTGTTGAACACGACGAAGAGACGATTTTCGAGTCGGATTACATCGTCGATATCGGGCCGGGTGCGGGGGTTCATGGCGGAAACATTGTCGTCTCTGGAGATTTTGAAAAAATACTCACTGGCTCAAAGAAGAATGTTCCGTACTCGCTTACACTGGAGTACCTTCGTGGCGATAAATCTATCCCGCTTCCTGAATCACGGCGCACGAGAGATAAAGGGATGCTCAAAATCCGCGGGGGAAATATCTTCAATATAAAGAATATGAATGCGGATGTTCCCCTGGGTCGGATGACGGTCGTCACGGGAGTATCCGGCTCCGGCAAATCGTCATTTGTCCATGAGATAGTGTATAAAAATCTGCGGGCGCGTCTTGAGCGGAGGGAAAGGACAAATAAAACATTCCACTGCGCATCGTTTCAGGGTGCGGAATACCTCTCGCGCGCCATACTGATAGATCAGTCTCCCATAGGGCGAACGCCGCGTTCGAATCCCGCCACGTATACGGGCGCATTCTCGTTCATACGGGACCTTTTTGCGTCCACCGAAGAAGCACGGGCGCGCGGATGGAAGAGCGGAAGATTTTCTTTCAATGTGAAAGGCGGACGGTGCGAAGCATGCCAAGGGAACGGCACTATTGCGGTTGAAATGCATTTTCTTCCGACGGTCTATGTCACCTGCGATGTGTGCAACGGGAAGAGATTCCAGAAAGACACCCTTGATGTACGGTACAAAAAGAAAAATATCCACGACGTGCTCCAGATGACGGTGGAGGAAGCGCTTGCGTTCTTTGAAGATATTCCGGCGATATACGACAGATTAAACACAGTGAACGATGTAGGCCTTGGATATCTCGAATTAGGGCAATCGGCGACGACACTCTCCGGCGGAGAAGCGCAGCGGATAAAAATAGCATCTGAGTTGTTCCGCCCCGACCTCTATCGGACAATATACATTCTCGATGAGCCCACAGTCGGGCTTCACTATGAAGATGTGCGGAAGCTGGTTGAAATCCTTACGCTTCTTGTCGATAAAGGGAATACAGTGCTTGTAATCGAGCACAATTTAGATGTCATAAAGAGTGCGGATTACATCATCGACATCGGTCCGGGCGGGGGAGAAGCGGGCGGCAGAATTGTCGCACGGGGGACGCCGGAGGAAGTTGCAGGAAACGACGCTTCGCTCACCGGAGAATATATCAAGAAAGCGCTTAAGAAATCGCGACATAATAAATAAATGAACTATGCCGCCATGCGAAGCAAGAAGATTCCCGACGCCCCCGGCGTGTACCTTTTTAAACGCGGACGGAGAGTGCTGTATGTCGGAAAGGCGACATCATTAAGAAGCCGAGTGCGGAGTTATTTCACGAGGGATGTCCTATTCTCTCGCGGGCCTGGAATCGTGCGCATGACAGAAGAAGCGCGCACTATCGCGTTCCAAAAAACGGATTCAGTCTTGGAAGCGCTTATATTGGAGTCAGCTCTCATAAAGCGTTACAAACCAAAATACAACGTCAAAGAAAAGGACGATAAAAGTTTCAACTATGTCGTCATTACCGACGAAGACTTTCCCCGTGTCATTACCGTTCGCGGTCATGAACTAAACCTAAAACCTTCCGCCAAAGGCGGATCCGCCCCAGGCGGAAAACGCTATACACCAAAAACTATTTTAGGCCCCTTTCCCCAAGGCGGAATGCTCAAGGAAGCATTGAAAATTGTCCGAAAAATTTTTCCGTTTCGAGACACATGCAAACCGTGCGTTACTCTGAGTAGGCCTGCGGGCTGCAAGCCATGTTTTAATCGCCAGATAGGGTTATGCCCGGGTATATGCACGGGAGAAATATCGAAGAAAGAATACCGGGATACGATCCGTAATATAAAATTATTATTCGAGGGGAAGAAGAAAATCATCGTGCGGACACTCACTGCAGAGATGCATGTGGCTGCGAAGAGAAAAGAATTCGAGAGGGCCGGAGAGATAAAGAAGACGCTCTTCGCGCTCAAACATATTCAGGATATCTCCCTTATCAAACATGATAGTGTTCCGCACAATTCTGGAGTCTTGATGCGTATCGAAGCATACGATGTGGCGCACATGGCCGGACGGCATGTGGTCGGCGTCATGGTTGCCGTGGAAGATGGCGTTCCAGACAAAGGAGGATACAGAAAATTCAACATCAGAACGGCGCGCGGAGGGGATGACGTCGGCGCCCTCAAAGAAATCCTTGAACGGCGGCTTGGGCACGGGGAATGGCAATTGCCGAGAGTTATAGTTGTCGACGGCGGGAAGGCGCAGGTGCGTGCAGCGGAAAGGATTTTTACTCACTATGGGATCGGAATTCCTGTCGTCGGCGTCGTCAAGAATGAATACCACCGTCCTAAAAAAATTCTTGGAAAAAAGGAGATAGTCTCGCGATTTGAGCGAGATATCCTGCTCGCGAACAGTGAAGCGCATCGTTTTGCGCTTGCGTTCCATAAAAAAAAGAGAAGGATATCGCTCGTTTAAAATGGGAGTGAAATTTGTAGTATACTGATTGGTATGAGCACGGTTACCGTCGGCGTACTGCGCGGAGGAGTATCCTCCGAATATGAAGTTTCGCTCCAAACCGGAGGGGCGGTCTTGAAAAATCTTCCGAAGCATTTCGGGAAAGCGGATGTCCTCATTGATCCGGAAGGGCAATGGCATCTGAACGGATGGGCGATGCAGCCGGAACAGGTCTTTGCGCGCATCGACGTCGCCTTCAATGCGCTTCACGGATACTACGGCGAGGACGGCAAGGTGCAGAAGCTTCTGGAGCGCCATGGCGTGCCATATACAGGCTCACGTCCGCTTGCGTCGGCGTTCGGAATGAATAAAGCTTTCGCCAAGAGGCATTTTGATGCCGCAGGTATCAGAACGCCGTATTATAAAATCCTGGAGCACGGTGATGATATCGCCCGTGCATATCGCGAGTTTCCGCAGCCGTCGATCATAAAACCGCTTTCTGGCGGATCGTCAGTCGGAATACGTGTTGCCCGCACGTTTCACGAATTTACCGGCGCGGCGGAGGAAGCGTTCGTTTATTCGTCACGCCTGCTTCTTGAAGAATATATACACGGGCGAGAAGGGACATGCGGGATTCTGGAGAATTTCCGCGGCGAGAAGCTTTACGCGCTGCCGCCGATCGAGGTTGTCCTTCCGCACGGGAGAGATTTTTTTGATTTTGAATCGAAATATGGTGGTATATCGCGCACGGTGTGTCCGGCGAGCTTCTCGCATGACGAGAAAGAGGAAATAATGGATATGGCACGCCGCGCGCATGAAACGCTCGGCGCTCGGCATTATTCGCGTTCCGATTTTATTATCTCAAAGCGCGGTATTTATATCCTTGAGACGAATACGTTGCCGGGACTCACCGAAGAATCACTCTTGCCGAAATCATGCGATGCAGTCGGCTGCAGCTTTACCGATTTTCTCAACCATACCCTTTCTCTTGCCCTGGGAGGGAGGCAAAGTGTATAATTTTTGTTCGCGAAGTAGAAAAGGGCCCGTAGCTTTCAGCCGGAGGCTGATCCGCCTCTGGCGGAAGTTGGTGTCGAATCCCCAGAGATTATGTTCTACGTTTACGTGCTCCTAAGTCAGAGAAATGGGAAAAGGTATGTAGGGTATACTGGGAAGGCTCCAGGAATACGGCTTGCGGAACATAATGTCGGAGCGAGCCAGTTCACCAGCCAAAATAGACCGTTCGTTCTTGTATATTCAGAAAGGTTCGTTGATAAAGGTGAGGCTATAAAGCGTGAGAAGTTCTTAAAATCTGGACAGGGGAGGAAATATCTTAATAATATTATTCACTTGGGCCCGTAGCTTAGTTGGTAGAGCGCCTCATTTGTTCCGATTCTGTTTAAAATGTTTTATTGTTATATCCTTAAATCCCAAGCTGATAAATCTTTCTATGTTGGTAGTTGCAAAGATTTAATTAAAAGACTTGCCTTACATAATCATTTACAGGTAAAATCAACAAGTTGATAAAACATTTTAAAATAGAATCGAGAATCCTCGATAATTAAGGTGGGCCCGTAGTTCATCTGGTAGAACGCCTCATTTGCAATGAGGAGGTAAGCGGT
>CAZNJQ010000026.1:0-9932 GCA_964573545.1 uncultured Candidatus Saccharibacteria bacterium | reverse complement strand
CTCTCTCAAATTGCGCAAATGTTTGGAGTTTCAATCAATACAATCATTTGGGCAAATGATATTGGGAGTGGCAATGTAATCCGCGAAGGGCAAGTTCTCGTTATTCTTCCCGTGTCCGGGGTTAGTTACACGGTTCTCAAAGGAGATACATTGGATATTATTGCCAAAAAGTTTAAAGGAGATGTTGAAGAAATAAAGAAATTCAATGGCATTACAGACCCTTCGGGACTTGCGGTTGGACAGATAATCATTATCCCTGCAGGAGAAATTGCAAATAGGTCCTATACCGCACGTGGATATCTGCCCGTAAGCGGAGCCGGCGGCCCCGAATATATCGGTTATTATCTGAAACCGATTTTGGGGTCGGTACGAACGCAGGGTCTCCACGGATACAACGGCGTTGATCTGGCCGCTCCGCATGGACGCGAAGTCATGGCGGCGGCATCCGGCTCTGTCATCATCGCGCGTGATTCCGGATGGAATGGCGGCTACGGAAAATACATCGTCATAAGTCACCCAAATGGAACTCAGACGCTCTATGCGCACTTAAATGGCGCCATCGTCTATCAAGGAGCGACTGTCGTACAAGGACAAGTTGTCGGATATGTCGGCTCAACAGGGCGTTCAACAGGTCCGCATCTCCATTTTGAGGTTCGTGGCGCTGCAAATCCGTTCTAGTGAACTTATTTTGCCTGAACGCAAAGCGTTTTAGGGCGCAGAATCCGTTTGTATCGCTGCCGCTCTCGCAGATAGGTTTCAAAAAAAGCACCCGCACGGTGCTTTTTACTGTTCTCCGAGAATAAAGGTTCCCCGATTGAACCTGTGTTTCGTCTTCGCTCAGATGAAATGAAAACTAAAATTTTCATTTCACTCCTCGCTCGACGAAATAAATTTGATGAGCTCTCCGTCGGGTTGTTTGATATCGATCCATGCCGCAGTGGTGGTTCTTTTGAAAAATGAGGCAGGGATAATCCGAACACCTGACCGTTTCGCTTTCAGGAGCGCTTCCGCAAGGGCGGGGTTTTTTCGCACTCGCTCCAAAAAGAGCGCGAGGTCATCGGATGAAAAAAGAACCCCTTCGTAAATCCCCTCGTATACGCCGAGGTAATACATGAACTCTCGCTCGGGAACGGCACGCTCTGCGGCGTTCATGCCCTGTGCCTGCCTGTCTGCACAGGCAGGCTTGACCGGTTCGGCTAGGGCCGCCAGTGCAGGCGGCGCCAAAGAGAGCAGTGCGGATGATGCGCAGGCGATGATGGCGATTCGGAGCATTATCGTGAACTCCGCTCGTGTTTCTGCGCACAGTATACAGAAAGCATTGAGGTGCGCAATGTATCGCTACCCCTGCCTGGGGCGATATTGTCCTTCGGCTCTGCTCAGGATTAATGTTCGAGGTATCGGTATAGTAGGAGAGCCGCAATTCTATTTAGTAAATAAATTATTTTGGTCTATACTGGAGCGCTTCAAGCATGTGCGCTTCGGCGATATCCAGAGATCCTTCAAGGTCGGCAATGGTGCGGGCAAGTTTCATGACGCGATGGTATGCGCGCGCGGAGAGGTCCAGTTTTTTCGCTGATTCGTTCAAAATTCCATGCACCGCGTCGGAAAGTTCTATGTACCGCTCAATATCTTTAACGCCGATGTCAGCGTTTGTTCTAAGCAGTGAGTGCCCGCCGAATCTCCGCGTTTGCGCCTCGCGCGCTGTGGCGACGCGCTGCCTCACCGAAGCGCTCTCTCCCGAGGCTCCTCCCTTCTCGGAAAGTTTTTCGTGCGCGATACGCGGGACAGAGACCCACATATCGATTCGGTCCATGATCGGCCCCGATAATTTTCTCTGATATTTCAAAAGTTGCGACGGGCCGCACACGCATTCTTTTATTGTATCTCCGTAAAAACCGCATGGACATGGATTTAACGCCGCGACGAGAATACAGCGTGCGGGGAAGACTTCCGAGCCTCGTGCGCGGGATATGTGGATGACGCCCGATTCAAGCGGTTCCCGGAGCGATTCGACGACCCGCTTGTCGAATTCCGGAAATTCATCGAGAAAAAGGACTCCACGATGCGCGAGCGTTATTTCTCCCGGCTTTGGCACAGTGCCACCGCCCACGACGGCGATGTGTGATGATGTGTGGTGTGGCGCACGAAACGGCGGCACCGTGATCAAATCGCGCTCAAGTTTTCCCGCGAGCGAGTGGATGCTCGTCACCTCAAGGGCTTCCTCGAAAGAAAGCGGCGGCAAGATTCCCGCGAGCGCTTTTGCGAGAAGTGTTTTGCCGGTGCCGGGCGGCCCGTAGAACGCGATATTGTGGCCGCCGGCAGCGGCGATTTCAAGTCCGCGCTTTGCGCCCGCCTGGCCCTTGATGAACGAAAAATCAAGCGCATCCGCGTCGAGCGATTGTTCAAGCGGCGTTTGTTCCTGAAGCGAAATTTTTTCTTCCGTTATGCCGGTTTTCCGCCGCGTTTCTGCATCCAATGTTTTTTCATTGATGTGCGAGACGATGTCTTTAAGCGTCCGTGCGCCGAAGACCCCGATACCCGGAAGGAGCGCTGCTTCGCGGGCGTTTTCTTTGGGAAGATATATCTCCTGAAATCCTGCATCTCGAGCCGCACGCGCGAGGAGAAGCGCGCCCCTGATGGGGCGGAGTTCTCCGCCGAGCGATAGTTCTCCAAGAAAAATTTTTCCGTCGGTGTTGCACCGTATCTCGTCTGCGGCGAGGAGATACCCTACCGCTATTGCGAGGTCGAAGAGCGGCCCTTCCTTTTTTAGATCAGCGGGTGCCAGCGATATGACGACTTTTTCCTGTCCGCGGCTTTTGGGCGACGGGAATCCGGTGCTTTTTATCGCAGAGCTTACTCGGTCTCGTGATTCTTCGACTGCCTTATCCGGAAGCCCGACGATAGAAAATGTGTGAAACCCCCTGAAGAGGTCTACTTCCACGGTGACGACAGTTCCTTTGAGCCCGACTGCCTGTATGGCGTACGCTTTTTTCATGTTGAGTCCTATTCTAGAGGAATACGGCTCTTGTGTAAACAACAACGCCGTCGCCCGCGCGCGGCGGCGTTGTTTTCTTTTTGGTCACCGAGCGGTGCCGGTATTACATGTGCGCCTTGCAGGTGCGCGCGGCCGGGTTTGCATTGAGGCGATCTTCCTCTATCCGCTCCCCGCTTACTTCACAGACCCCGTATGTTTCCTGCTCGACTTTCTGAAGCGCGCGGTTTACATCAGTAAGCCGGTTTTCAAGCTCTGCTTCTATGCCGCTTCGTTCTTCAAATTCCTCGTATCGGTCTGCCTGGACGTTTCGGTCAGGGTCCTGTGCGCCGTTCGGTTCCGGTGTCGCTTCCCAGTCGCCCGGCAGGTCCGGATTTTTTGCGCCGAGAGTGCCCAACTCTTTTACAAGAAGCTGTTTCTCTTCCTCAAGTTTTGTTTTAAGTTTTTTGAGTGTTTCTTTATCCATATATATGTAGCGTAGTATACGGCCTATCATAACAAACCTGTTGCTGTGCGCAATATCGTACACGGTTCAGCGCGTCTCCCGCCGCGGTGCCTGAAGCCTCCGTGCAACTTCCGAGAGCGTAGCGCCGCTTCGCGCGACGACGATGGTACTCCTGTCGACGAATGAATACAAAAACACGATTTCGCCCACGGTGTTTTTAAGCGCGCGCACATCAGTATTTTCAATTACGGCATCAAGGAACCGCGTTCCCTCTGCGGGGTTGGTATCCACCGCCCCGAGGAGTGGCCGTATGTCTTGTCGCAGCGTCGGTTCCCACTCCAACATGCCGAGGAATGCGCCGTCATAAAAATTTGTCTTCAGGACGAGGAACGGCTCCGTCCTTCTAAAAGAGTACGCACCGAAAAAAAATGAATCCTGAAGCGCCCGTACAAGCCCCGGAGGGATATCGCTCTGCAATGCGCCAAGAAGCTCGCGTGACGTTATGGGAACTTTCTGTTTTTCAAGAGAGTCCGGAATGGGCTCCTCTTTGACAAAATGAAAGGCGGCGATGCTGTTGAGCGGAATATTCAGGAGCCCGAGTTCTTGCGTCGTTCGTGATTCAAGCTCGCCGCGGGAAAACCGGACAAGGGGAATTGTTCGTTCGTTCTCAGATGCTATAAGGTCATCAAAAACAGGTTCGCCTGCACGCGGCGCGCGTTGTTCTCCGCCAGCAAAAATGAGGTATGACATAACCCCTGCGACAGCGATAAGAAGCAGAGCACCGCCGCCTGCAAGAAAAATAAATTTCTTATTTCGCCACGGACGCTCCTCCGCTTCTGTTTCATCTGGCGCCCCGGGGCCGCCCTCTCTCCTGCGTTTCGCTTCTTCCGCCGCCACGAGCCCCGAGAGAGATTGCTTTTGCTCGCCGAGCGCTGTAGCGACGTCGCTTTTGTAGGTTCGGATCGGCGGTATGGCGCTAGCGCGCTCATTTTTCTCGCGAGTTTCACCATTCATGCCGCTCATTATATCATTTCTTTTTGAAGAAATTCGGATCGTACCCCTTTATGGAGAGCGATATTTTTCCACTTTGTTTATCCACGTCTTTAACGATGACTGGCACGGTATCCCCCTCTTTAAGGATGTCGCTTACCCGCTCAACGCGCCACGGAGCCATCTCGGAAATGTGCACAAGCCCGTCGGTTGACGGGCCGATGCGGACAAATGCGCCGAAGTCGACGATTTTAACAACCGTCCCGTCTACTTTTTCTCCCGGCTTAAATTCGTGGATGACCTCCTCGACTCTCATTTGTGCGGCAAGCGCACTATCTTTTGTTCCGGTGATGAAGACAGTCCCGTCTTCTTCAATATCAATTGTCGCACCCGTCTCTTCGACGATTTTATTGATCGTCTTTCCTCCGGGACCAATGATAAGGCCTATTTTATCCACTGGTGATTTCAAGGTGAAGATTCTCGGCGCCGCGGGCGAGAGATCCGGGCGCGGTGCAGGGAGCGCCGACGTTAAAACATCAAGGATGCGGAGCCGCGCTTCGCGCGCTTTCTCGAACGCCTCCATGAGGATACCAAGCGGCACGCCTTCCACTTTTACATCCATTTGAACGGCGGTAATGCCGTCTTTTGTTCCTGCGACCTTGAAATCCATGTCCCCGTGCTCATCCTCCGGCCCCTGGATATCGGTCAAGATTTTATAATTTTGTGTTCCCGAATTCCCATCCCGTGCTTCCATCATGAGGCCCATCGCAATTCCGGCTACAGGCGTTTTAATGGGGACGCCTGCGTCCATAAGCGCCACCGTTCCTCCACAGACCGAACCCATTGAGCTCGAGCCGTTCGACGACATGACCTCGGATACAATGCGGATGGTATACGGGAAGATATCTTTTGGCGGGATTACGGGCACAAGCGCTTTCTCGGCAAGGGCACCGTGTCCTATCATGCGCCGATTCGTGCCGCCCATGCGCCCGGTTTCACCGACCGAGAACGGTGGGAAATTATAATGATGCATAAACCGTTTTTTTCCCTTCGTCTCCATACCGTCGATGATTTGTGCATCTTGCGGACCTCCGAGCGTGACGACTGAGAGTATGTGCGTGCCACCTCGGTAGAAAATTCCCGTTCCGTGAAGCACGGACGAAATGCCTCCGGCGCGCGCGGAGAGCGGCCGGAGTTCGTTCATCGCCCTTCCGTCGGGGCGTCGCTCGTTTTTGATCGCCTCTGTGTGGAGTAGGGAGTTAACCGCCTCTTCGTAATGGGCGGCCGCAAGGAGTGCGTTTTCTTCCGGAAGTTTTTCTTTTACGAGAGTGAGCCACTCGTCTTTGAGCGCATGGATGCGTTCTTTTCCGACACCGGAGAAAAGTGCATCAAGAAGACGTTTTTCTATGGTCTCTCTAAAGAGCGCCTTGACCGCGTCTGGCGCCTCAGGCAGCGCAACCGCCGCTTTTGGTTTCCCGATTTTATCAACGATCTCTTTTTGGAACGCTTCAAGTTTTTCTATCTCCGCAAGCGCCGCTCCGAATGCTTCTTTCATGAGGGTATCGGAAATTTCTGTTGCACCTGCCTCGATCATGTTGATGGCGCCATTTTTGCCGCAGATGACGGCATCAAGCTCGATATCGGGTTTTTCACGGAACGAATATTCCGGATTGATAAAGAGGCGGCTTTCGTTTTTCGATTTTCCGATGCGTATCGCGCTTGCCGGACCGCTCCATGGAATGTCGGAGATCGCCAAGGCAAGCGACGCCGCGTTTACGGCGAGTATGTCAGGGTCGTCGGCGCCTAGCGAGAGAACGGTGATGACTATCTGCATCTCTCGTCGAAGGCGGCTGTCGAAGAGTGGCCGTATAGTCCGGTCGACGACTCGCCCCGAAAGAATCGCTTCGTCGGACGGCCTCCCCTCCCGCCTCACGAACTTACTTCCCAGGATTTGCCCCGCAGCATAGAATCGCTCTTCGTAGTCTACGGTGAGTGGGAAGAAATCAATCCCGTCGCGCTCTTTTTCGGACATGACGGCAGTTGCAAGTACGGACGTGTTGCCGTACGTCAAAATAACTGCGCCGTTTGCGTTCTCAACGAGGTCGCTCACTGTCGCGGTGAGCTTTTTCCCGCCGATCTCTGCGGAAAATTCCTGTGTATTCATAATGTGTCACAGAATGCCGCGCTCCCCAGATTGAAGACCTGAAATGCGTATGGGCGTTTCAAATCTGTATATCTGAAGACAGCGGCTGTCCGTATTAGTGTTAATACTGGAAGCGTAGCACACTCGGCGTCGCGACAGCAATTACCGCGACCAGCACTGTGTCGCAAAAAAACGCCTAGTGGCGTTTTTTGGGGTGGCACGAAGGCGGAAGCGGTGTAACGGGGAGTTATCGCCGCCTTCCCGATGGGATCAGAAACTTTTGCGCGCCTTCTCCTCCTAGGTCGAGAAAGTCGTCGGCAGCCTCTTTGAGCTGTAACGAAGAAGATTTTCCGAACGCAACGACTTCAACCTGACATCCCTCATTGATCTGGAGATATTCGACAAGCGGGACGAAATCGCCGTCCCCTGATGCGAGGATTATTGTGTCGAGTTTGGGTGCCACCTTGATAGCGTCAACGGCGATGCCCACATCCCAATCCGCTTTCTTGGCGCCGCCGAAAAATATCTGAAGCGGTTTCGTTTTCGTTTCAATGCCGACTTTTCCGAGCGCTTCAAAAAAACCTTTTTCTTCGCCGGATTCCGTGGTGATGACGTAGGCGATGGCGCGCACGAGCTGCCTACCTGCGACCGCTTCTTTAACGATTGCGCCAAAGTTCACCCGCGACTTGAAGAGATTTTTCGCGCTGTGGTAGAGGTTTTGCGTGTCTATAAAAACACCGACGCGTTGATTTTTATGTTTAATGACGGCCATGGTGAGGATTTAGTATATAGAGTTTAGTATACAGGAGAATACATACAAAATCATCCGCCGAAGCGGATGGTTCCGTGTCTTATTTCAAGCCGACTTTCTTTCGTATTTGATTATAGCGCCGCTCGTTCTTTTTCTTGAGATAGCGCAGGTGCGTCTGGCGTGCGGCGACCATCTGCAGAAGCCCTCGCCGCGAATGGTTATCTTTTCTGTTTTTCTTCAAATGGGCGGAAAGCTGGTTGATGCGTTTCGTTAAAAACGCAACCTGCACCTCGGCGGAGCCGGTGTCTTTTTCATGAACGCCGAATTTTTTAACAATGGTTTCCTTGTGCTTTTTTGAAATCATGGTTCACAGTATATCACGGTGGTTGGTATACAACCTTCTATGCCCCTTATCCTAGCATACATACGTGTTTTTGTCAAATAATGTTGCCGCTCAGGATAATATTGTGCGACGCGCACGCATTTCGTAAAATAAGGATATATTCTATGAGCACCCTTGAGAAGAGACAGAGAGAATTTCTGGAGTACCTTGAAATTGAAAAGGGAAGAAGCTTGAAGACCGTCGAAAATTACGGGAGATACCTTGCGCATTTTTTCTCATTTGCCGGAGTTGGCGCGCCGGAAGACATTACCGAAGACCTCGTGCGGCGGTACCGTCTTTTTTTGAACCGCCAGAGCGTAAAGCGGCCGGACGGCAACACAACGCTAAAAAAGAAAACGCAAAATTATTACCTTATCGCACTTCGGTCATTTCTTAAATACCTCCTGAAGCGCGGAGACGCCGTTATCTCACCGGATAGGATCGAGCTTGCGAAAGCGGGTGACCGGAGTTTAGATCTTATCTCGGGGGAGGAGCTCGGGCGCTTGCTTAAGGCGCCCGATGCCGACACCCTTCGGGGCTTCCGCGACAAAGCGATGCTTGAGCTTTTGTTCTCGACAGGGCTTCGGGTTTCAGAGCTCTGTGCCCTGTCGCGATACATTGACCTGAAACGTGACGAATTTTCCGTGCGCGGCAAAGGAGAGAAAGTGCGCCTCGTGTTTCTCTCGGCGCGCGCAAAGGATGCGCTCAAAAAATATTTAGACAAAAGAATGGACGTCGACGATGCTTTGTTTGTTCGCATTTCAAAGTCAAATGGTAAAGGTTCCGCCGGCGCCAAGGCTTTGGCGGACAAGCACATGTCAAATGTTTCTATGCGTCTCACCTCCCGCTCTGTCGAGCGCATCATAAAATACTATGCGATAAAGGCAGGTATCGATAAAAAAGTGACCCCGCACATCATACGCCACTCATTTGCCACTGACCTTCTTGAAAACGGCGCCGACCTTCGGAGTGTGCAGGCGCTTTTGGGGCATGCGCATATTGCGACGACACAGGTGTATACTCACGTGACCGATAAGCACTTAAAAGACATTCACCGTGCGTTTCACGGGAAACGAAGAATATAGAAGCTGAATATATCAGCGGGAACTCTCGATTGCATGGAATGGCGTGAATGATACATGCGCGCCTAAGGCCGCGTATTCCTTTGCCATGGTGGCAGCATCTTCTTCTCGCGGTGCCTCGAGTGCCGACTTTTTCATGTATTCAAGCGCCCGCGTATTCAGTGCGTCGAAGGTTTTTTTGTAACGAATTTCAAAATCACGCAAAAGCGTCAGTGTTTCTCCGACTATCGCCCGCGCTTCCTCATCAATGGTTCCCAGTGCACGGGTTTCCAAAACCAAAAGAAATTCTTCTTTCGTCGCCGGCGGCAAGGCGAAGAAATCGCCATCGTTTGATTTAAAACGCTCAACGCTTTTATTCGCATCAAGTTTCCGAACACCGCTTTCGAGCGCTTGTTTCCGCTTTAGCACGTCGTGCGCGAATGGGTGTCCTGCGTCCACCTCGAATTTCCATACACCCCAAGGGTCAATCGCGGCGTTTTCTATTTTTGTCTCAGTGTTTGAATATCGGGCTTCGAATCCGACGGCTGACATGATGTCCTGAAAGCTCGGCGGTATCGAGAGGTGCGGATTTTCGGATTCTCGGATGCGTTTACTCTCTTCACTTGAAATTACCCGGGCGTAATATGCCCCGACGACAGGGTGCGTGTGCGCAATGAGAAGTTGGCGTGGTTTTTGCGCGATAATTTCATCGACAGAATCCAAAGATATCATCGCTGTCGTGCCGCCGCTCTCTCCCCATCCGTTCTCCCAACCCGACGACCCGTCGTTTCTTGTGATGTGAAAAGCAAATTGCTCTTCATATGCCGTGAGCGTTTCTTTCCTGAGCCTGCGCAACCCTTCAGGTAAAGAATCTCCTTCTTTTACCTCTGCCGCCAGTGCGTGACGTAGCTCACTTCCGACAATACTCGCACTGAGTACCCCCAAAAAGAGAGCGCGTCCGCTGTGTATTAAAAACTCCCGACGCGACAGCGTCTCTGGGCGAGATTCCCCGTTTTTATCATCCGGCGTGCGTGGCCTTTCGTGCATTCCTTAAGTATGTTCTCGGGGTGGTGTTTTGTAAATAAGTCACTCCGTGCGCGGGCCGCAGATGAACCCGTTCGCGCTTTTTACGTCTGAGTAGTGCGCCGCACGGTTGAAATCGCCCGGC
>CAZNJQ010000025.1:0-10509 GCA_964573545.1 uncultured Candidatus Saccharibacteria bacterium | reverse complement strand
CCGTGCGTTTTTATGAACGATAAAAAATACCCGCTTATTTATTGAAGCGATTGTACGTCCATCCGATGATGTATCCCCAGATGAATCCTGCGACGAGGTGGAGTGCGACCATCCACAGAAGACCGGTCCAGCTGTATGAAAAAGCGGGATGAAGGGCGCCCACTCCCTGCACGGTCTGATCGAGGAATCCTGTGAGGAGCGATACTCCCATAAAGACGAGCCACACACCGCCTGCGAGGATTCCCACGGTGAGTCCCAATGCCTTAGGATTTAATCCCATACGATTGTTATGTCTCTTTAAGTGATAAATGTACGACCTTTATTAAAAATTCCGCACGCGCACGTTTCACATCCTTTGTCTTGCATTCAGTATATCACCTATCGATAAACCGCGGAATTAACCATGCGCGGCGCGCGGCATAGGACCCTTTCCGGTTGACTTCGTGCCCTTTGTTTTATAGCTTAAAAATAGCATAGTCCCTTGAGAACATGTGTAATGCAGGCAAAATCGAAGGCGTGTAATACCGTCCTCTTGGATGCGCCGTATTTTGAACGCGCGATACGAAAATCGCGCCACCGCTTTTCGCTGCCCGTGCTGCTCTTGCGGATGGCAGGCGATGACCCCGGGCTTCGCATGAAGCTGCTTGAATTCGTCGATGTTCTGCCGGCGCTTTATTCGCCGCGCGAGATATGCGGACATTTCACTGAGCTTGTCGCTTCCGGGGAAGGTACTGTCCCGACTCTTCTGCGACTCGTCTCGCGCTTGTTCGCCCTCCCTGGAATGGAATACGGCGCGGCACGGGCGCTTGTGTGGCTTATATACGAAAAGCTCGCTCCGCACTTTATGGTCGGAGACGAAACCACGCTTGCCTCGCTTAAGAAAGGATACAAAAAGGAGGGCGCTCGCATTTCCGTCGATTTTCTCGGCGAATCTGTGACGTCCGAACGGGAAGCGCGCCATTTTCTGGAGCTGTACCGCTCTGCAATACAAAACGGCGGCGGTTCCCCAAAAGAGCCCTTCCATGTATCGGTCAAACTTTCTTCTTTGTATCCGTTCTTCAGTCCCGAGAATTACGCGGAAAGTAAACGGCGCGTTTCTCTAAGCCTTTCCGAGCTTCTGTGTCTTGCGGAAAAATATCATGCGTTCGTGACAGTTGATGCCGAACAGTATGCATTCCGTCACCTCGTCGAAGATATTTTTTGTGAGGTTGTTTCGCAGGAATGTTTCAAGCGCACGGAATTGGTTGGTATAGCGCTTCAGGCGTATCGGAGAGATGCGTTTGCCTCGGCGATACGGCTCGTCGAAACAGCTCGTACGCGAGGTGCGCCGTTCTTAATTCGCCTTGTAAAGGGCGCGTACTGGGACACCGAAGTGGCGCTCGCCGCACAGAATAACTGGCCCGTCCCTCTATTCACAAAAAAGGAGGAGACGGACCGGAATTTCGAGCGCGTGTTTACATTCCTCGCGTGTCACTGGAAGACCTTGTACGTCTCTCCTGCGACACATAATCCGGAGAGTATCGCGTACGTGAGGGGAATCATGGATGGGCTCGGACTTCTCTCCGATGCGCATCTCATGTTCCAGGTCCTCTATGGCCTGGGCGAACCCGTGCGCAAAGCGCTCTGCAAAGAAGGCCTTCCAGTCCTCGTGTATGTCCCGGTTGGGGCAATGGCTGAAGGCATGGCATATTGTGCCCGCCGTATCCTTGAAAACACGTCGAACGACGGCTTTCTGCGCCGGCTTCTGGGCTGAAAAGGAGGAAACCAATGCCCACCATCACAATCCCTGATTTCACGAATGAACCCTTGTCTGATTTCTCTGACCCCGAGCTTCGCGTATGGGATAAAATCGGCGATGCGCTTCATTTCGCGCGAGCCATGGTTTTAGGGCAGACATATCCTGTCATTGCAGGAAATTATGAGTGCAGGAGCAATACTCTCATCACGCGCCGTAATCCGTCCCATACGGACGAGATCATCGGCCACGTATCGCTCTCGCGCCCGTGTGATATTGATCGCGGAATCCACGCTCTTGAAACAGGGAAGACTCTGAAGCAATGGATGCGCGCATCATATGCGGAACGCGGTGCGCATCTCATGCGTGTCGCAGAAAAGTTCCGGGAGCGGCGATTCTTCTTTGTCGCGCTTATGATGCTTGAAGTCGGGAAATCCGCTCCTGAAGCTGATGCGGAAGTCTCCGAAGCGATCGATCTTATCCGGTGGTATGCGCTCTATGCTCCCTTCCTTGAAGAATTCTCGAATAAGACGCTTCACTCTCCGCGTGGAGAGAAAAATAGCGCGGCATATATTCCTGCGCATCCGTTTCCGATATGCGCTTCGATCCAGCCGTGGAATTTTCCGCTCGCAATTTCGGTGGGGCCTGCAGCCGCCGCGCTGGTCTCGGGATACGCGGTTTTATACAAACCGTCCGAGCAATCGTCCATCACGGGGTATCATATCGCACGGACATTCTATGAAGCGGACATCCCGCGGGAACTCTTTCAGTTTTTTCCGGGATATGGTGACACGGGAAGCTATCTCGTGAGGCACCCGTCGGTGTCTGCCGTCGCTTTTACCGGCTCAAACAAGGTGAGACAGGACATACAGCGCGCCATTGCGGAGTTCAACACGTCGGGGCTTTCACATATACCGCCTCGAGAGCGGCATGAAAAGCGCTCGCTTGCGCTTGAGTCCGGAGGAAAGAATGCGATAATTGTGGACTCTGATGCCGATTTTGACGATGCGGTTGTCGGCGTATGCGATTCCGCATTCGGGTTCAGCGGGCAGAAATGCTCCGCGTGCTCGCGCCTTATCGTCGTCGACGACAAAGGAGAAGACGGAAAACGGTACGAGACATTCATGAAGCGCCTTTCCGAACGGGTAAAAAGTCTCCACGTCGGCTCGCCGGAGGACCCGAAGAACAAAGTGGGGCCCCTCGTCGACGAAGAAGCTGTGGCGAAATTCCGCTCATATGTAGCGCATGCACATAACGAAGGGTGTCGTCTGGTTGCGGAGGGGAGTATCTCCGACTCCACAGAGCGAAGGGGATATTTCGTACCGCCGGCAATCTTCGACCACGTAGGCTTCAGTTCGCGCCTCGCACAGGAGGAAGTATTCGGCCCCTTGCTTTCAGTGTTCTGCGTCTCAACGTTCCAAGGAGCACTTTCGCTTGCGAACGATACCGAGTTTGCTCTCACCGCGGGTGTATACTCGAGGAGCCCGAAGCACATTGAGTGTGCGAAAGAAGGGCTTCGCGCAGGGAATATCTATGTCAATCGGAAGATTACGGGAGCGCAGGTTGGGAGGCAGCCGTTCGGAGGCTTCGGGATGTCGGGTAATGGCACCAAAGCCGGCGGATGGGATTACCTCCTCTCATTTTTTCCCGTATCGAAAGTTGTCACGGAAAACACCATGCGGCGCGGTATCCCGCTTGAATGACTAACAGTGATCAACAAGAACAACAAATCCCGGTTTCACCGGGATTTTTTCTATATGGCGCACAACAAGGAGATACAAACACACAACGCACCGCCGAAGCGGTGCGTTGTGTGTTTGTGGTTACGCTTTTTTGACGTTCGTTGCGTTAAGTCCCTTAGGACCTTCTACAACGTCGAATGTAACCGGGTCTCCCTCTCGAAGGTCGTTGTATTGAACTCCTTGGAGCTCATTCGCGTGGAAAAAGAGATCTTTTTCCTCACCTTCACGAGAGATGAAACCGAATCCTCGGTCAGTTAACCGAGCAATCGTTCCTTTCTGCATTGTGTTAAAGAAATGACTTAGTAAATACTCAAACCAGAGAATATTGAAGGACAAAACCCGACTCCGTTTCTCTTCTTCGAGACTTGATTTGATTGTGCTCCATTGTATCATGCCGCGATAAAAAGTCAACCCTTTCTTTGCACCAGCAGCTTTCCGGGTGCGAGGTTGGCTTTTCTAGAAATGCGGCACATCAATATCGTATCAAAGAACGAACGTCGTAGCGGCTTAACTTTTCGCGTCCGCCGAGCGGCAATTCAAGCAGGAATCCGGCGCCGACGATCTCTCCCTTAAGCGTTTCTGCCAATTTTATCGCAGCCTCCGCAGTGCCTCCTGTCGCCAATACATCGTCTATGACGATGACTTTCTCTCCGGGGAGTACGGAATCGATGTGGATTTCCAAAATACCCTTGCCGTATTCGAGACTGTGCGCACGCGTGATTTTCTTGAACGGGAGCTTGTCTTTTTTTCTCACCATGACAAGTCCGGCACCCAAGAGGTATGCAGTGCTTGATGCCAAAAGGAATCCGCGCGATTCAATACCAATGACCTTATCTATCTTTTTGCCTTTGAAAAAATCCGTTATGCCGCGTATGGCATCTCGGAATGCGCCGGTATCTTCAAGAAGGGGGGCAATGTCTTTAAAATTAACCCCCGGAGTCGGATAATTTTGGACCTCCCGTATTTTTTCTCTCAAATAGGCATAGTCGTTCATATGGTGTTCTATAGTATAACCAAAATCGCCGTTCCGGGTCACCCCGAGGCGGCGATTTGCCCTGTTTTGCGGACTAATCCGCTTCCTCCATGCTTTTTTCTATCTCGTCGATTTCTTTATTCAATGTGTCTACGCTTTTTTCCGCTTCTTCTTTCAGTGCCTCATCCTCTCTCTCCTCTTCTTCCCATGCCTCCTTCTCCTCGTTGTCCCTCATCTCATTTTCCTCGTCTTCAGCCTGCTCGGTTTCTTCAATTGCTTCATCTATTTCCTCGAGACTTTCTTCAGCCTGTTCTGCGAGCTGTTTTGCTCCCCGATAGTTTTCTCTGCCGAAGAGCTCTTTCGCTTGCGCGAGGAGTCTGTCAAATTTTACCAAAGCATCAACCGGGACTTGCACGCTACCCGCTGTCGCCTCAGCCAACTTCTCCTGCTTCTCCCGCAGAGCATCCGCTATCGCTTTCTCTGCTTCCGTTTTCCGCTCCATTTCTTTTTCGATTTTTGATTCCTCTGCATGCAACGCTTTTTCTTGCGCATCTTTTTCGGATTCCAGGAGTTTTCTGTCCGCTTTAACCTTCTCTAATTGCTGCACGAGGGAATCTACCTCTGCGGCATCACCGGCTTCCCGTGCGGCGCCCAGTTTTTCGCGAAGATCTTTTTCCTGAGCCTTCAAGGTATTTTTATGCTCTTTAAATGCTTGTTCAAGTGCGGCTTTCGGAGTCTCGAATTCATCGTCGAGTTCTTTTGCGAGAGCAGAGACATCCTCTCCCTTCGCTTTTTTATCCGCGACAATTGACGATACTTTCGCGAGATTTTCCTGGAGTCGTGACGATGCCACCTCTAGCCCGGGAGCATCAACACCGCGCTCTTCCAGTATGATTTTAATTTCGGCGACTCGCTCTGCGGCGAACGTTATCTGCAAGCGTGCTTTGGCGTCCCGGTTCACCGTAAGGAATTCCCGCACTGTTTCACCGAGTCTGTCGAGGAAATACAGCGGACTTTCCGGCGTAAATCCGGCTTGCGGTAAGGCAGTTCCTTGTGCGAAGAGCACGACTGGTATAAATAATGATGCAATTGCGATTCTCAATACACTCATGGTCTTTTAAATGATAGATAAGAATAATGTTTAATTATATCTTTTTCTGGAACACAGAACAATGTAGTGGCTTGACCTGGGGTGCACGTTTATTTAGACTTGGCCCAGATGTTTCGCTCAATGAAGTAGGGATGGGGTATGAAAAAGTCCGGAGATGTCGTTCTTGCCTTCGTCGCATCCGCCGTGCTTTTAGGTTTATTTATCAATATCTTTGACAAGAGGGTTACTGCAAGGAAAGCAGAGCTTCAGTCTATCCAAGCTATCGAAAATACAGTATCGCGGCTTGAGGGCACATTGTCACGTCTCGAAGAAGGCCTCCGTGATGTTTTTGTGGAAGAGTTCGTGAAGAATCCTTACGCAACTCTCTCTGAATACATGAAGACGGTCGGTCCATACCTCGCAATTTTGAAAAGCAGGGTAGGCGAGGGCGGATTCACTGCGGAAGAAAAGAAACTCTCAATGCTCCACGAAAAGCTCGAGAGGGAGGTTTCGGTCGCAATGAAAGACCCGAGATTTCTGAAAGTTCGCGATTTCAACGATTTCGGTATCGAAGTGCCGATATACTCGGCATGCATATTTATCCGCGAGGACGTCGTCCCGTTCGACGCATGTGACGACTATCTCGCGCGGCTTGCGCCGTTTTATTACGACGCGCTTCGCCAGCATCGTATAATGGATAAGAGAATTTTTTAACGCAGTGTCACGCAAAACAAAAACTCGTGTTGCCCACGAGTTTTTAAATTGATTTGTCTTTTTTACTTTTTCTGTGCGTCGTTCCGGATTCGTTGCGCTTCGTCAAGGTCTGTTACGACGTCCTTCAACTTCAATCCCATCGAGCCGATGTGCGCGAGCACTGTCGTGGCTCGCATGCTTCTCTCATCCGCAGGCGCTTTTTTCCATTCTTCAAGGGCTCGCGCGAGTGCACCGTCGGCGATGTTTTTCCGTTCTTGTCCAAGGCGTGCGTCGTCAGAAATCGGCATGCAAAAATCCTTTCTGGTTCTGTCAACCATTGTGACGTTTGAGGAGGGCGCTGTCAATGGTACAAAAATGAGACAGGCCTTAGTCTTCGAATTTCTTCGCTTCCCTACGGAGATTT
Source organism: uncultured Candidatus Saccharibacteria bacterium (assembly GCA_964573545.1). GTDB lineage: Bacteria > Patescibacteriota > Minisyncoccia > Phycocordibacterales > UBA2135 > CAZNJQ01. The sequence goes on along the minus strand of CAZNJQ010000025.1, from coordinate 3,852 downwards.
TTTATGTGGATTTCTGACGCTTCCAAATCCTCTTTAAGGTGTTTCAATTTTCTCAATTCCATCTCTGCTCCCTGTATGGACATGGTAATCTGGGCCAGAGCGCTCTCTGTTTTGGCTGTGTCGAGATTCTCTTGGGGTATATTTTCTTCTTTTTTCTTTAACTTTTCCACGAGCTCAGATATTTCCGCAACAAACGCATCGATTTCGGCGGATACCCTCGGGAATTTCTCTGTTTGTGCACCCACTTTTTCGCGCCCCTGTTCCGGACGAGCTTCGCCGGACCCGAAATGAGAGTTTTTATTCATATCTTGATGGTATCCGGTTTGCCGTAAAAGTTCAAGGAGAATTAAAGTCTCGAACGGATGTAATCTGAAAATGGCTGGATGATGCCGCGGTAGCCCTTCGCCATAATGACGGTCTGTTTCGCGTGTTTGGCGACCTGTTCGGGGATCGACCCCATGCCGACTGCATGTGTGATCCTGCCGCGATCCGCGGGCATGATGATGACATCGTGCGAAGCGGCTTCTTTGAGGATCGCGGAGACGATATTATCGGAATAGAGGACCGTAAGCTCCGGCGCGTCCGGAGTTTTGAATTTGAGCTCATCAACATAATCCTGAAGGAGCGCTCTATAGTGGAGCGACACGCCGTTTCTCGTCGCCTCGGGAACGACCATGCCGACAGTGACGGTTGCTCCGTAGCATTTCGCGAGTGCGGATGCCACCATGCCGGTGAACCTCAGGTTCGGGTTTTTATCGACAGGGACGGGAATAAAGATTTTCCTAATAGAGGCGGGCGGACGTATTTTTGCGACGACAAGGTCGCATTTCGCGCGGTGGAGCATAGTGTCTACTTTCTTTCCGAAGATAAACCCTTTTGTGTCGATGTAGCCGTTCCATCCCATAACCAGAAGGTCTCCGTCTTCCACGCGGATGGTTTCAAGGATCGTGTCGGAAACTGAGCGCGCCGAGACGATTCGCGTCTCGACATTTGATTTTTGGCGCGTTGCTCCGTCTTCGATCGCATTAAGTATCCGCTTCTCCTGCTCGCTATTGAACGCTACATCAAGCGGCAGGGACGGCGGCACTTCATGGATGTGAAGCGCGAGGAGCTCTCCTTCTTTTTCTTTTGCCATCGCAAGCGCGATTTGCGAGAGCGCTTGGGTGTCATCTCCACGGGCAACAGGGAATATCACGCGGTATCCGAATTTTTGCCTGAAACGCGTCGTGTGCTCGTATCGGACCTCGCTTTCCAGGTCCTCTTCTCGCCGTACGCGCGTATATCCCAGATAATTGACGAGCCCCAGAAGGAGCCAGACTACCGTGAAGTACACGGCGATGGCACTCACGTGAAAGAGCGAAATACCAAGAATGATATAGAGAATGATCGCAATAATCGGCATAGTCACGCCGAACGGGACCACATATTGCCAGCGAGCTTCCGGCTTTTTTCTGCGAAGCTCGATGTATGCCGCGTTGAGCTGGAGGAACAACGCTATGAAGAGGATGTCGGCGGCGCTCGCGATATCTTTGAGCGGTAGGAACATAACAACGATCGCGATAAATACGGACGAGAGAAGGAGCGCCAGATACGGCGTCTTGTTCGCGCTGTGGATCGCGCCGAGCTTCTGCCAGACGAACTTATCGCGTGCCATCGCAAAGAGAACGCGTGACGCGGAATAAATGGTGGCGTTCAACGCTCCCACGTTCGCGATGAGTCCTCCCGTGACCATGAGGATGTATCCGAAGGGGAGAAATTGTTGTGCCGATTCAATGATTGCTCGCTCGTTCGCGTATCCCAGAAATTTCCATGAGGCATCACCCAGACCGTCGGTGGCACCAGTGATGACGGCAGATATCAGAAGATAGAGTGTTGTGATGATGAACCATGAACCGAAGAGACTTATTTTGAGGACGCGCGCGGGGTCTTTTGCTTCTTCGCCCGATTGCGCCTGGATTTCCGAGCCTTCGAAGGCGATATAGAAAAGCGCCGCGGCTTGGGTTACGCCGACGAGACCGAGCGGCAGAAGGGGGGTGAAATTTTTCTGGAACAGCGCCGGCGCTTCGAGGATTTGCTTGAACCCGAATATGATATAGAGAAAAAGGATGGCGAGAACAAAAAGCGCAAGGTAGCCGCCGCTCCTGGTCGAGAATTTGACGCCGCGATAATTGACGAAACTGAACACAATAACGACAGAGAGCGCGAAGAAAATAACCCATGAGCTTCGCGGCATCAGAAGTACGGGAATGTTCAGAAAAGAGAAAATAAACTCCGATGCGAAGAAGCCGAACGAAACTGCGTAGAGCGAGCAGGCGACAGAGCTTCCCATCCAGGAAAACCATCCCGCCATAAATCCCTGAAGTTCTCCCAAACCGGCGCGTACCCAGTTGTATCCTCCGCCAGCCTGGGGAAATGTCGTCGCAAGTGAGACGTACGAATTTAAGTTGAGGAATGATATGAAGGCGCCCAAGAGTATGGCGAAAATAAGTCCGCCACCCGCGAGTCCGGCGGCATGCCCTAGGAGCGTAAAAATTCCTCCGCCTAAAAGTGCGCCGACCCCAAGAAGAGTGACCTCTGAAACGCCCAGCGTTCGGCTCAATACGACGGGAACGCCTGTTTCGCTTTTTGTCTCATGCGCCATTAGAGTAGTGTGAAAGAAAACGGAACGTCGTTATTCCAGTACATAGATTCCTACTGGAAGATGGTCATTCACAGGTATCTACCATTGTACGCCATAGCGCGGAAAGCTCAACGCGGTGCGTATATAAAAAGTTTGCACTGTCGCTTCACATTGTGATATAAAGGCGTCAGACACTGCAACACGGAAGGCATACGATGTCTGACGGCATGACCGATTGCGCACGGGACCAGGAGCGCGGGGAACGCCTTGAGGCTTATTTCAACGCACTCTACGACCATGTCTGTTCCGGTTTCAAAAAGCACGAAGAAATCATGCGCGCCGCGGAAGCTGTCGATAGTGTTCAGGGAGGATATTTCAGCGGCCCGACGAGGCTTGCATCCCGTGTTGGATTACTCGGGCAGAATCTCCAGGCGGGAGACAAAGTTGAATGGCTCAAATTATTGAGGACCGTCCGAGAGGATGAGTCTTTGTACACGAAGTTCAAAACGCTCTCCCCGTTCAAGGATTCGCTGATGATCCATTTTATCGATGTTAGCGTGATGCGGTATTCCGAGCTTTCGCGCGAGCTTAGTGATTTATTCCATAAGAAGGTGAAAGAAGATCTCGGAATCACGACCGATCTGGGCGATAAATTCGCGATGGCGCAAAATACTTCAGGGTATGAAGTCTTCTTCCTTTGGAGCTCGACATACGTCCCACACCCCGATGGCACCAAAGGAAGATATGTTAGCCGCGCTGTTATGGTGCGAAACCAGATTGAAGAATACCAAAGAGAAAAGAAGTTGAAAAGTCCTGGAAAGAAATCGGCATAGTCTCCGATTCTTTGTTTCGCCGTTTGCGCCCCCGATAGGGCACGCAAGCGGCTTTTTTATGTGCACATATCCGAGTACGCTGCCGTTATTCGGTAGTCACGCCGTCGAAATGTTCTTCGTCCGCTTCCGCGTCTGTTTTCGTTTTATGAGTCACGCCGTCTTTGTGATTCGGGGGAGCATAGAGCGTGTAGAGTTTCATCTCTGCGTCGGCTGATGTGTTTATGATATTGTGTTTCGCGCCGGCAGGAACCAGAACCACAAAGCCGTCGTTTATCGCATGCTCGTGTCCATTTACGATTGCCGTACCAGTCCCTTTTTCACACCGGATAAACTGGTCAGGATTATATTTATCCAAAAAACTAATCGGCACACCCATTACGCCGTCATAATCACCGGGGA
>CAZNJQ010000024.1:4471-10519 GCA_964573545.1 uncultured Candidatus Saccharibacteria bacterium | reverse complement strand
GAAGCGTCTTGCAGTGCGTATCTTTATACGCGACTGCGACGAGACGAAGCCCTTGTGCGCTTGCTTTGTCTTGAAATTCCTGGAGTGCCGCTATGTCATCTTTGCTGGGGATTCGGGATACGGTATCACCCAAAGAGGTAACAGCGTCGAAAAATACTTCCGGCGCGCCGACAACGACCATCCTGGAAAGGGGTGCTCCATTCTTCCGAAAAAGCACGGCAGAGAAACGGCGCGCCGAATCAAACGGTAGAAAATCTTTCTGTACGTACATCTTTTTGAGCGCGTCCTGAGAAACGCCGGAGAGAAGCCCTGCGTGGACGACTGCCCGCTCGACGGGCCTCCCTTTAATATGGACGATGTCTTTCCCGGGCGTCCCGGGTTCGATAAATGCATCCGCTGCGAGAATCGCGTATTCCAAAACGGCCCGAGCGCTTCCCGGAGGGAGAAGTGGTGCATCATCTATGCGATACGTTCGCGTAGCCGCTTCATTGGCGGTAACCACCGTGGCGACGCTCATGCGTGCCTCAGTGAGCGTCCCTGTTTTGTCGGTAAGTATCACCGTCGTGCTGCCTAAGGTCTCGGCGGCGAGGAGATTTCTCACGAGCCCTTTACGTTTCAGGATGGCCTCCATGCCGAGCGCTAGAACGACCGTCACTGCGGCCGGAAGCCCTTCGGGGATAGCGGCAACCGCAACGGCAACGGCGACAAAAAACATTTCCCATATACCCTCGCCGCGATACACGCCGAGCGCAGCAAGCGCCACTATGATGACGATGATAACGATGGAAATAGTATGCGCGAGCCGCTTGATGGCTTTCTGAAGCGGTGTCTCTCCGGCATGGGATTCGCGAAGACTCTCCGCAATAAGTCCCGCCTGAGTCCTCGGTCCTGTCTCGACGACAACCCCCTTTCCGATGCCGCCAGCAACAAGCGTCCCCATCCACGCCATATTCCCCTGTTCCGCGATCGGCTTTGCCATGCCCGGGGACACACGAAAAGCTTCCGGTTCTTTACTGACCGGAACCCATTCACCAGTGAGAAGCGATTCGTCGATAAGGAGATTGTTTGCTTCAATGAGACGAATGTCTGCGGGAACAGCCTGCCCTGATTCAAGATGGACAATATCGCCAGGTACAAGCTTCTCCGCCGATACCTCGCGCTTCATGCCGCCACGAAGCACGACCGCGCGCTTCTCCTGCAATAGTTTTAATTTTTCGAACGCCACGGACGAGCGCCCTTCCTGGAACATTCCGATGCCGATATTGATCGCAAGCGCCGCAAAGATAACTATCGTATCAATGCGCGCACCGAGGAAAAAAGTCGCAACACCGGCTGCAAAAAGTATCAACACGAGCGGATTTTCGAGTTGGCGCAAAAAGATGCGCGGAAGATGGTCTTTGCGCGCTTCGCCAAAATCGTTTTTTCCGTATTTTTTCAACCGTTCCACTGCCTCCTTATCCGAGAGGCCGGAAGCGGTGTCGCTCCCGAGAAGCCGCTCTATTTCAGCGGGTGGCAGTAGGTACCAGTCTTTTCCGGAGTTCATAGAGTACATTTCCCGCCTCGGCACACGGCGAAAGCGGGTATATTCTCAATGATACAAGAAGGAGAGGATGCGGGCTATCGCCTCACGCCTCCATGGCGCACGATTTCTTTCATTTCCCTCTGCCGTCTTTCTTCTTCGCGCTCTTCGGCAAGCCTTCGCTCCTGGATGCTCTGGAGACCGGAGAACCCGAACAAGGCGAACACAATAGTGCTCGCAACGACGATTCCCAGGAAGTTTACAAGAAACAGCGTAAAGGAACTTGCGAACAGATCTTTTGAGAAGAGGGAGGCCGCGATACCAACGACGGAGAGTGGCGGTAGGAGAGAGACCGTAACCGCAATGGACGGAAGTACGGAGTACGTACTTTCCTTGACGACGGAGTATGCCGCGACGATACCCGATGCAAATGCAACAAGAAATGTAATGATATTAAGGTCACTCGCAAACTTCATCTGTTCGGTGATCGCGGTTCCCGTCCCGCTCAAAAAGAACGCGGTAAGGAACGAAATAAGGAAGACCGTCACGACTGACTTTGCAAGCGTTTTCATTGCGCGGCCGATTGCGCCCATACTCGACATCGCGATTCCCATCCCCAAAGAAAGGATCGGGATAAGGAGCGGGGCAACGAGCATGCCGCCGCTGATAACAACGGCGTTGTTGACCATAAAACCAAGCGTGGAGATAAAGGCAGCAATCGAAAGGAACAGGTAAAACGACGTATTTGCGCGAGACTCCCTGATCAAGGATTCAATCGCTTTTTTCTGCTCAAAAAAGTTTGTGAAAAATACTGGTTTTATCATTGCTCCGAGTATAGCATGCGCTCTTGACACTATTCGGAGGGGCGTGTCGTGAGGAGGTTTTGCCACGATACCTTCCTATGTGGTATAATTGACCATTACTGTGTCAGTATGCTCCACCAATCGATCAAAGACGAAGTAAAAAAAGCGATGCGGGAACGGGATGCAGTGCGACTCAACGCGTTGCGGAATATTCTTGCGGCAGTCACGAACGAGCTCGTGGCAAAACGGCGGAAACCCGACGAGACGCTCGAGGATGAAGGCGTCATCACTGTCATTGGACGCCTCATTAAGCAACGGAAGGAATCTATCGAACATTTTAAAAAAGGAGGCCGCGAAGAGCTTGCTCGCGAAGAAGCCGAGGAACTCTCGTATCTTGAAGCATACATGCCGAAGATGATGGGTAAAGATGAGATACGGAAAATCGCAGAAATAAAAAAGAAAGAACTCAATATCGCCGATACATCAAAGGTCGGCATGCTAATAGGAGCAATTATGAAGGAATTGAAAGGGAAAGCGGACGGACAAGACGTGAAAGAAGTCGTGGAATCCTTATTTTAAGGCATTCTACGACATTCCGTAGAAAAAGGTCGAGTGTCTTACGGCTCGCATAAGGAGCTGTTTTTGTTTGACACTACGGGCTATGGACGATATAAGTTAGGAAGCAGTACGGGAGAATCGTCATGCCGGATATTCGGACGCTCGCCGATGAAGCGGCCGCCAAAATCCGGGGAGGATATAATGCGCCGCACGCCGCACGGTCTGTTTTAAAAGAACTAAGGCTCGGCGCGGAAGAACGAGAACAACTTTTTCACGATATATTAAGCGAACTCTCCAGGCGAAGCCGCAGGCGAAGGAAGAAAAATAAAGAAGACAGAAAGGCAGCCGAAGAAGCTAAGTCAAGAAAGCTCCGGATGGCAATAGAAGAGGAGCGGGTGCGCGAGGCCCGTCATATGGCCTACGAGCGCGGCGACCATCTCCTCCCCGACCCTTAAAGACAGTCTACCGTGGCTGTCTTTTTTCTGTGGCGGCAGACCGTATCGACGGATGCAAAAAGAAGGACTATCCTTTTAACAATTTTTCCACATTTTTATCCACATCATAAAAAGAGGAATAAATCCCCCAGACTTGTATATAATTGCTATATGGATAGGAATATGAAACACCTTGTCACGGCATTAATCCACAAGGGTGTATTAAAAACTCCCGCTCTTATTGAGGCATTCGAGGATATCGACCGGAAAAACTTCGTCCCCGTCGCATACGCAGACGAAGCATACGAAGACTCCGCCCTCCCTATCGGCCACGGACAAACAATTTCTCAGCCTTACACGGTGGCATTTATGTTGGAATTGCTCCAGCCAAAACGAGGCGACAAAGTACTTGATGTCGGTTCCGGTTCCGGATGGCAGACCGCGCTTCTCGCGCATATCGTGGGGACAGAAGGCACGGTAATCGGTATTGAGCGCATCCCTGAGCTTAAAGAGATGGGAGAGAAAAATATCTCCCGCTACGATTTTATACAAAAGGGAATCGTTACCGTGCTTTCGATCAACGCAGAAGACGGGCTCCCGAAAGAAGCGCCATTTGATTGCATTATCTCCGGCGCATCCGCACAAGAAGTTCCCGCAGCCTGGAAAGAGCAGCTCAGTATCGGCGGCAGGATCGTCATGCCTGTCCATGATTCGATTTTTCTTATTATAAAACAAGGGGGAAACGAGTTTAGAGAGGAAGAATACCCCGGTTTTTCCTTCGTTCCGTTCATACATAAAAAGTAATGCTTCAAATAAAAAAGCCCGTGTGAAAACACACGGGCATCTCTACCTATATTACGCTTTTGAGAAAACGACACCGAGCTCGGATTGCATCCGCCTCACGAATTCTTCGCGTTCCTCGGCACCCCATGATGGATCATAAAAGCCGGAAACTGTCTGCTGAGAACCGAAAAGCGCAAGCGCTTGTTTCCCTTTTATCCCCGACGGAGACGAGAGTGAGCGCAAGCCGCCGAAGCACTCCGTTTCAACGAGCGCACCGGTGCATTTGCGGTTGTGATAGAGGTTGCCCGCAGGGATGACATTCGAGAGCGCAAGCTGAACTTCTATATCAGCAGTAAAACAGGCGCCGGTCAACGCGTAATCCGAGAGCTCGCAGAGTCCTTTCACCGCATCAATATCGGGAACAGCGATAACAGATGTGACAGGCCCGAAGATTTCCGTGTTCATGAACTCCCGCGCCAGATTTATGTCTTTCAAGACCTCCCCTGAAATATCCAGAAAACGGGGAAATGAATTGATTTTTGAGAGCTCTTTTCCGGCACAACCCACATGAAGCGCCTGACTGGTGGCAGCGATACTATGGCAGAAAAGTTTGTCGATCTTCTGCCTGATTACCCTGCCTGCATCCTCGGTGATAACAGGTCCCGTATCCGCCCCTTCGAGAGCGTCTCCAAAACGAATTCTATTGAGTTCGCACAAGAGATGATTGTCAAAAAGCGCTTTCACCTCCTTATGAACCATAATGATTCGCGCCGATGAGCACTTCTGTCCGCTTCGCCCAATGAATGCTTTTACGCACTCTATCGCGGCGCGTGCGACATCGGCATCGTGCCAGACAACGACGATATTCACGCCGCTCGTCTCCGCGGAACCGAACACAAGCGGCGCCCTGCCGTGGTATCCGTTCCGGAGCATCGTGCCATGCTTCGCTTTGATTTCCGTAAGCGCCGCAGAGCTTCCCGTGAACGAGACGCCCGCGATGTCGGGAGATTCAAGAAACATGTCGACGACCTTGGGACCGCCGGGCGCGTAATTGACGACGCCCTCGTGCGGAATGCCGAGCCGCTCAAACGCCATGACGATGCTCTCATACACCAGATAGCCGCAGAGCGATGATTTATCGGACGATTTCTCGATGAACGCATTACCCATGGCAAGTGCTTTGCACGCCATGTCCATGGGGATTGCCCCGGGAAAATTGAACGGGCACACGTTGAGAAAAACACCATGCGGAACATACCGTTTTCCGTTGTAATCTCCCGAAAAACGAGGAGTCGGGAGCAGTGTGTCTTCGTGGAACTCCTGGAGATACATCGCCACAGCGAGTGGGAAATCAACTTCTTCGTCGGTCTCTCCGATTGCTTCCGCGAGGCTCTGTCCCGTCTCGTGTTGTTTCGCCGCAACAAGAAGCCAGAACCGCTCCTCCACCACTTTGGAAATCTCCAAAAGAAGCTCTACCCGCTTTTGCCATGGCACTGTCTGCGAGAATTCAATGCCCCTTCGCCGCACAGCGGGCAATAGCTTAGAAACGTGCGCAATTCTGTCTTTCGAGAGAATCGGGAACGTGCCGACTACCGTGCCATCCGCAGGGTTACGTGTCGAATAGAACAAACCGCCGTCAAAAACATCGCTTTGAAACACACGTCCGTCTATGATCCAGCCATATGTCCAATTAAGATAGTTCTCTTGAAAAGATTTTCTCCCTCCCTCGATGGCTCTTTTGATATCCGGGCTATTGAGGTTAGGGTACATCTTCTCGGAAAACCGATCGCCAAGGATGGTCCGAAGGGAACCCATTTTCTCGTCCTCTGTGTCAAAGTTTCTACCGAGAATCTAACACGCCACCCTCTCAAAAACAAGCTATTTTGCTTTGTTAGCGACGTAGGGCGAGCGGGATGCAAAGCTGTAGGCTTAAGCATTCCCGAGCCGACCT
>CAZNJQ010000024.1:0-4371 GCA_964573545.1 uncultured Candidatus Saccharibacteria bacterium | reverse complement strand
TAACGTAGGCTGATGCTTTTATCTGAAAGGATGAATCGATATGGTTTCTCTGCCCACTCCCCCTCATATATCTTCAAGCCTCTTCGCCATATGAACATCAAATGTTCCGATTTTCATCCGCCGCAATTCCCCGACCACGGCGGGAACACCAAGTCGCCTGCCTATCTCTTCTGCAACGGAACGCACATATGTGCCACTCCCCACCGCCATTTCCACGAGCAAAACAACGCGCTCTTTCTCGCGCACGACATCCAGAAGCTTGATCTCTTTTATCTCCATCTCTTTTATTGGAGGAACGACTTTCTCTCCCCGCCGCGCACGCTTATACAACGGGACACCGCCCCGTTTTACCGCAGAGTATACGGGTACCGGTAAAAGCAGTTTCCCGAGCATTCCAGAGAGCATCTTTCTAACCGACCCCTCGTCTATAGAATGGACTGCCTTCTTCTCAATGACTTTTCCCTCCATGTCGCCGGTATCCGTCTTTATACCCAACACGATATGAGCCTTATACGACTTAGGGAGTTTCAAGAATTCATTCATCCGCTTTGTTCCTTCTCCTATCCCGACGATAAGAAGTCCTGTTGCAAGCGGGTCAAGCGTACCGGCGTGCCCGATCTTCAGATTTCTGGCGTGCCCGATCTTTAGCAATCCGTACTTTTGTTTAAGAATCCGTATGACGTCAAACGACGTGATGCCTTTAGGTTTGTCTATGAGGAGTATCTCCGGAAATCTTTCCTTCCTAGAGGAGTGCAATACCGCTTCAACGAGTGCTCTCAACATGGGGAACATCATACGACATTTTTCCAAAGCCGCAAGTCCCCTGAAAAAGCAAAAAAGGCTAGAATAAAGCCAGAAAATTGCTGTTTGAAAAGGCAGAAAAATGAATACCCGTGAGAAGAAGGTTGCGCGTGAGCGCATTCCGCGAGAACTTACCGAGAAGGTTGAAAAAGGGATAAGGGAAAATGCGAAGCGCGGCTATCCTTTGACCGCGCGCGAGCTTTCTGAAAAGCTTGCACGGGAGCTCAAAGATGCACGCATCACCACTACGCGCGTACAAAATTTTGAGGCACGCATGCCTAATCTTCCGGCACGCGGCGGTTCCCGCCACAAAGGCAAATGGATGCCAGCCAAGGGCGGACCTGCCGAGTACGAAAAAATCGACGATTTCATCATCGCGAACAAAAATCTCCCCGAAGTGGAGCTCATGCGGCTGTGCAACTTGAAGCTTGCCGCCTTGCGGCAGCGCAAACAACGGTTGCGCACTGTGGGACGGCTTATGAACACCGAGCACGACAAGAAGCTCATCACGAATGCGATCAATGCGGAAATCATCCGCCTGGTAAACGGAGGGATTCTCATCCGTGAAACCATGGACGCGCTTCATAAGAAGATCTGCGAAGCATTCCCGGGCCACGAGCCGAAGCGCTCAAAGTTCGGCGAATACGTCAGGCGCGTCATTTGGGAGAGTCCGTACGGAAAAGAGATGGATAAGGCGCTCCAAGGGTTTGTGCGTGTCAGCATGAATCCGAAAGAAGCGTTCGCTCCCCTCTTCCCGCACATTCCCATCCAGATGGTTGAAGAACGCGCCGCGTGGCATCGTGGCGTCTCTCACACGAAAGAGAACAAGGACCGTGCGCTTCCGGGTATCGGACGCGTCCGCGCTTCAAAAGAGCTCGGCGACCTGACGAAATTCCGGATGCCGAAAACATCATTCGAAAAGCCTTATCGCGTTACTTTTGATGGTGATTCCGGAGATTACCCTGTCATGTTCTTGAACGGTGCGAATATTGGCACCCGTCACGGACGGGACATTGTCGGTAACGTGGTGCGACGCGCTCTCTCCGACGCGGAATTCCGCGGCGACAAAGCGGTCTTTCTCACGAATCTGATCTCTCTTGATCTGAAGAAAGCGGGTGGACCGCAGAAAGTCGGCCGCTCGCTCGTCAAAGGCGACAACATCAATTTCTCGATTTTCGCGGATCCGGGATACCGGGCGGAAGTCGAAAAAATCATGCGGGAAAGTCCGCCGGATAAGGTTGCATATCAAACGGCCGAAGAGACCTTCGACAACGTCCTCTCCGGCTGGAAGAAAATTTGTATCAAACCCGACGGTGAACTTGAATTCCCGGGCCCCATCTTCATTATCCTTGGAATAAATGAAGAAGAGCTCATTGAATCAATCGCGTATTGGGAAATCAATTACTGGACGAAACGGAAACAGATCGACCTCATGAGCAAGCTCCAAGCGGCAAAAAAGGCGCTCGCGAAAGCGGAATCAGACCATAATACGGAATATGCCTCAAAACTTCACGGACAGATCGACACCATTCAGGAGCAGTTGAACAGAGCCACGGTCACCAATGTGGCAACGCAGGAATACCAGCGCTTCTATAATTACGCGCAGGCGCTCGTCGTGCGCAAGTTGGAGAGCGCAATCCCGCGTTCAAAAATCATCGGACAAGGAACGACGTTCGTGCAGATCGGCACGAGAAAGATCGAAGTCCATATCCCGAGCACTGCAGATGTGACGGATACGTTACTCGCACGGTTCACGAGCCAGTACGGACCGAAAAATCTGCGAGAGCAGCTTGCAGTGACGACTGTCATCTGTGCGCCGTGGGCGATTCAATTCAGAATGACCGTACGGGAAGCGGATTACGACGGCAGGCGCGGTTCCGCGCATGTCTTCGTCGCTCCCATCGCGGTCGATGATATGTTCTTGCGTCAGGCGCTCGCAGACCAGGTGAGAAAATCACACCCTCTCGCGAAAGCCGTATTCAATAATCAATTCAGAAGCGGCGCCCTGCGGCTCCGTTTCGTGAATGGGATCCCTGAGGCAGACGTCCTCTCGGCCGGTGCGCTTGAAGCGTTCAAGAATTATCCGGAAATTCGCGAGAATGGAAAAAAGAAGAAGGGGCATGTGCATGTCCCGCTTATGTACGACCGTAGCTCCAAATATATCTGGGCACATACCGCGACCGACCAGCACTGGGGCGGACGAGCGAAAGAGTTCGTCACCGATAAACTCACAAACAAGCGCCTCGGCATGGCGGAAGCCGTATTCGAAATGATGCGCCGCGAAAATCTTCATCTTGACGGCTCAATGCCGGTCCACCTTTTCGCCTCAAACGACGATGGCGTGCAGGGACAAAACTTCCACTACAGAACGGAGCTCGACCCGCACCAGCGTCCATTTGCGGATCTTGAAAAGGATTTCTTAAAAGCGCTGAAGGAAGCGCGCACCACGCACCGCGAGCAGGCGCATGAAATCCTTGAGAAAATCGGGAAAATGCTTCTCCATGGAATCGAGAAACGGGGCAGCGATTTCCCCCATGAGCAGATGTTCCAGATGATCAATCGGCACGTGCTCGCAAATGTCGACATTTTCAGGGCAATTCTAAGGCGGCATCACGCGAGCCGCCTCATCATAAAAGGTGTCGGCGACTACAATAATGCCGAATATGAGGGCTTTGACATGCGTAACGTCGGAGCCATCAACTTTCCTTCAGGAAATCACCTTGGAAACACCATTGATGGAGAAATCCTTGAAGGTCCGTTCTACGCCGGATTCTTAAAGACAATGCTTTCCGGCATGCCTGAATGGCAAGGGAAAAACGAACTGCTTGACCGGCTCGTCGTCGCTCCGCTTTACGGCGGAAAAGCGATTGCGTGGGGAACTGTGAAAGCCCCGGGCGGATACGAGTACGGGCTTGACCTTCGCTCGGCGCCTCCCCGCATGTCGGGATGGGCAGACCCGCTTCTTGGTGCAACGAAAAATGACCCGATGCGCGGAAATTACTCGAGGATCTATAACGGCCGATTCACCCTGAAAACGTACGGTGACAAGCACTTCTTCGCTGCCGCCGCGACCTCATACGCGTTCTATCACATGTGCGCATCCGGTACCCATACCGATCCGTACGGAGAAAACGGATTTCCCCCGAATAACACTGGTGTGTCGTTCGTGGGACTCCCCGTAGACGGCCCCGACAGCGGCCCGATCCTCCTTCGGATTCTTTCCTACGATGCCATCAAAGACTTCGTCGAGGAGAAACCGCGTCCGTTCAATTGGAAAAATTTTCTGCCAAATCCCGTCTAAATTGTTCTTCATATCATAGTATAGTGAACCCGCTCTCGGAGAGCGGGTTTTTCTTTTGCAAAAGAAAAACCCGCCTGTGTGGAAAGCGGGTATTTAAAATTTCTGTTTTACGCCTTCGCCGGTGCCGGAACGTCCATGACTGACATGAGGTGCCGTTCCACCTTAAGCGAGAGACGTTGCGCAAAGAGCTGTCCTGCCGCAGAGCCAAAAATGGCAAGCGGAACAAGGTCCATAAAATTCGCGTTCAAGATAACGAACGAACCTGTCAG
>CAZNJQ010000023.1:0-10866 GCA_964573545.1 uncultured Candidatus Saccharibacteria bacterium | reverse complement strand
CTCTTTTTTGCGCGTGAGGGTGTTGAAGAGAGACACCATTAAAACCACTTTTTGTACTTAAAGAATGCGAAAAATCCGATGGTAACCGCTGCCATGATGCCGACGATGACCCAGAAATCGTTCTGCACGCCGACAATGGGCCAAAAATCAGTATTCATACTGAAGAGGGACGCGAGAAGCATTGAAGGAAACGTGATAACCCCCATGATGGTAAGGGTTTTCATAATGTCGTTCGTTTTCGTTGTGAGCAGGGAGTTGTTGGTCTCTTGGAGTTCATCGCTAATCTCTTTTGTCCCCTCAAGGAGAGCGGCGACCTTGTAGTATTCACCAGTGATGGCGCGGAGATAGTACGAGAAATCAGGGCCGAAGAATTTTCGTCCCGCGATCTCAAGAGATTCGAGAACTTCCTTGTGTTGGCTTATCGCTTTTTTAAAATTAAGAAGCTTCCTATTCATTTTTGAGAGCACTCCGACCATCAGGCGCTCTTCTCCCTTAAAAATCCTGTTCTCGATGTCATCGAGATTCTTGTGAATGACGTCAAGCTCGGCTATGGACGTTGCGTAGAGCTCTTTTATCATCGAAAAGAAAAGAAAGCCTGCATGATCTCCGATGTTGCATTTCTTTAGGATCGCATTGACGTCAAAGAGCCGCCTCTCTCTGTCTAAGGAATCGATGAAACCGTAATGCGCCGTTATAAAGAAGTTTTTGCCTATAATAAAATCGATTTCTTGTTCTGAGTGTTTGTCGTGAGAGTGGGTAACTGTCGGGAAGTGAAGAATAAGATAGATGCAGTTCTCATAGATATCAACTTTGGGGCGAAGCGTCGGCGTCAATAACTCTTCTGCAACAAGAAAGTGCAAGCCATATTCTTCCATGAGCGAGCGCGTCTCCGAGGGAGTGGGGGATTCAAGATCAATCCACGTGATATTTCTGCACGTTTGTTTGGTCAGCATCGTAGCTAGTGACATCCGACGTCTACCCTGTGGCCATGGGCCAAGCGGCAGCCGTCAAATGTCAATTGTTTTATGTTACTTAATGCGCTTATTATATCTCGTTTTATGCTGTTTGACCACGTAAGTGTCTGTGTGCGATAATGCATTGTAATGAATGTACGAGGCGCACAGGTGATTTTCGTAGGACTCCTTCTCGCCGCAGGAGTTTTTTCGTCTGGGGTATATATAGGATACGAAAATAGGCCCGAGGTCCAAAAAGTCATCTCGGCCGTCAACAAAGAACCTGCTCCTCAGCTCTCGGGAGATGAGGCAGATTTCGCGCCGTTCTGGAAAACCTGGAACCTCATTGATGAGAAGTTCGCACCAACGCGGGACGCATCAGGAACGTCCACGGAGTATGTCAAAAAAACGAACCAGGAACGGGTGTGGGGGGCAACAGAGGGTCTTGTGAATTCTTTAGGCGACCCGTATTCTATCTTCCTGCCGCCTCAGGATGCGGAGATCTTTGAAGAAAATATCAACGGAAATTTCGGTGGAGTCGGTATAGAAATCGGGATGCGCGACAATACGCTGACAGTCATTGCACCGCTTAAAAATACTCCTGCTTCAAGAGCGGGCATTCTCTCCGGCGATAAAATACTTGCAATCGATGGTATCCCCACCGTGGAAATGAGCGTCGAGGAGGCGGTGCAAATTATCCGGGGAGAAGTCGGAACCGATGTCGCATTAACACTTTCGCGCGACGGCTCGAAAGAATCATTCGAGGTTGTCGTGACACGCGCCGTCATCAATATACCGACCATAGATACAAAACTCCGCACCGACGACGTGTTTGTCATTGAGCTCTATAATTTTTCGGCTTCTTCACCGAATCTCTTCCGAGAAGCGCTCCGTGAGTTCGTGCGCGCCGGAACCGACAAACTTATTATCGACCTCCGCGGCAATCCGGGAGGATACCTTGAAGCGGCGGTTGATATGGCAAGCTGGTTTCTGCCCGCAGGGAAAATCATCGTTACCGAGGATTTCGGCGGCAACCAGGACCCTATCGTTTACCGGAGCAAGGGATATGATGTCTTCAACGAGAACTTAAAGCTTGTCATCCTTGTCGACCAAGGTTCCGCATCTGCATCAGAAATCTTCGCGGGAGCGCTCTCGGAACATGGCACGGCAACATTAGTCGGCGCGAAGACTTTCGGAAAAGGGTCTGTCCAAGAACTTATCAAAGTCACCCCGGAGACGTCTCTTAAAATAACTGTCGCGCATTGGCTTACTCCGGAAGGGCATTCTTTCTCAAAGAACGGTCTTGAACCTGATATCGCGATACCATTCACGGCTGAAGATAAAGAAAAGGGGATGGACCCGCAGATCGAGAAGGCCGCAGAGGTGTTGAAGGCCGAGTGATAGGTGTTAGGTTGTAGGTGATAGGTTTTAGGTTGTCATAGAGCAATGCAGAGATGTTGCAAAAAGACTGATATCTGATAGAGTATTCGCACATGAAAATTATCCTACTTCAAGATGTGCCTGGCATTGGGCGCAAGTATGAGCTAAAAGATGTCGCGGATGGATTTGCGCGTAATTTTCTCTTACCCTGTAAAAAAGCGCTCGTCGCCACAGAAGGAGTTCTTAAGGATATAGAAAAGCATCGACTCGCGCACGAGAAAGAAGCCGCGGAAAAGAAAACAGCCCTCAAGGAAACGCTCAAAGCACTCGAGAATTCGCATGTTTCCATCGATGCAAAAACGAACGAGAAGGGGATTCTCTTCGCGGCGCTTGATGCTACAGACGTCGCGCATGCGCTTAAAAAACAAAAACATGTCGAGGTTGACCCGTCGCTCATTCACATCGACACACATATTAAGAAAGTCGGCGAGCACATGGTATCGATCGGAGAAGGAGACATGAAAAAAACCATCACCGTAGCGGTAATACCGCAAAAGTGAACAGAGGTGTTATTAAAAAATCCCGACCGTGCCGGGATTTTTTGTTAGATAACGTCGACTATCTTCTTCTTGGACATCCTGCCATCAAAACACGTCTTTCTGGTTTCCCTAAAGTTGACGACTCCGTTCTTAAGGGCAAAAATCGTGTGGTCTTTGCCGATTCGCGTATTTTTACCTGCAAGTATCCGTGTCCCTCGCTGACGTATGATAACGGAGCCGGGTTGCGCCCGCTCTCCACTATAAAGCTTTGTGCCGAGATATTTCGGATTTGAATCTCGAAGGTTTTTAGCTGTCCCTCCTGCCTTTTTTGTTGCCATTGAATTGAAGAATTATGAATTACGGAATTACGTGTAAGACGCTTCCAATTTCTCGTTTTGTACCGTATACTAGCGTACAAATGGAAAGGATACAGTATTTTATTGGACAAAGCAAGTCTCTTTTACATGACCTCAAGGAGCGGGAAGGGGTCGTTATCGTTCTTGTCGTTGTCCTTGTGGGACTTGGCGGTTTCGGGCTTGGACGGCTTTCGAAGCTCAAAGAGGCAAAGGTCCCCGTACGAATAGAATATCCCCGGAACGGGATGCTCGAGAGTGCTGTAAACGGGGACGGTGCGGCGGTGTCCCTCTCGGATAATCGAGCGATCCTTGAATCAGAAGGAACGGTTGTCGGCTCAAAAAACGGCACGAAATATCATTATCCGTGGTGCTCGGGAGCGCAACGCATAAAAGAAGAAAATAAAATATGGTTCTCCTCGGAAGAAGAAGCGAGAAAAGCCGGATATGCTCCTGCGGGGAATTGTAAGGGGCTGCAATGACCCGGATGTTATACATCTCACAGGAATACTACGAACAACCAACAAGATAACAATAAGTGAACACAAGCCATGAAAAAATACATACGAAAAACAGCGATATTTACGGCGGGATGGGGGATGGTCGCGATTGGTTTCGTGGGGCTTTTTACGCCGTTTCTCCAGGGAATTTTTCTTATCGTTATCGGTTTTTATCTCTTGTCGTTTGAATCCGATTACTTCAAGCGCGTAGTCACCACGGTCGGGAAAAGATTCCCGAAGGTAGCGCAGTACCACGATGTCGTAGAGAAAAAATACCACAACATCTTCGGCCGCGGGGAGTAGGAATATCGGGCCTATTTGACCCCGTGGTTTACATTCTATAGTGTCGCACAATATACATTTTGCGACATGAATAAGCCCAGAAAGGGTCTCTATTCCTAGAACCCTGGGCAGCGCCATGTATTTACGTACAAGAACACGGTAAGGTAGCGGGCCACAGCTGTGTATCTAGCCGCCTTGCGAACAGGTAAACGCACTGCCATGCGGCCTAATTCCACAGACACAGCAGATTCAATAGCTGTCGTCCGCTGGTCTCAACTAAGACCTGCGGCAAACCATCCCCCATCCGCCTTAACTAGGTGTAAAATAAGACAATTCTAATGCGCATTCGTCAAGATTGATAAATGAAGTCCACCACACTAGTATCAAATATATACCAGATACTGATTTTTAGCGGTCGATTTCTCATTAAGTCTTAAAAATATCATGAAATCAGTCGTTATTTGCGGTTCACAGCGTTATAAAGATGAGATAAGCAACCTTGTGTGCGCATTGAAAGAACTCGGGGCGCCGGCTGTTTTTGAGCCAAATTTTGAGGAACAGAGCAACGACTTTGTTAAAAAAGAAGAAAAAGAACGCCTCCAGGATGAAAAGTATCGCGGCCAGGTGCCTGCGATGGTCCATGCACACTTTGAGCGGATACGAAAAGCCGACATCTGTTACATCTACAACAAGAAGGGCTATTTGGGAGTCAATACAACCCTCGAGCTCGGATATGCTCACGGAAAAGGGATGATTATCTACGCGCTTGAACCTGAACAGCCGTACAGTGTCGGCGGCGAGATCTGCCGCGACATTCTCTTCTCGGATATCATAAAAACTCCGGAAGAGTTGTTGGCGAAATTACAGTAAGGCTAAAAAGACCAAGAACAAGTGACCTGTGACTGGTCCTTTTCTCCGCGTGAAGATGCGAAGCGGAGCCCCGTCAGACGGGGCGGAGCGTAATGCCCTTTGCATATTTGTATACTTGCACTCTCAATTCCCGTCGGTTATTATCCACAACAGATGGTAAATTCAAATAATCCGGAATATGGCAAAAACATGCGACAATAAAAGCGTCGGGGTTATCGTGCGCAAGGACGGAAAATTTCTCCTCATCAAGAGAAGAAACTTCCCTGTTTCATATGCGTGCGTCGCTGGGCACCTCGACGGCGACACCTATGATGATGCGGCACAAAAAGAGGCGTCCGAGGAAATCGGCATAACTATAAAAGAAATGAATGGGGTCTGGAGCGGCACACTTCCAAACCCTTGCAAGCGCGACGGCGGACACGGGCACACATGGAAAGTGTTTGAAGTGACGAAGTGGGATGGTACCCCTCATGCCGGCTCGGATGCGAAAGAAGCGTTTTGGGCATCTCCCGAAGAACTCGCAGCGCTCACCGCTCGCACCCTTTCATTTGAAAAAACGCTGGGCATCCCCCTTCATGATTTGGGTAATTTCACGAACCGCGTTTCTGAAAATGCCGACTGGAAAAACAATCCAGGTTTTGAACCGGTGTGGACGCATATTTTTAGAGAAATCGGAATCATTTAAAAAACCCGCTCAAAAAGAAGCGGGTTTTTTGTACCACTGCGATAGCAATAGATATGTTATAGCAGCGGTATTACTATTTAGGGCGCTTAAGAACAAAAGCGCTCTTTAAAATCATCGACGATCGCCTTTCCGGCGCTTGCGCCAATGCGGAAGATATCGGGAAGATTCTGCTTAATGACGATATCATCGTCGAAACACCCTCCCGCAAGCATCATTTTGACTGCCATCGCGGCGTCTTTCACTCCCCCAGCGGCTTTCACGCCGATAAGAGCGCCTTTTTGCCTGAATCCTTGGGCAAATTTGTTCATGGAATAGACATTACAGAGTGTCGCGCCAACCGAGATACCATTCTGCATGGGTACTCCAAAGCCCGTTGAGGTCTTTGCAAATATATGTACCCCGATTTCCATCGCCGCGCTGGCGATACTATACGCGGCAAGCCATTTCTCTGTATCGCTCAAATAGCAATTTTCCTGGATTACTTTGAGGATTTTCTTTTTCCCTTTCATCTCCGAAAGTGTCCGGACCATCTGTGCGACTTCCTTAATGTCATCAATGACAACCGCAACGTTGCTGTCGCGAAGCGCGCCGATATTCAAAACCATATCGACTTCATCCGCGTCTTCATCGCACAGAGCGGCAAGCGCTCCGGCGACTTTCTCGCGCGTCGCTCCGGCTCCGAATGGAAATCCGATGACGGCAGCAACACCGCGTATCCTGCATGACTGCCCGCGCTGCGCCATGAAATCTTTCACGTCCTTGACTCGCGAACCGTTCACACACACATATGAGCCGATTTCATTCGCCTCTTCGCACACACGAAGGACATCCAGTCGTGTCGCGTATGCCTTGAGGACTGTGTTGTCAATGACACTTCCCAAAATCTCGGGCGTAATTTGACCAGCCGCTTTCCGAAGAAGTTCATCGTCATCTTCTATGGCTCTCAACTTCTTTATATCTTCAGGCCGAAACGACATCTGTGCCTCTCTTATAATCAGCTTCTCTGCCGCATACAATACTACAAAATTTTAAAAAAGCAACATATTGTTGGAATCAGAAAACCCCTTCGTGTGGAGGGGTTGTGATATTCAGTGAAGACTCACCGGAATATCGTGCGTGATTCCGCGGATTATGACCTTGGCGATCGACATGCTCCTTTTCTCGCGATTAGAGCGGTCTATGAACGGGACCCATTCGGACGGCATTTCTCCGATGATGAGCCGAAATGGTTCCACATATTCGGCATATTCTTCCTCAAGAATTATTCCGCGAACCTTGACGACGTTCAAAAACATCTGGAGCAGCGCGGTGAAATAGATCCAGATCATATCGCGCCTTACGAGAAAATATTTGTTCCCGGGATTCCGCAATTCTTCCTGGCGTTCCAAGAGAACTTTAAGTAGGAGTCCAGCGGTGATGAGGTGCCTGTTCCCCTCACTGTCTTTATTGAACGTATCATCCTTCTTAAGAAGGAACACGAACATCCCAAGTGACGCGAACAAAAAGTGATGCGGGACCTCGACGAACTCGCTTCCCGTATCGGCTGTAACGTGTTGGAGGTCGTTTACAAGCCACTGGGCGAAGAATGGTAAATTTCGCCTTACCACCTCAAAAGTATTGAGAAAATCATCGCCTGAAGACGGCGCGAAACCCTCTGCCATGTCCCATCCCTTACATCGTTTCTAAATATAAAGGTATTCCTCCCCCATTCAAAAAGCAAATCAGTTGCTTTCCGGAACTACTTGCGGAGCATTTATCTGAAAACTATGCGCTTCTCCCCTCTTAATGCGCTCAAGATTCTCAACAAACGAGTTCCAAAGAAGGTCAATGAAGATATTGTGCCAGAAGTATAAAACAGGGCTTGAGAGATAGTTGCTCCATATGAACGCAACCCACCCCCAAGTATACTGCAGGTTTGATTGCGTAAGCGGCGCTTCGACGATTGCCCTGATGTCAAAATTGAAATACGAAAGAACGATGATGAGAATGATGATGAGGAGAACCCATCGTATAAGCCCTGTATTGTGGCGGAGATGTATCATCCTTTTATTATACCACGCTCTAGAGATACGACAACGGGTTCAGATAACCATTTGTGGATGAGACAGGAAGGGTCAGGTTTGTGCCGCACACACGGCTTCGCTTGTTCATGACCTGGACCGCCTGCGTTGCATACACGGCAAAATGAAGATGTGGCCCCGTGGAATAGCCAGTATTACCGCTATATCCGACGAGGTCGCCAGTCTGGATTTCCATACCTCCTGAAACGCTGATCAGAGATAGGTGCGCGTAGAGTGTCGAAAGGCCGTTATTGTGTCTTATGAGAACCCATCTGCCGTAGGACACGCCACGACACTGCTTATCGGTATCGCCGGTACTAACCACAGTGCCGCTTGCCGCCGATTTAACAGGCGTTCCAGGGGCCGCCCGAAGGTCAATGCCGTTGTGGCCGCCTCCGTTGTAAACCTGTGGGTTCGCGCTTGCAAAAGGCGTATTTCCGAAATACT
Organism: uncultured Candidatus Saccharibacteria bacterium; assembly: GCA_964573545.1. GTDB lineage: Bacteria > Patescibacteriota > Minisyncoccia > Phycocordibacterales > UBA2135 > CAZNJQ01. The sequence continues at coordinate 2,797 of CAZNJQ010000023.1, read as the reverse complement.
GCGTGATCTTCACCGTGCTAAGCGGCCACCTGAGTACACCTTTCCCTGTCTTTGGAAGACTCGTCGGGTCGATTTCCACGCGTAGCTGCTCTTCAAACTCGCGGAGTTCGCGTTCCAGCGCATCTTTTTTTGCGCGCTGGTCTTCGAGTATCTTTTTGTAGTTCGACTCCTTGTTCTTCGTCTCCTTCAACAGCGAGTTTTTTTCCGCCTTATTCTGCGCAACGATCGTCTTCTGCGCTCCGAGTTGGTTTTTTAGAGAGACAAGCCTCCGTTTCTCGATTTCCTGCACATTTTTATCTTTAAGAAATGCCGCTTTGAGGTCTTCAAGGTCCGTGATCTGTGTTTGGACTCCCGCCTGGAACTGAGTGACATTCTGGATACTATTCCAGAATCCTGAAAAACCGTCTTGGGAAAGTATGATCTCAGCGAGCGAACGGGATTCAAGTTCGTTAACCTCCCGAATGCCCTCCGCAAGCGCCGACATGCCGTGGCTTATCTTTTCTTCTTTATCGGCTATCTCGATTGCCAGCCTATCTATAGTAAGTCCCGTTGACGTTATCTTTTTGTTCGTCAATTGGATATCAGTTGAAAGTTTTCTATCCGTCAGGTCAAGCGTTTTAATCGCGTTCTGAAGCGTCTGCGCGCTTTCTCGTGTCTCATCGATATCGTTTTCCAGTTTTACTATTTCCTTCTCAAGATTCTCTATCTCCGTGTTGCGCGCGTCAATTTTCCCGCGCAGTTCGTCAACGCCCTCCGCATGCGCGAGAAGCGCAAAACATAATGCGAAAACCGCTAAAAAAATGTGGATACTATAAAAAGCAGCCGGCGCCACATGCACGGTTGTTTTGCTTCTTTCGTATACCTTTCGTATATTCCGCATTATGAAAGAAAATTTGCCGCGTACGAGAGCCGCGCAATCGTCTCTTCTTTTCCCAGTATAGACGCGATAGTAAATGGATCAGGTGATTTTTCTCTGCCGGAGAGGGCATATCGCACCGGCCAAAGGACACTCCCTCTCCCCTCTTTATCCGCATATGGAAGAAGAGCTTCTTTGATGGTGCGTTCTGTAAACTCCGATTTCTCGATTTTCTCCAAAATACCAACACTCTCGACAATATGCCGTCTCGTCTTCCCTGCGTCATCCGATTTCCACGGGAGCTGCGCCGGATTATATGTTGGTTTCCCAAAAAAATAGGAAAGTTCTCCATCCGCATGCATTTTTAACACGTCAGAAAATATCTCGAGCCGCTCGATAATAAGGGGCACCAATGCCTTAAATACGCTCTCGTTGGCACCTTTCCATAGCTCTTCAGGCATAAATCTTTTGACGTGCTCAAGCACGGATTCAATCGGAAGTCTTTTAATATGCTCCCGGTTCATCCATCGCAGTTTCCCGATATCGAACACAGCGCCTCCTTTCTGGATTTTTTCCAGAGTAAAAAGCCGGACAAGTTCCTCGAGCGTCAAGACCTCGGAAGCTTCTGCGCTTCCCGCTTCCTGCGGTGACCACCCAAGAAGTGCCAAAAAGTTAACAAGCGCTTCCGGAAGATATCCTTCTTTTTCGTACTCGTCGATACCGCGGGCACCGTGCCGTTTGGAGAGCTTTGATTTATCGGGCGCTAAAATGAGCGGAATATGCGCATACACGGGCCGAGAAGCGCCAATAGCGTCCTGAAGAAGTATTTGCCGCGGCGTATTCGAGATATGGTCCTCGCCGCGGATGACATGCGTCACGCCCATTTCGTGGTCATCAATGACGACGGCAAGATGGTATAAAGGATTTTCTGCATCGCGGGCGATGACAAAATCACCAAGTTCTGCGGTATTGAACGTGATGTCTCCGCGGATGACATCGTTGAACGTGATTTCCTCCCCTTTGTTCCTGAATCGTATGACGGTCCCCCGCTCTTCTTCCGCGATGTATGCAAAATTATTCTCAATAAGCGCACTTATGTATCGCCTGTATACAGGGCCTCTGTCGCGCTGATGATACAGCTCATCGTACTGAAGGCCCAGCCACGTAAGACCTGCGATGATATTATCCTCGAATTCTTTCTTCGAGCGTTCTTTGTCGGTATCCTCGATCCGCACGATGAACTTCCCTCCGTGTTTCCGCGCGTATAGATAATTAAAAAGCGCCGTCCGCGCGGAACCGACATGAAGAACGCCCGTTGGAGAGGGGGCGAAGCGGGTCACCACCTGCGACGTGTGACTTTTGACGTGTGGCGAATGACTTTCTGTTTTTTGCATACCGTTTGGGTACAAACATGTGAAGATTGGCGTTGTGCCGTCAACCGTCAAATGTCAAATGTTTTTAGCGCTCATGCGAGAGCGCTATGGACATGACCTCGCGGGCAATCGTCTCCGCGCTGTCTTTGCGCGAGAATCGCAGTGCCGCATCCCTCATTTTATTCCGTACTGCCTGATCGCCGAGCAAGCGCTTGATCTCTGACACGAGGATATGCGGCGTCAGGTTTTTTTCTTCAATGACAACAGCTGCGCCTGTCCGTGCATAATTGAACGCATTCTTCCGCTGATGGTCGCCGTTGGAACTCGTGATAGGAACGATGATGGACGGCAGTCCCTGGGCTGCGATCTCAAAAATCGTCGACCCCGCCCGGGAAATAACCAGGGTACTGACACCATACGACATCCTGAGCGCCAACTCGTTCAAGAATCCGAACGGCTTATATCTCCCAGCGTAGGGGCTTGTGCCATCCCCCGCTGCCGCAACGCGCGCGACGTCGCGCACCTCCTTAACATTTGCAACGCCGGTCTGGTGAATGACCTGGCACTC
>CAZNJQ010000022.1:0-11017 GCA_964573545.1 uncultured Candidatus Saccharibacteria bacterium | reverse complement strand
GGGGACGAACTTCAATCCGTTCGCCTTGCGTCAATAGTAGTTTCAAGGAACAATATTGTGTGCGCTCCGCGCACGTCCGAATTTATCCGCCAAAGAAAAACTTGAAATTGTCAGCGGTGCGGCTCACTTCAACTTGGTTCGGTTTCGCTCACCACAAGTCGCTCAGTACAAACCGCCGCCTTTCCGAATTTTCGCGGGGGGATTTCCTCGTCCCGACCGCGGTCGCGGGCGAAATCCGTTCGGACTAATTCAAGAATACTGCACCAGCGAGGAATTGTCAGAGAACCCGACTAAAAACATTGGCTCGAACCATATTTTAATTTTGGGGGAAGAAAATTTTTTAATCAAAAAGTTAAAAAAAATTATTATGAATAATCGTATGAACCAAAAAGGATTTGTAAATATCGCGCTTATAGTTTTGGTAGTTGCTTTAGTTGGGATAGTAGGATATTTCCTTTTGAATAACCGATTGGCAACACCTGCACCAAACGGTAACCTGCCGATCATAAATGAAACGCCAACAAATTGGGAATTCGTTGATGCCAATTCCTTTACGTTTTCTTTACCACCAGGCTGGAAATTTAATAAATTACAAGGCATAGATTCTTATGTTGGCGAATTTGTTGGCGACGGGGCCAAGCTTAGTTTTGACTTCGGTTGGTATTCTAATTCCCTTGCAGAAGATAACGATCCAAATCATGTTGTTACTTATGAGACCATTGGTGGCTATAGAGCAAAAATAGTTGTGCCAAAAGCGACTGGCAATGGGACAACCGGTGTTTATTTCGGCGACCTTGGAAACCAAAACAGATTTAACTTGTATGGAAGTAATTTCACTGCTTCCCAGCAAGAAACTGTCTTGAAGATATTTCGCACTATCAGATTTAAGAAATAGTTTTTGCATGGTATCTTTGAATTGCCGCCAAACCCTTCGTCAAGCTCAGGGTAGAGAAAAACTTGTGGTTCAACTTTGCTCACCATCCTGAACAAAGTGGCAGGATTCGAACAGGAAAGCCCGCCCGAACGACCGAGTAGTTTCGGTCGGGCGGGGGGTCGGCCTAGCTTAGCCACAACTAGCGAGCAATAGCGGGCGGGCAGTGAGATTCCTGCCCGGCGCACAAAACACAAATCAATTCAGAACATTTTCAGATATATTTGTACATATCTTTTTTTTTATATCCGTTTGATATACCATATGGAGAGACGTACCGAACCGACCCTGGGAGGGTGTTGTGGGGAGGCTATATGGCGCTGTCCCGTTTGCGCTTCGTGTAGTTCTGTATCTTCCCGTACGATTCCTTTTGGCAGTATTTTGCGACTTTAAGGTCCGCGGTATTGAGAATGTGTGCATCGCAAAGACGCGAGGGATCGTATTCGCCGCAAATCATGCGAGCGAAATCGACCCGCCGGTCGTAAGCGCGGCGCTGCCCTTGTTCGGCATTCACAATCCGCTTTTTTTCGCCGCAGACGAGCCGAAGCTGTTCGGATCAAAAGAAACTTTTGGATGGCGGTCTTATATTTATAAGGGATGGTTTTTTAAGGCGTTCGGGGCATGGTCCGTATATCTTTCCAAAAATCGTTTTAGGGAAAGATTGAAGCACCAAGTAGACATGCTCCACGACAACAGAAGTATCCTGTTTTTCCCGGAAGGCGGACGAACAAGGGACGGCGCTTTGAAGCCCGCGAAACCCGGCATCGGATATCTCCTGTATAAAGTACAGCCGATCATTATCCCTGTCGCCATTTCCGGAACCTACGGTATGTCGGTTAAGAACTTCCTTGCGGGGAAAATGAAAATTACGGTTTCCTTCGGCTCCCCGCTTGAGATACACGATATCTGGAGCGGCGAACAAGAGAAACGCCGGGTGAGTGATTTCAAGGAAGGAGCTGACCGCATCATGCTCCGTGTGAAAGAACTTCTTGATTCCGAAACCGCATAGAGCCACTTGCACAAAGCGGCTCTTTTAATACCATACTGCGCAATGCATAATCAAAATCCCTCTCGAGAGGGATTTTGATTAGCGACGTATGACGAGAGGAATTGAAAAACTTGCTTTTCGATTCCCGAGCCGACCTACCTGCGCAGGCAGGGGAGCTAATACAGGCATCCTTTATTGCGAATTATGAAGTGACCTCAGTAAGTTTTTTTGCCTGTTTCGGTCTCTTCCGGTCCGTCAGTTTTTTCTTCACGTCGATCGCGATCTCTCCGTTTTTTAAAGAAACCGATATCTCTCCACCCTCTGTCACGCCGTGCGAAATCATAAGAGATGCGACAGAGGTTAGTATTTTATTCTGGATAAGACGCTTCAGCGGCCGTGCGCCATACTGCGGATTGTATCCTTTCTCGCCCAAGTATTTAAAGACATCCCGTGAAATGGTGAGCTTGATTTCCTTTTCTGCGAGGCGCTTCACGACATCCGATACCTGTATCTCGACGATCTTGTTGATTGCCTCGTGATTCAAGATCCCGAAAACGACGATTTCGTCAAGACGATTCAGGAATTCCGGCCTGAACTTGTCGCGCAAACTCTCCAGAACTTTTTCTTTCAGAGTTTCGAAGGTCGCCTCTTCGGAAGATTTTCCGAACCCTATCCGCTCCATTTTATTGATATATTCGGAGCCGACGTTTGAAGTCATGATGATAACGGTATTTTTGAAATTGACCACGCGCCCTTTCGCATCAGTCAGCCGTCCATCATCAAGCACCTGAAGCAGAATATTGAACACTTCCGGATGTGCTTTCTCGATTTCGTCAAAGAGGACGATCGAATACGGCCTGTGGCGAACTTTCTCGGTGAGCGCACCCCCTTCTTCGTATCCTACATAACCCGGCGGCGAACCGATCATTTTCGAAACGGAATGTCGTTCCATGAATTCCGACATGTCGACGCGGATAAGCGCCTTGTCGTCGTTGAACATAAATTCCGCAAGCGCTTTTGTGAGTTCGGTTTTACCGACACCTGTCGGACCCAAGAACATGAACGATGCGATCGGGCGGCGCGGATCCGCAATGCCGGCGCGGGAACGCTTCACCGCGTCCGCGACGCTCCGGATAGCTTCATCCTGCCCCACAACCCGCTTCCTTAATTCCTCGTCCATGCGCCCCAATTTCTCCGCCTCCTCTTCGAGCATCTTCGCAACAGGAATATGTGTCCATATGGAGACGACGCTTGCGATGTCTTCTTCGGTCACCTCCTCTTTTAAAATTCTCCGAGAGCGCTGAAGTTTTTTGAGCCGCGCCTCTTTCCCTTTCAAATCTTTTTCAAGCGTCGGAATTTTCCCATACCGGATCTCCGCGGCGCGCGAAAGATCCGCTTGAAATTCCGCAGACTCTGCCTCAAGACGAAGCGCTTCAAGTTCTTTCTTGAAACGGCTGATATCCGTGAGCAGATTTTTTTCATTCTGCCATTTGAGCTCAAGCTCTCGCGTCTTCTCTTTCAGGTCAGCAAGCTCTTTGTCGATCTGTTTCCGGCGGCTTTTCGCTTTTGAACCCTCTGTAGCCTCTGCCTCTCTTTTGAGCGCCTCTTTTTCTATTTGGAGCCGCATTTCTCTCCTGTGCGCCTCTTCAAGCACGGGCGGTTTGTTTTCAAGCGCCATGCGAAGCGACGACGCCGCTTCATCGATGAGGTCGACAGCCTTGTCGGGTAAGTATCGGTCCGGAATATAACGACTCGAGAGCGTCACTGCGGCGATAATCGCGTCATCGATGATACGGACGCCGTGATAGAGTTCATACCGCTCTTTAAGGCCACGGAGTATCGCGATTGCGTCTTCAACCGACGGTTCATTCACGTAGACGGGCTGAAATCGCCGCGTCAACGCAGGGTCCTTCTCGATATGTTTCTGGTATTCTTTGAGCGTCGTCGCGCCAATAGCACGGAGTTCTCCTCGGGACAAAGCAGGCTTCAACATGTTTGAGGCATCCATTGAACCTTCTGCAGCGCCGGCGCCGACGATGGTGTGTATTTCATCAATAAACAAAATAACGTGCCCTTGCGAGCGCTCAATTTCCTTCATGATATTCTTGAGCCGCTCTTCAAACTCGCCGCGATATTTCGTACCGGCGATGAGAAGCCCCAGGTCAAGTGCAACAAGTTCCTTGCCCTTCAGAGATTCAGGAACGTCTCCGCGCGCCATACGGATTGCAAGCCCCTCGGCAATCGCCGTCTTCCCAGTACCCGCTTCTCCGATCAGAATCGGATTATTTTTTGTACGACGGGAAAGGATCTGTATGATGCGGCTGATCTCCGCGTCTCTTCCGATGAGCGGGTCAAGCTTGTCTTCGCGTGCGAGTTTTGTCAGATTCCGCGTATATTTTTCTATCGCGCGGAATTTTTTCGGCGCCGGAGTGTCGGTTATGGTCGTATGCTTCATCTCCTCCAATACACGCGCAACATTCTCCTGATTAATACGGAATCGCGAGAGAATTTCACGCGCCTGATTGGTAATTTGAGTGAGCGCCGCGAAGATATGTTCCGTTCCGATGAGGTCATCCCCCATCTCCTGAGCGACTTTCGAACTTGTCTCAAGCACGCGCGCAAACTCGGGAGTGAGATAGATCTGATATGACGGAGCAATGACGCCGCTTGATTCAGGCGCCTCAATTGCCTCCAGAAGCGAATCCGTCAGAAGGACGGTGTCGACTTCCAATTTCTCCAGAATTGATAAAACCATCGATTCTTCCTGGAGAAGCAAGGCGACCAAAAGATGCACTGGTGTCACATGATTCTGCCCGCGCTCGATCGCAAGCTCATGTGCACGTCTAATCGCCTCTCGTGCTTTCGATGTAAAATTTCCAAATGGCGGCATACGTTTTAGTGTCTATGAATATGGATATATTGTATGGCTCGTATTGTACGACTTTTTATTGACTAAGTCAATACCCCTCCAATCTCCTCACCCCCTTGTCGGTATTATATCGATTCTGCGGGTGCTTTTGCTTTCTCTTCAAGACCTTTTTTGTAGCCTTCTATGAGAATTTTCAGGGAGTTCGCAGGCACCGTGAACCGGACACCATCTTTGGTTGTCATGGTAATACCCAAGACACGTGCGTCCGTCCCCAAGAGCGGCCCCCCCACATAATGGCCTCCTCCTTCTATGGTCGTAAAAACGGCAAGGATTGTCGGCTTCTCACCTTCTTTTGGAAGCGTCTCAAGCCTTGAGACGACACCGAGAAGGAGTAAAAGCCCCTCATCTCTTCCCAGAGCAATCGCAGTCTGCCCGATACGAACCGTGTCTGAATTTGCAAGTATTGTGTCGGTAAAACCGCGAACCTCTGAGATTTCGCTCGCCCCACCACCCGGAATTCCAACGGTTATCGGCTCACCCGATTGCAGGAGCGCGATATTGTTTTTCTCGTCACGCGCGACGATCTGCACTTTGAAAAAGTGCCCCGCTGCGTTCTTGATCACCAATTGCTCTTCTGCGCCGACAACGATGTCTTGCGCAACCAAAAAACCATCCTTGGTGATGACAAAGCCGGTCCCTATCGGGGTCACCTGAAAGTCATCTTTATTCGCCGCCGTACCGATAATGCCCAATGTGAAACGCTTCTTCAGTTGTCCAACTGTGACAACGTTTGCAGAGTTTTTCTCGGCAGCATCGACGATGAGATCTTCTTCTTTTATGATCACCGTCTGCGGAGTGCTTGGTGTCGTCTTGGGAGGCACCATCACTTCAACCGTCTTCTCGACAACGCGGCTTATGGTCTGCGTGACCGCGGGCGGTGCCTGGTCCATAAGGGTTACTGTCACGATTCCTGTCGCGATCGAAGTCACAAAGCTCACCAGAAGGGCGAGAAGTATTAATTGTGTGGCGTCTAAATCTTCCATGGTGTTTATGCGCGCTTATGGTTAATTGCCCTTATCTTCTTATATATAATCAATAATAGCGAATTTCCGTCTCACCCTCAATTGAAATATGGATTCCCTTACCTTGCGTCGCCAATAAAGAACCGAAAGCCAAAAGAGAACGTTCTACAGAAAAATATATAATAGTATGACAATGCTGGGATGTCAAGGGTTGCTGACGATTTTTTGAAGCGCTGCAACCGTATAATCAAGGTCTTTCTTCGTCGTTTTCCTGCCTAGTGTAAAGCGGACGCTGCTCGCCGCTTGATCTTCCCCTCTCCCAAGCGCACGTATAACGTATGAACCGCCGCTCTCCTCTGAAAGACACGCGCTTTTTGTCCCAACTGCCACACCCTGTGCGTCAAGTTGAACGGTGAGCCACTCGCCATCAAGCCCCGGAAATGAGATATTTGCGTTATTCGGTAACCGCATAACAGCATGGCCGTTCAGCTCTGCGGTAGGAATAGACTGCAGAACTTTCTTAATGAAATAATCCCGCAACGCTCTAAGCCGTCTTGATTCCTCTTTTCGTTCCGCCGCACCGATACGAAATGCCTCGGCGAAGCCAACGATACCCGACACATTCTCTGTCCCCGGACGAAGTCCGAACTCTTGTCCTCCGCCGTAAAAGAGCGGAGAGACCGCAACTCCTTTTCTTTTATAGAGAACTCCGACACCTTTGGGACCGTATATCTTTTGTCCGTCGAGTGCAAGAAGATCAACGCCAAGCCTTTCCACGCTCATGTCACAATAGAGCGGCGCCTGACTGGCATCAGTATGGAAAAACGGAAACACGTTGAGTAATTTCCCTTTGCGTCTTTTAAAATGCCGAATTGTTCCGGAGATGGCGGTGATGGGTTCTATGGTCCCGATTTCATTATTCGCGTACATGACCGAGACAAGAACGGTATTTTTTGAAAGCGCTTTTCTGACCTCCTCTGCGCTGACGACACCGTCTGGGTTAACGCCCAGATATGTAATTCGCGCACCGCGTGCTTCAATCTCATGGAACACTTCGAGCACTGACGAATGTTCTAGTGCTGTCGTAATGAAATGCATATCCTCCGGCGCAACACCGTTTTTTTGCCGCTCTGTGAATACGCCCATAATCGCAAGATTGTTGGCTTCGGTCCCGCCGGATGTAAAAATAATGTCCTGCGGCGACGCACCAAGAAGGCTCCCTATCTTCTGTCGCGCCCGAGAGACAGCATCTTTTGCAACAACCCCCTCCGCGTGGATCGAGCCCGGGTTCCCGAAATTTTTTGAAAAATACGGCTCCATTTCTTCGAGCACGCGCGGGTCAAGCGGCGTCGTCGCGGCATGGTCGAGATAGACCCGCACACCAACTTTACCGTTGTTATTATGGTTTTGAAAAATAGAAGATTTTTCTCGCTGTATTGTATAATTTCTTTTTTTTCTCATATGTTTAAACAATAACAAACCATAACGATAAAGTTGGTGTGCGGGTAAATTCTTTTTTTCATTGCACACAGTATACCATTTTGTATTTTTAATTGTCGTTTTTTTATTTATTAGCGACGTAGAGCGAGTGAAATACAAAAGTGTAGCGAAGCGAAATTTTTGTATTTCCGAGCCGACCTGCCTGCGCAGGCAGGGGAGCTACTATAGGTTAATACCGCGCGGCTCTGCCGCAGGAACTTATATTTTCCATTTTCTTTTTAAATTCGACAAACAAATACTCGTCACGCCGTACGGCCGTAGAACTTTGTAAAATAGATTTTGTAGTATATAATCCCCAGTATTATGCAAGATGGCCTGTTCGCTCAAAATACACTCACGCTCGTAATCGGAGGACTTGCCGTATGTGTTGCAGCGCTTGCGATCCTTGCTATACGAAACGAACTCCGACTAAGGAAAATCTTCAAGGGCGAACGCACGAGCACTATCGACGACGTGCTCCTCTCTGTGCGCGAAGAACTTGCTGACGTAGACCTCTTCCGCAAAAAAACAGAGGCAGTTCTTGAAGAACACGGGCGGCGCCTTAGGCAGGGCATCCGGAACATAGAGACCGTGCGATTCAACCCGTTCAAGGGGTCTTCCGGAGGAAACCAGAGCTTCGCGAGCGCATTCGTAAATGACGAGGGAAGCGGCGTTGTCATCTCGGGAATCTACTCGCGGGACCATACGGCGATATTTGCCAAACCTATTAAAGGTGGCACTTCAGAGTACGAGCTCTCGAAAGAAGAGCGGACTGCGCTCACTACATCTCTTACAGAGTAAGAAAATAAGAATATAAGGCCGAGACAAGAATATCTTTTGCGTGACCTGCGTTCATAATCTATGAAAAAAGAAAAGGAAACCGAAAAAGGGCGGCCGCCCATCATTGCAGTGCTCGGACACATCGATCACGGAAAATCGACGCTTCTTGACTACATCAGAAAAACGAACATAACAGAAACCGAGGCAGGCGGCATCACGCAACACATTTCCGCATATGAAGTCGTGCACACAGCGAAAGAGGGGCCGCAGAGAAAAATAACATTTCTTGACACGCCCGGGCATGAGGCATTCGGTAAAATGCGTGCTCGCGGAGCGGAGCTCGCAGACATCGCCATTTTGGTCATCTCCGCCGAAGACGGCGTCAAAGCGCAGACACTTGAAGCATTAAAAGCGATTACTGGTGCGCACGTCCCCTACATCGTCGCAATCACAAAGATAGACAAGCCGAATGCAAACCCGGAAAAAATAAAACAGGAACTTTCCGAGAACGGTGTTTTTGTCGAAGGGTACGGCGGAGACATCCCTATAGTGCCGGTATCCTCAAAAACCGGAGAAGGTATTCCCTTGCTCCTTGATATGGTCATCCTTGTCGCAGACCTTGAAGAACTCTCCGGAGATGTTGAAAAACCGGCTCAAGGAATTGTGCTCGAGTCATCGATAAATCCAAAGACTGGTATCTCTGCAACGCTTGTCATCCAGGATGGAACACTCGAGCGCGGAATGTATGTCGCCGCCGGCAGCGCGTGGGCGCCGGTCCGGAGAATACAAAATTTTCTCGGAGAAACCATCGATGCCGCGACGTTTTCGTCCCCTGTCTCCATTACAGGATTTGATGCTGCGCCTGAAGTCGGTTCTTTGTTTTCTTCTTTTAAAACACGTGGTGAAGCTCAAGAATCTGCGGCATCAGAGAAACGCCGCATCGCATCAATGCAAAAAGGGAAACCAGGGGCGCGCACCAATGCAGTGAACGAAGAGCTCCAAACTATCCCCGTTGTTCTTAAGGCTGATACGGTAGGTTCACTTGAAGCGATCGAGCATGAGATAAAAAAAATTAATATACCGAACACGGAAATAAAAATCGTCTCTCGCGGTGTCGGCAATATCGGAGAGGGCGATATTAAAGCGCTAGGGGGCGCGGAGCACGCGCTTATTGTAGGGTTTCATGTCGCCGCACTCCCTGATGCTCGGAATTTCGCCGAGACAACGGGGACGCCGCTTGAGACATTCACCATTATCTATGAACTCGCTAACTGGCTCTCCGGGGAAGTCAAAAAGAGGGCGCCGCGTATCAGAACGGAAGAGCGGGTCGGCGCAGCGAAAATCGTGCGTTTCTTCAGCAGGACGAAAGATAAATGCGTCGTTGGTGGAAAGGTTGTCGAAGGCAAGCTCGTATCCGGCTCCACGGTAAAGATACTCAGACGGGATGTTGAAATCGCTCGGGGAAAAATCGTGGAGCTCCAGCAGCAGAAACTAAAGACAGGCGAAGTCTCCGAAGGGTCAGAATTCGGCGCATTGATACAATCAAAACAAGACATCGCGCCCGGAGATGTTGTCGAGAGCTTCACGATAGTTGAACGTTAGTGAAGTTCGTAAAGTCATGAAGTAAATAAGGTTCACGACTGTGTAATTTTTACCGTATCTATGACTCTGCGGCAGGAAAAATTAAATACGCTGTTTGCGAAGCTTCTCGCCCGCTTCTTGCAGAGCACAGCGAGTGATTCATCTATCGTCACCGTAACGCATTTCGATATTGCAACCGATATGCATTCCGCACACGCATATCTCTCGGTATTCCCGGAGAAAAACGAAGCAGCCGTTCTCGCTGCTATAGAAAAAAATAGAGATGAACTTGCCGAATTTCTGCGAAAAAATACGTCAATGAAATTCCTCCCGCGGATCTATTTTGAAATCGACAAAGGAGAAAAAAACAGACAACGCATCGACGAACTGCTCCGTAAGAAATAGTCCGCTCTGGTGCGCAACGGAGAGTTTCTTGAAAAATTGCCGATAAAAAGAGATACTAAAAGAGGTGTGGCCTCGTGGCGAAGGGGTAACCCCAAGTATGGTAGAGCCAACTACGGGGCGTAGCGCAACCCTGCCGGCAGGCAGGCAGAGGTCTGTTCCGATTTTCGCTTGCGAAAATCGAGAATTCACGATTGAAAACAAATCTTGGCACGGTGGCGAAGAGGCAACGCGGTGGTCTGTCTCGCTTCGCGAGATCCCGCGTAGCGGGACAAAACCACATATGTATTTTACATACATTCTCCACAGTCTTAAAAACGGTGATCTGTATATCGGCAGTACCGAGAATGTAGAAAAACGAATCATATTGCATAATGCTGGTAAGGTCCGCTCCACAAAACCGTATCGTCCGTGGACACTGCTTGAATGCCGTGGATTTAATTCAAGAAGCGAGGCTGTACAATCTGAGCGTTTCTTGAAAAATCACCAACAAAAAGAGATACTAAGAAAGAAATATGGCCTGATGGCGAAGGGGTAACGCGGCGGTCTGCAAAACCGCTATGCGGGGGTTCGAGTCCCCCTCAGGCCTTCGGGATAAAGGCACATATTCGCTCGGGTGGTGGAATTGGTATACACGCTTGACTTAAGATCAAGTGCCGTAAGGCGTGCGGGTTCGAGTCCCGCCCCGAGCACAAGAATTTGATTTCAGATTTTCTTGCTTTATAGTTAACAGTGTTATCCCGCCCATAGCTCAGTTGGTAGAGCAGCTCCCTCTTAAGGAGATGGTCGTAGGTTCAAATCCTACTGGGCGGATTAAATTAAGGAGTGCAACGCAAGAGCATTGCACGACTATAATTTTACCGCTTAGTAGGATTTGAACAGCGGGTATGAAGTAAGCCCATACACGAATGGGCAGGTGGCGAAATGGCATACGCGCATGGCTTAGGACCATGTGGGGAAACCCG
>CAZNJQ010000021.1:0-11520 GCA_964573545.1 uncultured Candidatus Saccharibacteria bacterium | reverse complement strand
ACTACCACTATACTAATTCCGCAAAAAAGGAATCAATTGTTACGCATCATTCCCCACCCAAGAGCGATATAAGCGCGTTCCACATCCTCCCCAAAAAGCCCCTCTCCTCGGAGCTGTCCGTTCCCGGGAATTGGACAGGTGGCTCAATAATGCGCACGACGCCCTCCCCTTCTTTCACAAAACCAAATTTGTTGCGTATCTCCTCCTCGACTCCTTCTGTAGTCTCAAGCCGCGTCAAATCGCGCTTGATACGCTCCTCGCGCGCTTTAAGCGATTCATAATCCCGGAGCGCAAGAGCAGTGCCTCGGCGCGTCTCAGAATATGTCTCCCCCGCATTCCATGCGGCATAGCCGGCATACAGGAGGATGAGAAGGAACACCGCGAACGCCGCAGGAGAATATATGAGCCGCCGCATCCACGTCCGCTTCCTGAATTCCGCCATACGTTGTCAGTATATCGTATATCGTGTACAATATATACTTCTGTGCATATTAGCTCCTCGGCTCGGAAATATAAAACCTTGTTTTTATATTTCTCTCGCCCTACGTCGCTAATCAAAAATTGCACACATTTTTATCAGATACGATCGTTTAAATGTTTTTGTGGTGTAGTGGTTGTGCGTTCTCGCGATTATGATATTCGGAAAGAAAAACAGAAAAATAGTAAAAAATCTCTGGATAGTCCTCGGCATTTTCGTCATCATCAGCATGGTGCTCCTCTATATGCCGGTCTTCCAGTTTTAGGCAAGGAGTAATCACTCCTGCCGCAACATCTTAAGGAACACATCGTGGGGTATATCCACCCTGCTTTGCTCCTTCAGCTTTTTCTTCCCCTTTTTCTGCTTCTCCCAGAGCTTCCGTTTGCGAGTTATGTCGCCGCCGTACAGATATCCGGTGACATCTTTTTTAAGCGCGGAAAGCGTCTTTGAGGAAAGAATCCTGCCGAGGGCGCGGCTCTGGATTTTCACCACGAAAAGCTGGCGTGGAAGCATGTCATACAGCCGCTCAACAAGCCTCTTGGCATCGCTTTCCGCACGCGTGCGCGGGACGATCTGGGAGAACGCTGGCTGCACTTCCTCTGCAACCAACACATCAAGACGAACGACGTCTGCGTCGCGCATGCCCGTGATAGTATACGAAAACGAGGCGAAGCCCGACGAAACCCGCTTCAGTTCATCAAAAAAATTCCTCATAAGCTCGCGAAGCGGCATCTCTGCATCGATTGAGACGCGAGCCGAGCCGAACGTATGGGATTCGCCGACGATACCCTCGTGTTGGTACAGCACTTGCATCACGTCTCCGATGTACCGCTCCGGAGTTATGATCGCAAGCGATACCCATGGTTCGCGCACCTTACCATATGTCCCATATTCGGGAAATTGCGCCGGAGAATAAATATCTTCCCGCGTGCCGTTCTTGTATTCCACTTCGTATGCAATAGAGGGCGACGTTACAACGAGCGAGAGCTCGAACTCGCGCTTCAGGCGCTCCATGATAATTTCGAGATGAAGCATCCCTAAAAAGCCACACCTGAACCCTCTGCCTAATATGAGCGATTTCTCTTCAGAAAACGATAGCGAGGAATCAGAAAGTTTAAGGCGAAGAAGCGCGCTCTTGAGAAGATCAAAATCGTCCTGACTTTCCGGATAGACTGACGCCCACACGACAGGCGGCGGGTCTTGGTATCCCGAAAGCGCCGGAAGCGGATTTTTTACGCCGATTATAGTGTCTCCGACGACTGCTTTGTCCGCTTTCTTGATGCCTGTGACAATGTATCCTGTCTCCCCCGCGCGGAGTTCAGCGACAGGACTCTCAAGAGGAGTGAGGGTGCCAACTTCAAGAGCGGTAAATTTCTCCCCCGTGGCGCTAAAAGCGAGCAGGTCTCCCTTCTTCACTCCGCCGTTAAAAATCCGGCAATACACGATTATCCCTCGATGGTCCGAGTATCTGAAATCAAAAACAAGCGCCTGGAGACCTTCTTTTTTTGACGACTCCGGCGACGGAACACGCCGTACGATCTCGGCAAGGAGTTCCGGGACACCTTCACCTGTTTTGCCGGAAACGCCCAGGATGGAACGCGCATTGCACCCCAAAAGGAGAGCAACCTCCTCTTTCACGTCCTCGATGCGCGCGAGCGGCGAATCGATCTTTGAGACGACGGGGATGATCGTAAGCCCCATCTCGCGTGCCTTATCGAGCGTGGAAAGCGTCTGTGCCTGCACCCCTTGTGTCGCATCAACTAAAAGCACCGCGCCTTCAACCGCCTTGAGCGCACGCGATACCTCATACGAAAAATCGATGTGCCCTGGCGTATCAATCAAGTTGAGGATGTACACACCCTCAACTTGATTGATCACACCCGCAGAATCACGCAGACTGGACGCAGACAACGCAGAAGGTTTGCGCGCGGTGTCATATACCACTCGTTGTATCTCTAGGTCTCTTGACCCATAATTCACCAGCAGGGCCAGTTTATAATCACACCCCTTAAGATACGACCATATCTGTTCCGTCTGCGGCTTACCAATTTCCGGAAGAGCCTTTAATTCAATAAGTATTTTATTTTCAACAATAAAGTCCGGTTGATATGTACCGATGCTTTTGCCGTCATATTGAATGGAAATATTTTTTTTGCTTTCAAACGATAAGCCAGTTTTTTGAAATTCTATTTCAAGCGCATTGTGATAAACATTTTCTTTGTGCCCAAGTCCAAGTTTTTTTCTAATATCGAATAAAATCCCTCTTATTTTATAAGTCAGGTCTTTGTACAAGAATTCTGCGTCATTCTGCGTTTCTTTCTGCGTGTTTCTGCGGTCAGGATGATATATCATCCTGACAGGGGCCATTTTAATGGTAATTCCCCGCTCGCGTTCAAGCTCCATCGAATCGAGGACTTGCTCTTTCATTTTTCGCTTTTCCACGGTTCCCGTCACTTCAAGCATCCGATCCGCGAGAGTGCTTTTCCCGTGATCTATGTGGGCAATTATGGAAAAATTTCTGATATTTTTTTCTTCCATCCTTACAACAATACCTTAAAACAGCGGCATTTCAAAACAACATATAATTGACAGCGCGCCACTCTCCGACCACTCTGTCGGGGATTTTTGTTACCAAAGAACGATTACAACTCTCCCTGATCGGGCGCAATAGGCTTCGTGCGCCAGAATTTATGGTGAAGCGAAGCGCTTGCCTCCTTCATTTCCTCGCTCCCCAAGAGCCTCAAGAGAAGCACGCCAGCGGCGATACCCAGGGCGCCGGAGAGAAGTCCCTGCATAAATATTCCCAGAAACGTATTGATATCAAAGACGTTGTCGAAAATATCGAGCGCTTCATACGAGACAAACCCTATGACGACGGCAGCATACAGACTCTGCCGAAATGTGGTGCCAAGTGCGGCGCGTGATATTGAAAATTCACGCCTGAACAGCCACCAGAGCACATATGCGTTAAGAAGCATGCCGGCAGAAAACGCAAGCGGCAGCATGATAACCGCTGTCCCGGAAACGAAAGAAATGCGAAACAAAGACTCCATAAAATATTGGAATATTTCCGACGTGTTGTAGACGTTGAGCGCAATGCCGGCGCACACGACGATGAAAAATGACGACGTGATATTGACGACAAGCGGAATCACGGTCTTCCCCGCAGCATAATATCCACGAACCAGAAGGAGGATAATGCTCTGCGCGACAACCGATACTGAAAAAAGCGCGAGTGCCGCAGCGGTCAATTTTGTCTCGGGCCACCCGAATTCACCGGTTCCGAGAATAACACGGACTATCTGCGCCCGAAGGACGATAAATAAGGCGACAACCGGAAATGACCAGAAAATGATGTGCCGAAGCGATGAAAGTACCTGGTCGGCGAAGGCGCTTTTGTCGCCGTTTAAAAAAAGCCTCGAAAGCGTCGGGAATGCCGCAACCGAATAGCTGATACCGATTATCGAGAGCGGGACCGACTGGAGATTAAACGCGAAGTTGAAGATAGAGATAGAACCCTCTTCCATGAATGAAGCGACGCCGACAAAGATCAGAATAACCAAATGACTTGCCGAGAGAGTCGCTGTCCTCGGCAGAGACAAGAGCAGCACGTTTTTTACCTCCGTAAGATTTATCGCAAGAGAGAAGCGCGGAGAAAACCCTTCACGAAAAAGGACTGGCAACTGGACAACGGCGTGGAGTAGCGAGCCGAGAACGACACCGTACGCGAGGCCGGGAAGACCGAGATATGGATACAAAAAGAGCACGCCGATGATAATCCCGATATTATAGAACACCGGCCCCAACGCATAGACAAAAAATCTCCGAAGAGACTGCGTCACACTCGCGAACAATCCCGAAAGACCCAAGAAAAACGGCGACAGGAGCATGATACGCGACAATAAGACAAGCTCACTGCGGGCAGCATCCGACAAGCCCGGCGTGGTAATGTCGGCAAGGCCCGGCATGAAGATAAACACAAGAATGCTCACCGCAAGCGTCGCAAAAGAGAAGAGCGTAAATATCCCGTTAAAAAAATCGCGCGCTTCTCCGTCACGGCCGAGTTTTGGCACTATGAACGGGATCAGAACAGCAGATGCGACGAGCGAACCGATGGATATATAAATAAAATCCGGAATCCGAAAGGCGGCATAATAAATATCGAGCGCCTCACTCGCGCCGAAATTGTGCGCCAAAAGCCGGTCCCTCAAAAGCGCTAAAACTTTAGAAAAAAGCGCAAACGCCCCCAAGAGATATGCCGCTTCATGGAGCCCGTCTATCTCCTTGTGTATGACTTTAAAAAAACGCTCAACCATTATTCTTTATCGTCGCGCATCATCCACCCTAAAAATCGCCGAAGCAGTATGCTCGTATCCGACAAACGCTGACATCATTCTTGAATCGGAGGAGTGCCGCTCTCCTGCAAAGATTCATTCGACAATGCTGAATCGTCAAAGGGAGCTTTCCCGTTTTCAAGATTTTTCCTGATGCGGATCACCCCTTCATTCCCGGGATTTAATTCTTCAAGAACCTTGAACTGGGCGATGGCCTCGTTGTTTCTCCCCGTGAAATGATATCCGAGGCCCAGAAAATATCGCGCATTCGAGAACTGCGGATCCAGCGCTACGGCACGCTCCAGAGAAAGAACCGCATCGCGATATTCTTTTTCGTTGTATCTCAAGAGTCCGAGCTGGAACAAAAGACCCTCGTTATTTGGAGACACGAGTGTCGCCTGCTCAAGAGAGGTAATCGCTTGAGAGACATTGCCTTCTGTCACCTCGATCCGCGCAAGAAAGAATATCGCGTCGACATAATCAGGCTTCATCGCGAGCGCCTCGGCAACATATTGCCGCGCTCCCGCCATATTCCTGTTCGCTGCCTCAAGCCGTGCACGTTCAAGCACAAGCAACGGGCTTTGCGGATTTAAAGAAACTGCCTCGCTCAGGCTTGCGGACGCATTTTCATATGCGCCTTTCACAAACGGCGTCACTGCTGCATATACCCTCGAGAGCGCGAGCCAGTTCACATAATTCGTCGTATCGTACCGAACGGCAAGCTGCCCTGCATTAATGCCGCTCCCAAGCAGGTCTTGGAATTCCGCGCGGGCACGCTCGGGAGACATATCGGAGCGCGAGAGAAGCGAGACGATCTGGCTCGCCTTCACCTCTGCAAGGCCGCGATAATACGCATCAGACGGAGCCTGCGCGATGCTCCGCGCGATGCGTCTCTCTGATTCTTCAAGATTGCCCGCGCTGAAGGCGCTCCGGCCGGCTTGGAAATTCTTAAGAGAGAAGAATTTCTCAAGTGTGAAATAAGTTGCAGCAAAAGCTCCAATAACGAACACAAGAAGCATGAGAACCGACACAAACCCGACTCTCGGATCTTTAAAGAACGAAAGCGAGAACACTTTGAACTTCCGCTCGCGATTCACCGCCGCCGCAAAAATGCCGGAGAGGAAGCACGCGAGCGCCACCATCGCAATCCCGGGGACATAGAAGAACGAGACGACCCAGAGATACAATGCAAGC
Organism: uncultured Candidatus Saccharibacteria bacterium; assembly: GCA_964573545.1. Classification (GTDB taxonomy): domain Bacteria; phylum Patescibacteriota; class Minisyncoccia; order Phycocordibacterales; family UBA2135; genus CAZNJQ01. The sequence goes on along the minus strand of CAZNJQ010000021.1, from coordinate 5,514 downwards.
GAGAACGAGGAAAAAAGCGCGTAATGCGTATGCGGGTCCGGCGCTCTAAACAAGTATCGGATTCCCTGGTATATGAACACTATAAAGAAGATACCCCAAGCAACGATTCCCAAAACTCCGGTCATGGCGCCGAAAGTAGGCAGGATACCAACCCCTGAACGGAAGTCGGTATTCCAGAAGAGCGAACTGTTGATTCCTTGAGGTTTATGAAGAAGCCATTCATTAACAAACCTATTCGGCCCGCTTCCCAGGAGCGGGCTTTCTTGTATCGTCTCCTTAAGCACGATTCCCGTTGCGGACCATGACGGACGTACTTCAAGTTGGATAATATTTAATTTCTGGCTGATAAATGCGCCCAAAGAGTTCCCCGCTACCAGGAAGACGAAGGAAGCCGTAAGAACGGCGAATGCCACCCATGAAAACGGCGACATTTTGGGCGAATCTCCTCTCCGGCCGGGAAGACGCATGAAAACAAAATCGTACACGAATATCACGAGAGCGAATGCTCCGACGATCGCCCAGAGAAGGAAAAAATTAACCACAGCAAGAATACTGAGCGAAAGAACGAGTGCTCCATACGCAACCGCGCGGATGAATCGCCTGCCGGAGAGAAACTCAAGCGTGATAAGAGACAACAAAACGGTAAGTCCTGCAAAAACACCGAGATCGTTCCATTTCCCGAGAAGCGTGTCAGCGAGTGAGGGGAACGTGCCGCCAAAAGAGAGCGCGTCCGGCCCGAAGAACAGGCGTATTACTTCAAAGAGCGCCGCGACCGCGAGAGCGACAAGAAGAAGCCTGTAGTATCTAAAAACCAACGCGTGCGATTCGAACAGAAGCGCCGCAAGAAAGAACAGGACGAAAAGCGCCGCGATCGAGGCGACCGTCCCAAGCTCATAGGTAAAACCGTAGAGAGAGTTCGGAACAGACGGAGAAAAAAACGCACTTGCCAAGAAAACGGCGATGATGGCTAGAGCGGAAGCAAACAGCGGATTCAGAGGCACAGTGATAGAACCACTTCGGAGGCGCGCAAGAAGCCAGAAAAGCGCCGCGAGAGACACGCACAGAGTGAAGAGAAGCGTCCGGCTGATATCAAGTGAGAAACCAATTGCGGGAATAAAAAAAAGCGGCAATACAAATACGCTGCCGAGAATGATATACGTCGCCACCGTGTCGAAGGAGAGATTCTTAAGCCGCGTGAGAAATGATTCCGTCCGCGCTGTTTCCGGAGCAGCCGGAGAAGATTCTTGAGACATTTAAATAGAAATAAAAAAATAATAAATAGTGCACCTAACACGCCACAGAGTCATTTTATTATATACAATCGCCATATCTGCTTCAAGAAAATGCTACCCAGGGCACACTGCGTGCTCTCGTGCACTTGTGTATTCACAATACTATTGTATAATACGCGCATACTTCGTGTCGGGCAGTCGCTCCGCCTATTAGGCGGAGAGGAAAGTCCGAACACGCCCCGCCGATGAGGCGGGAGGACGGTAGTGGGTAACACCCATCTGTTCGCCAATTGGCGAACACGGGATGCGAACAGAGACGCCGAGCGCCGAGAGGCGCGAGGCGCCCCGGTTAGACCGGGGCGAGTTCAGCGGTAACGCTGAAGTGAAACGGCTAAATTCCTATCTGCGTGCAAGGCCGTGTGCTAATTTTGTCCGCCGTAGGCGGCTTTACAAAATTGAGCATCCCGAGCAAAGTCGAGGGGGCCCTTCGATAAACTCAGGGTACTCAATTTTGCACCACCTGCGGTGGGCAAAATTGGTAAGTGCCGCTTGACCCCGAAAGTAATTGAGGGGCTAGATAAATGACTGTCGCCAATTTTGTTCACCACAGGTGATTACAAAATTGAGCGCCCCGAGCCATGGTCGAAGGGCAACCCTTTCGACTCGTCTCTTGAACAGAGACTCGCTCAGGGTACTCGATTTTGAGCCACCTTTGGTGGGCAAAATCGGTACAGAATTCGGCTTATAGGCGCGAAGTAACACATGAAAAAGTCCCTGCATAGCAGGGACTTTTTCATGCGAGTGCGTGTCCTACTTTTTCTCGTTTTGCGCACTCCCCCCGCTGTGAGTCTGCGGAACCGCAGGTATTTCTATCTCGCATGTTCCCGCAACACACGCAAGCTCTTTCGAGCCCGTCGTGCTGTCGTCGTATTCATACAATACTATTTTTGCAAAATCGATGTCGGGAAGCGTCTCAACCATCATGTCATAATGCTCCTCCGTGATCTCCTCATACGGCGCGAGTTTGTACACATGGCCGTCTTTGGGAAGGAACGAGATGCCGCCGACAATGTCCCAGTTCTCGTAGACCCAATTTGCGACTTTGATCCATTCAGTATCATCAACCTGCACCGTGACCGACGGATTATGCTCGGTATAGTTTTCTTTAAGCATCTTCCAGTATTCCAGTTGGCGGAATGCGGACACTTCCTCTCTCGTGATGGCACCCTTCGGTGCCTTGATGGGAAACTCGAGTACATATGTCGTCGCGGCGTCAACCGGCTGGCCGATTTCCGGGTGATACGGATATCCCACGTCCTTCAGCATCTTAAAGAGCGGATTGTGGGACTCAATGCGCACGCGACGGATGTAATACTTCGCGTACCGCGGATGGCATCCTGACGCCGAATCGAAAAGCTGCGAGCCGTTGCCGGAGGGCTTCACGCAGGTAATCGCAGTCGATTCATTGATGCCGAATCTCCGCGCATATTTTTTATTCGTCTCAAGCGCCACTTCCCGAAGTTTTTTCATGGTGTGGGGGTTGTGCAGCGCAGGACAATCCCATTGCCCCGTGATGGAGACTCCCAAAAGCCGTTCTTCTTCGCAGTTTTCCCTCCATTCTTTCGACAGATAGGGAAAATTCGTGAGCGTTGCCTGATACGTGCCCAATATTGTCGCGACACGGACTTTATCCATAAGGTCTTCCTCTGTGTCTTCGCTCCGCGCGACAACTTCCGACAGATTGCAAAATTGTTTTGATTTAAGATAGATCTCGCCGCATGGATTCAATCCGGAACGAGCTGCGCCGGATGCGAATACGGGCCAACGCCGGGCGGGCAACTGTTTCTGAAGCGCGCTTCGGTTGAAAATCCCACGCTCGCCGGAACGCCCCTTAACAAGGTTTGACCACTCATCGAGAAATTCTTCCGATGTCGGCTTTTCGTTGTATGCGACGGAATTGTTCGCCATGCTCCGCTCGGGGTGCGTCAGGAAGAATTGGCCGTTCTTCGCCTCTTTCATGTCGCGGTCATCCAAATCGGAGAGTGAAATAAGGGCGCTCCGGCGTACGCCGCCCATGACGACAACTTCGCCTATCTTGCAAATAAGGTCGTGGACATCGATGGGCGAAAGCCTCCGTCCGCCTTTCGATATCAGTTTTTCGCGGGCAAAATCAAGAAGCGCCCGAAGCGGCTCAGGGCCTGATGCGCGGCCGCCCATAGTGGAAAGCCTCGCCCCCTGGGGCCTCACCTTTGAATAGTCAAATATGACATCTTTTCCGTCCGCCCATGTCTTCAGGCCATGAACAATGGCATCAGACCACCCCTCTTTGCTGTCCGGTATCACAAATGGAGGGAGTTTCACGCCAGTCTGTTTTTTGATGATGGGCAATAATTCCGTGTTTTGCCGCTCGACGGAAAAGCCGAGCCCAGAACCGCACATGAGCACATACGCTATCTCCCCGAAATCCTGCCATTTCTCGGGTGCGATGAATGCGCAGTTATATGCCGCAACATTCGTCGTGCGCGCCGCCTTCCCCGATGCCCACAGAAGGCGCATCGAACCGAGCGCTTTCATGCTTAAGATATGTTCATGCACCTCGTCGTATTCTTTTTTCGTGAGTTTGTCTCCGAGATTTTCCCGCATGAAATCCATGTACCGCCCAACTGTCTCCACCCACGTCTCGCGCCGCCGCGCTTCGGGTATCCAGCGCGAATATGTCGTGTAGTACACGAACTCGGCAAGTTTGTTGTGGAAATATTTCTTACTCGCGAGCGCAAGCTCCCGTACCTCCTTCGGTACCTCCCCTTTCTGGCTCCGCAACTCGGCGCGCTTCTGACGATAGAGAATGTATGATTTTGCGACTTTTGCAAAATCTTCCAGGATAAGTTCTTCCTCAACCATGTCCTGGATTTGCTCGACATGCGGAACAAAACCCTTATCCCGTATGGCGATTTTGTTGAGTTTCAAAACTACCTTATGCGCAACGTGTTCGGCGTCTTTCCTTGCTCCCTCGTGCGATGCAACCATCGCTTTGTAAATAGCTCCGCTGATACGTTCCGGGTCAAAAGAAACAACCAGCCCGTTTCTTTTTTGTACCTTTTTCACAAGGATGGCTGGTTTCTTTACGCTCTTCGCAGACGCCGCTTTTGACTTTGTGCGCATGACAGTTTTATGAAGTTAGTTTAGTAAAGGTACATTAGTGCATACTGTGTCTTTATTATAGCAAGAGTACGCAAAGACGAAAGTTGTGGAAAAGTCTTGCGGGTTTACTGGGGCGCGGCGGGACACTACGCCACTAACACACTAGCGAAACCAAAAAGCTGCTCAGATCGGTAAAACTAGCGGCGTTCCGATGCGCTTGTCCTTAAAAAGGAGATATGGTACGCTGTGGAACATGCGATTCTTCGCCATACGGAGAATCTCACAAGAGACGCTATGAAAATACTTTCATCTTTAAAAGTGGAAAGGCCGGGCGACAAAATCGTTCGCCGGAAAAAGCGATTTTACCGCATCAATAAACTAAACCCTCGGCGTAAGGCTCGACAGGGGTAGCGCAATAAAACAAAATCGCCTTTACACACAAGGCGATTTTGTATTTTAGGGAGCAAAAAACCGCTCTTGAAAAGCGGTTTACGTGTTTGATAGCAATGTATCAACTTCCCGTGGCTACGCTGCAGCGATTGCGATACCGGAGAGAAGGAGGGTCATATTAAACAGGAAATGCACCGTTGTCGTCGTGAGGAGCGCTTTTGCTTCGTGCCCTTGGCAACCTCCGCATTTAAGGAATAAGAGCGAGAGCGCAAAACCATTGACCCCTTGGACGAGGATATGCGTGGTGCCGCCGTGGAGGATACCAAAAAACGCAGAGAGTCCGACTGCAATAACCAGTATGTTCGCTATTGAAAACCGCAGCCAAACAAAAATCGCAAGCGGAAGACGAAACAACATCTCCTCGAGGCCGGCCGCACCGAAGAACGAGATGAAGAGGATCGGCGTAAGCTCCGGAAATCGTTCAAATCCGGGCACTGGCGAAATAGTAATCCCCAAGAAGAACATAGCCACCACAGCAGCGGGCGCATACAGGAGTTTGAACACGAGACAACCGGACATCCAGTAAAAAAGATGCTTTCCGTGGGCTTCGTTTTCCAGCCAGCGCATCCATGCTCCTTATTCCGTGTCGAAGAACCGCACTACTGCACAAACAATAGCATGTCACAGACGAGTTGTCAAATCTTCGTAATGGTTCAATAGCTTGGAACCACCCCTGCGGTTAAGGTGGTTC
>CAZNJQ010000020.1:0-13017 GCA_964573545.1 uncultured Candidatus Saccharibacteria bacterium | reverse complement strand
CAAATAAACGCGGCGATGGTGTCTTTCTCCCGAAGCCGCATGATACGCACGCCCTGCGTCTGCCTGCCCAATGCGGGAACTTCCTTAAGCGCGAGCCGGATGACATTGCTCAATTTCGACATTGCGATGATTTCCAAATCGTCGTCCGTCACCACCTTCGCAACGACAAGAGACCCCGTCTTCCCCGTCACTTTTGCGGTCTTGATGCCGGAACCACCGCGCCCTTGTACTTTATATTCGTGAAGCGCGGTCCGTTTTCCGAAACCATATTCGCTCATCGTGAGAAGATGCGGATTTTTATGCGTTTTTTTCGCCACATCCGCGCTGATGATGCGGTCTCCTTTCCTGAGCCTCATGCCGCGGACACCTCCCGCCGTGCGCCCCATCTCGCGGACATCGCGCGCCCTAAACCGGATTGCCTGCCCTCCCGCGGTCACACAGACGACATCGTCGTCTTTCTCCGTAAGAAATGACGCGAACAACGTATCATCGCCTTTCAATTTGATGGCAAGAATCCCGCTCCGCCGCACGAGCGCGAAGCTCTGTGCCGACACTTTCTTCGCGACGCCGCCCGTCGTCACCATGGTGATGGAAAGCCCTTCAGCCGCCTTCGCTTCCTTTGGCATCGCGAGGACAGATGTCACCGTCTCACCCTGGGCGAGCGGCAGGAAATTCATGATGGACTTTCCGCGCGTCGCGCGCTTACCCTCCGGAATTTCGTACATCTTCGTCTGGTACGCTTTTCCCTTATTCGTGAAGAACAAGACATCGTTATGTGTCGTTGCGGTGAGAAATGTCGTCACAAAATCTTCTTCTTTCGTGTTCAGGTCGACAACGCCCACGCCGCCGCGCTTCTGCGCCTTGAACTCAGACGGGTTTGTGCGTTTTATATATCCGCCACCGGTAAGCACAAGCACCGTCTCTTCATCGGGGATGATATCTTCTTCGGAAATGTTTTTTACCCCGCCCTTCACGACCCTCGTCCGCCGCGGATCGCCGTATGTTTTTTTAATGTCTGTGAGTTCTTTTTTGATGACGTCGGAAATCTTCTTGGGGCTTCCAATAAGCTCTTTCAAGTCCGCAATAAGCTGTTTCTTTTCTTTGAGTTCATCTTCGATCGCCTGCCGCTCAAGACCAGCCAGCTTCTGGAGTTTCATCTCAAGTATCGCAGACGCCTGAGCGTGCGAGAACTTGAATTCGCTCATCAAATTTTTATGGGCAGTGGCCGCATCTTTTGATTTCTTTATCGTCCGTATCACCACATCGATATGGTCGAGCGCCTTCTTAAGGCCCGTCAATATATGAGCCCGCTCTTCCGCGCGCGCAAGATCAAAAACGCTTCTCCGGCGCACGACTTCCCGGCGATGCGCGATAAATTCTTCAAGAATCGACTTCAGAGAGAGCGTCTGCGGCACGCCTTCGACAAGCGCCAACATGTTGAAATGGAATGTTGTCTCAAGGTCGGTGTGTTTGTACAGATAATTCAATATCTTCTGCGGATATGCACCGGATTTGAGGTCGATCGCGATACGTGTCTCGCCGCGCGCAGATTCGTCGCGAAGCGCTTTGATGCCCTCGACTTTCTTTTCTTTAACAAGTTCGGCGATGCGCATGATAAGCTCCGATTTGTTCACGCGGTACGGGATAGAATGTGCAATGATTTGCGACACGCCCCCCTTCCCTTCCGTTATTTCCGCTTCGCCGCGGAGAACGACGCCTCCCCGTCCGGAGGCGTACGCATGCGCGATGTCTTTTTGGTTGAATATGACGCCCCCCGTCGGGAAATCCGGCCCCTGCACATACGCAAGCAGCTCGTCAGCGGTCCCCTTCGGGTTGTCGATAAGGTGGATGGTCGCGTCGACGACTTCGCCCAGGTTGTGCGGCGGCATATTCGTCGCCATTCCGACAGCGATGCCCAAGGTTCCGTTCAAAAGAACATTCGGCACTGCGGCCGGGAGAACCGCCGGCTCTTTCTTTGTCCCGTCATAGTTCGGACGCCACTCGACAGTTTCTTTTTCGATATCGCGAAGAAGTTCTCCGGCGACGCGCGACATCTTCGCTTCGGTGTACCGCATTGCGGCAGGAGAATCCCCGTCGACGGAACCGAAATTTCCCTGGCCTAAAATAAGCGGGTAGCGATAAGAAAAATCCTGCGCCATTTTTGTGAGTGCATCATAAAGCGCCAAGTCTCCGTGCGGATGGTATTTACCCATCACGTCTCCCACGACTGCGGCGGACTTCCTGAATTTCGCCGTATGGGTAAGCCCCATGTCGGCCATGGCGTAGAGAATTCTCCGATGGACGGGTTTCAACCCGTCACGCACATCGGGAAGCGCGCGGGATGTGATGACGGACATCGCGTAATCAAGGTACGAATCTTTCATCTCCGTGCTTATGTTGCGGAGATGGATCGTCTCTCTAATGCGTTCCTCTTTGTTATTTTCCTCTTTTTTGGGCATATAATATAATCCACTTTAACACATATCGCCTTGTTTTTAAAGGCAGATTAAGCCCCTCTAGGCATGCGTCCAAGGGTCAAAACTCCTCATTCTTTCTCTCAGAAAGGCGTCGGGGTAAAACTATCCCTTCCTTCTTTAAACAAACTTTCTATGTTCTCTTTGAGAGAGAATAGCGGCGCCGTTTCAATAGGGTTCTCCGGATTTGGTGGCGGTGTAAATATGGACGACAACCGAGTACGCAGCGTGCCCGCCCATACGCCGGCGATGACGAGTACGCACACGACCGTCGTAATCCATACTATCCTCCGGCGGACATATTCCGGTTTCTTCTGTAAGTGTTCGATATAGTCCAGCATGAGACGTTGCAAAACGCGCGCGATCAGACCGCCTTGAGGACTGCGACCTCAACCCCCTTCTTCTCTTCCATGTCTTTTTGTTTGAGTACGAGCTTCTCGGAGGCATCCGCTCCTTCTTCGCCCGCCTCATGAAGGAATGTTTTAAGCGACTGCGGGGAGTACTGCATCGGAATAATCATCTTCGGCTCGAAGAAAAGCGCAAGCTTATGCGCTTCTCCCGGGGAGCAGACGTCGCCGCCCCCTACTGGCACAAACAAAACGTCGACTCCGTCTATCTTCTCCTCCATGTCTTCGGTCATCGTGAGCGCTTTCGTCGCGCCGAGGAAAAGAATTTTTATCCCGTCGACGATCAGATAATAGACGGTGTTGACCTTTCTCTCGCCCCCGTAGTCGGTCCAAAGGCCGAAACCGCGGATAAAAATTTCTTTTGTCTCATACTCTCCGCCGCCTGAGACGACAAACGGCTTCTTGTCCCCGTATGAGAGGTTTTCGACACCGTTGAAATCCGGATGATTGAGTGTGAGAAGCGCGATGTCCGCGCCAAAACGCGTCGTCTTCGCGTCTGCCGATTTCGAAACGGGATTAAAGGCGATAACAGTGTCGCCCTGCTGGATTTTGAAAAACTGAAGCCCGTGGTATGTGATAACCATGGGAATAAGTATAAACGTTGTCACGGAGCGTGACAACGTTTGAAATTCCGTCGCTCTCCCCAGATGAAAACAAGTTTTCGCCTGCGGGCTCACTAAGAATTGTAAAACATAACGCGGCGACGCGAAAGCCGTTATCGCGCTGTAAGCCCGTACCTTCGGAGTATTTTGGCATGTTGACAAAAGTATATATTCGTATATAATGATGAGCGATTTGGCAATCCCGCCAATCATGTGCGCAACTACAGGAGGCAACGATGCACAACAATCGAGACGGTCCCAAAACGGGGGCCACCATGCCCCGCCACTTCCTTATGGATGCTTCGACCGACATCGACTTCGGCGCCAACACCAACACCTTGGCCTGAACGCCGGCCGGCAGCGACGAGGACGTTCCGGTGACTCGCTGCCAAGAAAAACGCCTCCGTGCGGGCGAAAACTCGCACGGAGGCGTACCCCCGCGGCAACTTCGCCAGCGCGGTAAACTTTCTCCGGGGGTAAGGTTCCGCGCGCAACGCCTTAAAGCCGTCTGATAAGAAGAACGGCGCAACTAAATAAAAAACGGAGAACCGCTGATGGAGGAGAAATCCGCTGAAGTCCGTGGTTCAGCCGTTCGCGCACATGTGCGCTTCGCGAAGTCCCGACATTCATTTGCTCGGGCTTCTTTTTTTGTTTTTATGCTTTCTTTAAACTTTAGTGATAGCTGATTATCGCTGATACTTGTTCAGTTACCCTTCAAGGATGGCTGAACAATGTTTCGTTTGAGAATTTCTTGAATATGAACCAGTGTTTCACTTGGGTTTAAAACTGATTGATGCGGAATAACACCCACGACGGTCTCATCATTTCCGCCAATATAAAGCGCATCACCCACATAAAGACATTCGTTTTCCCTCCAACCGAAACGGGCAAGAAGATCATTGATGTTTTTCCCTTTATTTCTCCCCTTTTCAAAGTAGTCAAAACACGTCGTTCCTCCGATGCGCACCTCGAGCGTTTCTGAAACAAATGGATTTTGAGTGAGTCCCCAAGCTCGCTTTGAAGCAGAGGGATCCCACATTTCCTTTCTTGAAACAGGTGCAGTGTGGCCAATAACCGAATATGCAATCTGGCATCCGCGGTCTTGTATGGTATCTTCGTCAATAACATCCGGTTCTTTAAAAGATAGTTTGAGGTTTTGAATATGGGCGCTGGCTTCTTTTTTTTGTGTTTCGTTTAAAAAATGCCGCCACAAAAGTTCACTATTCTTATGAACGGCGTGATTCCCATTTTGTGCCAATAGGTATAAAGCCTTATCAAAAATAGGCGTCAATTGTTTTTTTATCTGCGCCTCTTCTGCGCCAGAAACAATAATCACGTCCACGACATTCGTAAGAGAAAAAAGCGCTTTTTGCATATGCGGAGTGATAAGCGACCGACTTCGCGTCAGCGTATTATCAAGATCAAAAAAGATATGACTACAGAAAGACATACACGGTAACCGTATTATACTATAACCTTCAATTGCTCATTTCGACTTCAAATTAGAAATTTTTATGACGATCTATGTTTTGGAGAATAAAATCATAATTACGAGCCATAATTTCGGATACTCATTCGTGGCGTTCGGAGTATTTCCTACGGTGCTTTGACTTTCCCGTTCGTTGCACTATACTGGTACGGAGTGTGCTCGGCACGCTTATTATTATAGTTTATACGTTGCGGCTAACCCCATTTCGCCTGCTCCACTGTTGGATAGATAAATGTTGGATAGATAAAACGGAGAGGTGGCCGGATGGAACCGCACGCGGCATGTTAGAAATTCATGACACTTATCGGATCATTCTTTAAAAAAGGAAAAAGTAAGGACACGGAAAAAGACGAAGTAAAAGAAAACAAACTCGAAGAAAAAGATGAAAAACCTGCGGCACCGGCTGCAGTAAAAGAAGAAGCGGAAGAAACGTCGGCGCGCTCAGCGCCGACGCGAAGAAAAATTTCCGCAGAAAAAGAAAAAACGGGATACTCACACCCGATGGTTAAGATCATTGAGGCAAGCAAGAATCCTCCCGAAGAGGGAGACCTCGTCGAGGGGCCTGTCATCGATATAGAGAAATCATCGCTCTTCATCGACCTGGGTCCTTTCGGGACCGGTATCATCTACGGGCGGGAATTCATGAACGCAAGCGACATCATCAAAAAGATGAATGTCGGCGACACCATCACCGCAAAGGTCGTAGACATCGGGAACGAAGACGGGTACATCGAGCTCTCACTCAAGGAAGCGCGCCAGGCGATTGTCTGGGGAGAAGCCGAAGAAATAATCAAGAAGAAGGGGCTTCTCGAGCTGCCCGTCAAAGAAGCAAACAAAGGCGGACTCATCCTCGAATGGCAGGGCATCCAAGGATTTCTTCCGGCATCACAGCTCAAAGCAGAGCACTATCCTCGCGTCTCAGACGGCGACAAAGACAAGATATTCCAGGAACTTCAAAAATTCATCGGCAAGAAGTTGCAGGTAACCATATTGTCTGTAATCCCTAAAGAAGGCAAGCTGATCTTCTCCGAGAAAGTTCAGGAAGAAAAAGGCAAGGGTGAGCTTGTCGCGAAATACAAAGTCGGGGACGTCGTAGAAGGAGAAGTGACCGGCATTGTTGACTTCGGGCTCTTCGTTAAAATCGAAGATGGCCTTGAAGGGCTCGTTCACATATCAGAGATGGATTGGGGGCTCGTGGAAAACCCACGCGCACTCTTCAAAGTTGGAGAACGTGTCCACGCGCAAATAATTGAGATAAAAGACGACAAGGTTTCGCTTTCTATTAAAGCGCTCAAACAAAATCCGTGGACTGCGGCAAAAGACAAATATAAGAAGGGAGATACCATCAAAGGCGTCGTCATCAGACACAACAGGCACGGCGCGCTTGTCTCCATTGAGGAAGGAGTGGCAGGACTTGTGCATATATCCGAGTTCGGTACCGATAAAGTACTCAAAGAAACCCTGGAGCTCGGAAAGACATATTCGTTCACCATTACCCTCTTCGACCCTGCGGAGCAGCGCATGACACTCTCATATAAGGAATCGCACGGCGGTTCCGAGCCGAAGAAAGAAACGGCTGAGGCATAAGCGCGAAGCGACGCATGAAATTTTGAAATATTTCTCGGAGAATAAATCCCGAGGACACAAGAAAATCGCCCGGCGGGCGATTTTCTTGTGTTTCAAAACTTTGTGTGCCGTGAGCCAACCCGCTATTGGCCGAGCATGCTCGCCGCGCGAGCGTGCCCTTCGGAGACGATATGCGTGAGCGCCTCGCACGCCTCTCCGGAAATTTTCTTGAACACCCGGCTCTCGGAAGGCGAGAATGCTCCTAAAATAAAATCCCCCACCTTCTTTTCTCCATGCGGTTTTTTAAGCTTCCCCGATGGCGTCGCAGGAGAAACTCCGACGCGCATGCGTATGAACGCCTTCGTCTTCACGGCGCGCATTATGGATTCAACCCCCTTGTGCCCGCCGGAGCCTTTATTGAATGAAATCTTAAGTTTCCCGAGCGGCAGGTCAAGGTCGTCATGGACTACGATGAGCCGCTCCGCTTTTTTAGCGCTCGTCACAACAGGCTTCACTGCCTTTCCGGAGAGATTCATGAATGTTTCAGGAAGAATAAGAAGTATTTTTTCTTTCCCGACTTTCCCTTCCGAGATGAGTGCGTTTAATTTCTTGTCGCGCTCCCATTCCGAAAGCTCTTCTTTTTTCTGAAATGCCGAAAGTATGGCGCGGCCGGTGTTGTGCCGCGTTCCCTCGTATTCTTCTCCCGGGTTCCCGAGTCCGACGATACTGTAAGACATATATGGAGCAGTATATCATACGCAAACAGAGAATCAGGAATTGCGGCGCATGAAAACATATTTGTTTTGTGAAAAAGCAAAACTGTACTACAATTGCACCATGATAGAAGAAAAAAAGGAACTCAACCCGGAAAACATGCCACATGAAAAAGAATCTATCGGCTCTTTTCTGTGGGAAATCATAAAATTCACCGCTATCGCGGTTCTCATCGTCGTCCCCATACGAGTGTACATCGCACAGCCGTACATCGTGAGCGGAAGTTCCATGGACCCGACGTTCCATAACGGCGACTATCTCATCGTCGACCAGCTCTCGTACCGGCTCAAAGGGCCCGAGCGAGGAGATGTCGTCATATTCCGTTTTCCGCAGAATCCGTCCCAGTTCTTTATTAAGCGAATTATCGGACTCCCTGGAGAAACCGTAGTACTCGATGATGGCGCGTCTGTAATACAGAGCAATGAATACCCGGGTGGTTTTACCCTTAAAGAACCATACGTCCGCATCAACTCAAATGACATAAAGACCGTTTCGCTCGGCGATGGAGAATATTTCGTCATGGGCGATAATCGCGGGGCAAGTTTCGATTCCCGTTCATGGGGGGCGCTTCCGGAGGACCTCCTTGTCGGACGCGCGCTTGTTCGCCTCTTGCCCATCTCAAAGGCCGCGGTCTTACCGGGAGAATACAAAATATCCGCGACTGGCGACATGCCCGCTCGCGCCGAAGAGAAATAACCGGGATAAAACTTTGGGCCATATGACTGCTTTAGTGTGATACACTGTGTACTATATAAGAAGAAGCAAAAGCGATGACCGGAAAACACAAAAAACAAGTCTCGCAAAAAAACATGCCCGCACCGGCTGCGCCCAAAGGAATGCGCGACATTATCGGGGATGCATTCTACAAATATCAGGGATTTTTTGAGAAAGCGGCAGAAATCGCGTCGTATTACGGCTTCACGCCCATAGAGACGCCGATACTTGAGCGCAAGGAGATTTTTGAAAAAACCATCGGCGGCGGAACCGATATCGTCGAAAAAGAAATGTACACGCTCCGGACGAAAGGCGGAGATATTTTAGCACTCCGGCCGGAAGGCACTGCGGCAATCATGCGCGCGTACGTCGAACACGGCATGAACGCACTCCCTCAGCCAGTCATGCTGTACTACTACGGTCCTTTCTTCCGCCACGAGCGGCCGCAACGCGGACGATTCCGCGAATTTTTCCAGTTCGGCATAGAATCTCTCGGCACAAAACAGAGTATTGCCGACGCGCTCACGATACGCGTGTCGCAGATCATTCTCGAAGAGTGCGGAATTAAAAACCTTTGCGTCCTTATCAACAGCATCGGCGAGAAAGACTCACGCGCGGGCTACGTGAAAGACCTGACTGCGTATTACCGGAAACGCATCGACGATTTGGGGCCTGAAGATAGGGAGCGCCTCAAGACGAATCCCCTCCGCATCCTCGATTCGAAGGATCCGAAGACAAAGGAGGTCAACAAGGGAGCTCCGGAATCGATCCAATATCTCAATGAGTCGTGCAAAGAACACTTTAGAGAAGTACTTGAATACCTCGAGGAGATGGGCGTGCCGTACCGCATCGAGAACTCGCTCGTTCGCGGCCTTGATTATTACACGCGGACGGTATTTGAAATCATCTCCGACACTCCCTCAAGCCCACGCGATGCTTCGGTATCTCCCGAGAAGAAAGAAGGCGACGCGCCCGACGCCGCTCCGGCAGAGCAGGCAAATGCACAGGCGGACCCGGGAGCAGAACCGCTTGCGCTCGCAGGAGGCGGACGCTATGACAATCTCGCAAAAATCATCGGTAGCAGAAGAGACATACCGGCAGTCGGAGCATCGCTCGGCGTTGACCGGATTGTGTCGCTTCCCGAGTATTCCGCCCCGCCGCCGCGGATGCTAAAAAGTCCGAAAGTGTATTTCATCCAGATAGGAACCGGCGCGAAACTGAAGAGTCTGAATGTCATCGAGACTTTAAGAAAAGCGCGGATACCCGTGTTGCAGGCACTTAATAAAAACAAACTGTCGGCGCAGCTGGGAATCGCGGAGAAACTCAACATTCCCTACGTGCTCATATTTGGACAAAAAGAAGCCATCGAAGGAACCGTCATCGTTCGCGACATGAGCAACCACTCGCAGGACACCATGCCGCTTACAAAACTCGCGGAGTATTTGAAGGGAAGGAAATAGGCGCATGGTGGGGCTTGCCCCCACACCAACATTGGCATCACTTTGTGTTTTGCCATTGAGCATAACCGTGATACTTAAAAAGTATTGCTCAATCAAGATTCTTTTAGAAGACCGAAAGACAAAGTAAGACAATGCTAATGTTGGTGTGGGGGCTTGCGCCTCGCGCGTTATTTTTGTACTATACTGCTCTATATGGCAACGAACGTACATGTCACACGAACAGCCAACGAATCAGCCGCAAACCTCATGCGGCGGTTTTCCAAACGCCTCCAGGGTTCCGGAGTGCTTATGCGCGCCCGAGGGCAGCGATTCACCGAGCGGGCCGAATCCCAATTCAAGAAGAAAGAGCGCGCGCTTAAAAGGATCAAGCGGCACAAAGAAGTCACACGACTCAAAAAACTCGGGAAAATACTTTAGTTCTCCTGGCGCTTGTTAAATGAAGGAACGCGCATTCTCCATACAAAAGACGGTTCGCGGCAGGTACCCAACCCTGCCGTTTGAACAAATGAAAGAGGCCATCGTGGGCACGCACTACACCCTGACGCTTGTCTTTACGGGCGCCGCGCGGTCGCGCCGCATCAATAAGACGTATCGCGGGAAAGACACGCCTGCGAATGTTTTAAGCTTCCCGTACTCAAAAAAAGAGGGGGAAATACTTATCGCCCCCGATGTCGTGCGGCGCGAAGCGCGCCAGTACGGCTACCCGTACGCCGACTACCTCGCGCGGATGTTTATCCACGGCCTTTTTCATTTGAAGGGATACGCGCATGGCAGTATAATGGAAAGCAAGGAAGAGCGTATGAGGAAAAAATTCAGTATCGCATAACCCGTCCCCGCAGTGTGCGTCTCGAATCGGAATTGTTCGGCCTTCCTGCCCCTCAACCCGACTAATTTTAATTGATCTCCACTCACTACTTCACTACTGTGGCTCGTCATATTGCAGCAGGAATAGATATCGGAACGCGAAACACGCGCGTTGTTATCGCAGAACGCGCAGGAGCAGAAAAGCCACTTGCCGTGTTAGGCGTCGGTGAATCCGAATCGCGCGGTCTGCGACACGGCTATATCACGCATACAGAAGAAGCAAAAAAGAGCATTCTTGAAGCGGTCCTCAAGGCGGAAAAAGAATCCGGCATACGGGTTCGGCGTGCTCTCGTCTCCATCGGCGGATTAAGTCTTGAATCGGGGCGCGGAACCGGAGGAACGATTATTTCCCGTGTCGACGGAGAAGTCTCGCAGCTTGACGTCGAAAAAGCGGTCAGTGCGGCAAAAGAAAAAGCGCCGGGACTTTTGAATAAAAAAATAATCCATCAGGTGGTCCAGCAGTTCAAGTTGGACGGAAAAGAAGTGTTGGGTACGCCCGTCGGCATGCGCGGCATGAAGCTTGAAGTAACAGTTCTTTTCATCTCATGTTTAAACCAGCACCTTGACGACCTCGTCCAAGCAGTCGAAGACGCAGGTATTCAGGTTGAAGACGTCGCAGCAGCACCCATCGCAGCGAGCCTCGTGACTCTCACAAAAACTCAGCGCACTGCCGGATGCGTTCTCGTTAATATCGGCGCGGAGACGGTTTCGCTCGCGGTATTTGAGAACGACAAACCGACGTCACTCGAAGTATTTCCCATCGGTGGCACCGATATTACGAACGATATCGCGCTGGGGCTCAAGATACCCCTTGAAGAGGCGGAAAGCGTGAAGACGGGAGCGATTTCCGGAGAAGAATATCCGAAGAAGAAACTAAACGAGATCATTGAAGCACGGCTCTCCGACATCTTTGAACTCGTCGAAGCGCACCTCAAAAAAATCGGCAGGAACGCCCTGCTTCCCGCAGGCATAGTACTCACCGGTGGTGGTTCAGGAGTCGCCTCCATAGAAGACCTCGCGAAAGCCTCATTGCGGCTTCCTGCGCGGGTTGCGATACCGCACGCGACATCGGATGTCCGTTCAAAAATAGGAAATCCGGCATGGTCCGTCGCATACGGACTTTGTATTCTGGGCCTTAATGAAGGATACGCAAGCGATCTCTGGGATAGCGGAAAAACAAAGGGTAAAAATTTTGGAAATGAACTTACAGAATGGTTCCGGCAATTTCTGCCATAAATAAATAGAGCGCTCCGCCGCCACATTACGAGAAAATCGCCTGCTATTGTCAATAGTGCGGCGCGCCTGTTTCCTGTTACAGTAAAGGGGATACTAGACACGGCGCCTGTGCGAGAGCGCGCGCCCATTACTAAATTTTATTATTTATTTTTTATGCCCAAAGTAGAACCAAACATAGAAGCATTCGCTCGTATCCATGTCGTCGGCGTCGGCGGCGCAGGCGTTAATGCCGTCAACCACATGATAAACTCCAAAGTCCGCGGAGTCGATTTCATGGTAATGAATACTGACGTGCAAGACCTCCATAAATCGCTTGCAGGGAAAAAAATCCACCTGGGAAAAAATCTGACGAAAGGATTGGGAGCAGGCATGAATCCGGAGGTTGGAAAGCGCGCCGCTGAAGAGACGAAGACGGAGATCCAGGACTCGATCAAGGGCGCAGACATGGTGTTCGTCGCCGCGGGCATGGGCGGAGGTACCGGCACGGGAGCAGCGCCCATTATCGCGAAAATGGCGCGAGAAGCAGGAGCGCTTACTGTCGGCGTCGTCACGAAGCCGTTCTTCTTCGAGGGTTCACAGCGGATGAATATCGCCACAAGCGGACTCAACGAGCTAAAGAAAGAGGTGGATGCGCTCATCGTCATACCGAACGACCGTCTCCTTCAAATCATCAAAAAAGAAATGACCGCGCGGGACGCGTTCGCGATGAGCGACGAGGTACTCCGCCAGGCGGTCGAAGGAATTTCAGACCTTATCACCACTCCGGGTGTCATCAACGTGGACTTCGCGGACATCCGCGCTGTCATGTCGAGCGCCGGTTCAGCGCTCATGGGAGTCGGAACCGCATCAGGCGACAAACGCGCGGAAGAGGCTGCGCGAGTTGCCATAAACTCCCCACTTCTTGATGTATCCATAAACGGCGCGCAGGGCGTACTCTTTGCGATCGCCGGCGGTGAGGACTTGGGACTCTACGAAATCCAGGAAGCGGCAAAAATCATTACCGAATCCATCGCACACGACGCGAAGGTCATCTTCGGTACCATCAATGATTCTAAGCTCGGAAAGGGCGAGATAAAGGTAACCGTCATAGCGTCCGGTTTCCCTGAGCAGGCAGGAAGCAAACCGCTCTTCCAGGGCATGATGAATCCAAAAAAAAACAATAACGCGAAAAAAGACGAATTATTGAAAGCGGTAAACGGCGCATCAAACGGTATCTCGGTTGAGGCGGCTGGAGAAAACGGGGACGACGACGAATGGGGTGCAGTGCCGGCATTCTTGCGGCGAAGCAAAGATAAGAAATAGGCGCACGACACAACGTATATAAAAAGAAATATAAAAAGAAAAAAGGGCATCTGCCCTTTTTTCTTTTGCAATTAAGCGAATGTATTAAGCACGCTTCCCATGCTCCGCATGCGTTTCTTTTGTTTTGTG
>CAZNJQ010000019.1:0-13577 GCA_964573545.1 uncultured Candidatus Saccharibacteria bacterium | reverse complement strand
GTGATTTACATACTCTGCCAGAAATAAAAAATCTGGATTCAAAAAGATATGGAACTTATGAAGATTACCTAAATGAAGTGAATAATTTAGGTAACGAAACCTTTGTTCTTAAATCAAGTCACAGTTCAAAAAGCAGAGGCGTTTTTCTTTTAGATAGTCTGCGCGAAAAGATAAAGCTACCGGAAATAGTTTCAAGGACTTTCTCATTTCAGAATTTTCGCTATTTTATTGAGGGGCTTAAAATTAGTAACAAACCGCTTCCAATATCAAATCATAGGAAAAAATTCATACTACAGCAGTATATTGATGAACTGCAAGGAGACTATCGCGTGGTTGTATATGGAAAAAAGTTTTATGTCTTGTATCGCAAAAACCGCCGCGATGATTTCAGAGCCAGTGGTAGTATGAAGTTTAACTACGATATTGAGTTACCAGAAGGACTGCTCGATTTTTCGAAAAAAGTTTTCGAAAGTTTTAATGCCCCGTACATGGCACTTGATATAGGTATCAAAGATAATAATTTTTACCTGTTTGAATTTCAATTTTTATCATTCGGCCAGTGGACTCTCGAAAAATCGAGTTTTTACCACTATCTTAATAACGGTGTATGGCAAAAGAAATCTGAAAAGCCCGATCTGGAAAGAGAAATTGCGGAGTCGGTTTCGAAATTCATCAAATCCCATTCATAAACACCTATGTGCGGAATAGCAGGAGTTATAGATAAAAAAAGGGCCACTGATTCTAGAAGACGAGAGCGTGTTGTCAGAAATATGCTCCGGCTAATGAAACATCGTGGTTTTGATGCGCATGGTATTAAATCAACAGACAATGTCTCTATCGGACATACAAGATTATCAATACTCGATCTTTCTCGTCGCGGGGACCAGCCGTTTTCTGATGAAAATCTAAATTCAGCCCTCTCTTTTAATGGAGAACTATATAATCACGATAGACTTAGAAAAAAATATCTGGATGATATTCGTATAAATTCCAATTCAGACACGGCGACACTTTTTGAGCTTCTAAAAAAATTTCCAATCGAATCAGTGCTTAAGAAAATTCACGGAATGTTTGCCTTCAGTTTCTTAAATAATAAGAGTAGTAATCTTGTACTTGCGATTGATCGATTTTCTATAAAACCTCTTTATTATGTCAATACTCCTGAATATTTTGCATGGGCATCCGAAATAAAAGCGTTTTCTGCATTACCCAAACACAAATTTCAACTAAATAAAAAAGTAATCGGTGAGTATTTAATATTCAGGCATGTCTCTGGTCCAGAAACACTTTTCAAAAATATCCATAAATTACAAGCGGGAGAATATCTAACTTATAATTTGGTAAATAAAACCATTAAGGTCAAGAAGTATTACAAACTGCAAAAATCAAGGTGTCATCAAGACTTTTTGGAAAACATTCTCTCGTCAAGTGTTAAGGCCCATCTGATGGGTGACATTATTGCGGGGGTGCAGTTGAGTGGTGGAGTTGATTCAAGTCTAGTTGCATTATTTGCACAAAAATTTTCTAAAAAGAAGCTACATACCTTTTCAATCGGATTGAATGATAAGAAATGGAACGAGTTTCATTACTCTGATTTTATTGCCAACAAGCTGGGCACGAATCACCATAAAATTATTTTTTCAAAAAAAGATTTCGTGCGCCTGTTGCCGAGGATTATTTATCATCTGGATGTTCCGATTACCCATCCCAACACCGTACCTATGTATATTCTTGCAAAAGAAGCAAGAAAATATACTAAGGTGCTTCTTACCGGGGAAGGAGCAGACGAAGTTTTTTGTGGCTACAATAGATATTTTCAAAAAAATGAAAAGGATAAAGGTTTGATTTATTCAAATGCTTTTAGCAGTCCGCAGGATGTCGCAAAGATTTTTAAGGGCCATATCTCTGTTGTAAACAGAAAAAAGATTGTGCGTGGTTTGAATGGCCTAAAACGCGAGGATAAGATGAGTTTCTACGACATTTATACATATTTGCCACATGTACTGTTACGGCAAGACAAAGCTGGAATGGCCGCAAACATAGAAAATCGGGTGCCATTTCTTTATACGTCTGTTGTAGAAATGGGATTTAACTCAAAAACCAAAGTGGGCAGATTTGGTGGTAAAACTCAAATTAAAGAATTGGCACTGAAATATTTACCTAAAGACTTGGTTCTTAGGAGAAAATGTGGTTTTGGTTTACCCATTTCTGAATGGCTGCGAGATAAGGATGGATTATTATCGCATTTATCAAATCTGACTAAATCTAAGGTTATCAAGGAATTTTTTGACGTCAACGCAATCAAACAACTTATTGAAGAACACTTGGTTGAAGAAGTAGATAATTCACCTATATTGTTTACGCTAATTTCTCTGTCTATGTGGCATGATACTTTTATCAATTAATCCCGCCCCGAGGCAACTTCTTCGGCAAATCTGAAATGGTGGACCCCTTCGGGCAAAACCCTCAGGACTCTCACAAAACATAGTCGCTCTGCTTCCCTGTTTTGTGGACCTACCGAGAATCGAACTCGGGACTTGTCTATGCCATAGACATATTTTACCACTAAACTATAGGCCCTGGTCTTGAGGTCGCGTTTTAAAGCGAAAGCCCTCGGCGGTAGTGTGTTCCGCAAAGGGCTCATATATTGGAAGGAAGTCTCGCGCGTCGCCGACCGTCCAGATCGCTTCTTGAAAACTGACCGAACCGAGGATAAAGAACAGTGCCGCAAAAAACAACCAGAACAAAACGAATTTCGCCCTGTGGCCGGCAATAAAACCGTAAGCGATAGCCGTGAGCATCGCCACGCTGCCGAGTATGAAGCTGAATATTTTGGTTTCTTCCGTTCTCACAACCCCGACGAGAACAAGAAGAACGCTCGCCGTCGTGAGGAGCGCGGCTGTTAAAAGCGACGCGCTCCCGCGCTTATTGTTTTCGGACACGTTTTTCTCCCGTACCTCCTCTTGCTATAGGATACCACACCGGCATTTTCCAGTTAAGGCTGTTAGGGTCTTTTTGTTTCTGATGCCACCAGCAGGAATCGAACCTGCATCTAGGGCTTAGGAGTCCCTTGTTCTATCCATTGAACTATGGCGGCAAATCCTCCCTTTAATCAAGACTATCATACTCATGATAAGCTTAAAATATTTGTCGCCCTTTCTCAGCCTCACACGGCACATACCATAAGGAAGTTTTCCTCGCTTTTTTCCTTCAAGAACATTTATATTTGAAATTTGTCGAGGGTTTATATTGAGAGCTTTTGACCAAAATTGTATAGCATTCTTCTGAGATATGTCCTTGTAAATTCGCAACGTGATTCTCAAATCTTGTTTTTGAGCGCCTATTGAAACCAAGCAGGATATAAAAACTCTGAGAAGGTCTGGGTCGCTGTTGATGATATTTAATTCCCTTTTAGTACCTTCGCCCCAATAAAGCGCGCTCAATAAAAGAAGTCTGTCTTTTTGCGTAAGACGCGGCATCATTTTTTTTGATTGTTTCTCTGCCGCTAGCCAATTTGCCATGGAGCGCGACCTGCTTCCCCCTTGTTTGGCTTTCAAGATTTTACGGAATCTCGGTAGAACTTCTATACCCCTTGTATACCTAAAAACCGTTCCTGCCGCCTTGCCGGTGATTTTTTTAATTTCTGGCAAACTGTGCCCGGTCTGCCTTAGGAAAGCGATTCGGTTTGTCTCCACGGTTGTCAACGCTTTTTTACCCATTTTTTAATTCTACTAGATAGAGCATTTTATTTCTAGGAGTGTATTGAGATTTACAAAAAGCGCCGCATAGCGGCGCTTTTTGTGTTTTAATAAGTCATTCACCCTAGATTCCGAGGAGTTCTGAAAGTTTTGCCTGATCAAAGCCGATTACCATTGTTCCATCGACGAAAATGACAGGGACGCCCATCTGGCCGCTTCTCTGAATCATCTCGTCGCGCTTCTGTGCGTCCTCGGCGACGTTGAATTCCTCATATGAGACGTTGTTTTCATCGAAAAACTCTTTTGCTGCCCTGCAGTACATGCATGTCGGCGTCGTGTAGATTGATACCTTTTTTGCCATGTGAGATATGGATAAGTTATCCCTTATTTGATAATATGTCTGATTATATCATACGGTTGAGAAGCCGACACGGGCCCGTAGTAAAGTGGTATTACACGGCATTCGCATTGCCGAGTCAGGGGTTCGACTCCCCTCGGGTCCATTCGAGATGGGCGTATAGTCCTGCCTTGTCGTTATGCGCGATTAGCTCAGTGGTAGAGCGTCCCGTTCACATCGGGAAGGCCGCAGGTTCAATCCCTGCATCGCGCATCAGCAATATTGCTCCCATAGTTTAACGGATAAAATGCGGGATTCCGGATCCCGTGATCGAGGTTCGATTCCTCGTGGGAGCATAAAAATCAGCCTTGCGTGCGCGCTTTTGCATCCTGCTATCTTTTGTTTTGAATCGTTTAATGCCCTACGAAATAATGTACTTGCGAAGTACACTTTTTTACGTATGCTATACTAGTAGCCATGGAATCCGGTGAAGAACGCTTGATCAAAGAGACTCTCGAACTCTCCCGTGAGAATAATAAAATCCTGAGGAAAATTCAGGGCTCAATGAGGTGGGGGAGATTCTTTAAGTTTGCCTATTGGCTCATCATTATCGGCTCTGCGGCGGGCGCATATTATTTCCTTCAGCCGTTTATCGAATCATCCCGGGAGACGCTCCAAACGCTCAATACGGACATACAGATGGTGCAAGATATCGGCGGGAAAATTCCCGATATCAATACGTTGCTCAAGGGAGTCCAATAATCAGAGAATATAAATGCCGAGGTAGCTCAGTTGGTTAGAGCATTTGTCTGAAGAACAAAGGGTCGGCGGTTCGAATCCGCCCCTCGGCACCAATAAAAATCCTCCGGTGTGCGCCGGAGGATTTTTATTGCAAGAGGGAACGCCTATTTTGTCTTCACGCGGAGTTTCATCTGTTTGTCTTTGTCTATCTTGGGAAGCCGAAGCGTGAGAAGGCCGTTTTTCTCCATCGCCTCCGCAAGGTCAACATCAACTTCGTGAGGGAGGACAATCGTTCGCGAGAAAGTTCCCCAGAAAAGTTCTTTGTAGAAATAATCCTCATCGGTGACACTTCGCTCCCTATCGCGGCTTCCGCGTATGGTAACCATGTCTCTCCCGATCGAGACATTCAAATCCTCGGGACGGATACCCGCAACCATCGTCTCGATAACGATTTCCTGCGGCGTCTGATACATATCAACCATAAGCTGACCCTCTAACCCTTCGCCTCCCGCCCATGTCTCGTCCGGCACCGACTTATCGTTCCCTCCGGCATCAACAACAGGCAACTCGCGCATATCATCGCTACCACCCTGGTTTATAATGCTGTTCAACCTGCCCAGAAATGAACCCTTTTTTGAAATTTTATCGAACATATATGTGCGTTATGGCCGCAGACGCTTTACCTTTTCAAAGGAGAGCAAAAGCGCGCCGATAATAAACCACAAGACGCTAAAAATAAGAAAAAGATTTTGCCCCTTAAATATCATTATAGAAAAATTAAACAGCACGTGCAACGCGATGGCGCCGGTTATCCCCAGCGCGAAATACAATCGTTTCGTCCGCATATCTTTATAAAACGATAGGCTTTTTCCGAGCCCCACGAGGGCGCTTGCTGCGACATGAAGGAGCGTTGCGCCGATGAACCGCATATTCCCCGTAAGGATTCCGGTAAGCGCGTCGCCGCTGAAAAGAGGATTTAAAAGAAAGAGAGCATTCTCAAGCGCGGCGAATCCGAGTGCGACAGTGACCATATACACCATGGGGTCGATTGGTTCGTCGACACACCTGCTTTTGTCGAGGCATACGCTTCGGAACGCAACGACATACGCGCCTGCGTATTTTAAGAGTTCTTCGATGATTGCCCAGATGACAATCGCGACAACTCCGAACCCCACGACTTGAACAGTGAATTTTTCAAAGAAAAATGCGGCGGGGACGACAACCATGCCCGCAAGAAATGCCGCGACGATAAGCCGCTTCGGCTCCGGGTTTCGTTCATCCTCTTTCAACCAGAACCAAAGCCACAGAAGGGCGGGGAGCAATCCTCCTAAAAACGCGAATGCTATCGTATTAAAATCGAGAGTCATCGGATTGACGAAGCACTATTCTCCGGGCCATGCCTCGACCATGAGAAGCCCGCCAGTTTTTTTTGGGAACCCTTTTCCGTCAGGGATATACGACCATACTTCTTCCGTGACGAACGGCATGAACGGATGAAGAAGTTTTAAGCTCATCACCAAGAGAGAGAGGAGCATATAGTGCGCCGACTGGCGCGTCTCCACCGACTCGCTTTTGAGCCGCTCCTTGCTCTCTTCGATGACGACGTCGGCAAACCTGTGCCAGACATAGTGGTACAATTTCTCACCTGCCATATAGAATCGATAATTCTCAATATCGGCGGTTATTTCATCGGCGACCGCCTTGCACTCTGCGACGAGCGCCGCATCTTCTTTGAGAAGCTTCGGCGTTTCGTCCGTGGCATACGCTTCCGTATTTGAGAGTACGAAGCGGGCGATATTCCAGAGTTTATTGGAGAATAATTTGTAGGCGTTTATTTTTTCCTCGTAGAGGGCAGTCGTAGTGCCCGGAGTGTTTCCGATAATGAGGCCCATGCGTAGGGCATCGGTACCGTATTTTTGTGAGAGCATAAGCGGACTTATCACATTTCCTTTGCTTTTTGACATCTTTTGCCCGTCTTTCGCGGTCACGATGCCGTGAAGATAGACCGTCTCAAAAGGTATTTTCCCCGTACGATAGAGCGAGAGCATGATCATCCGCGCGACCCAAAAGAATATGATCTCTCCCGCCGTTTCCATAACTTGCGTCGGATAGAATTTTTTGAAATCGTCTGTGTCGGGGTATCCCAGCGTCGCGAATGGCCACTGGCCCGAAGAGAACCATGTATCGAACGTGTCGGTGTCTTTAACGACTCCGCCGCCACAGGTAGGGCACTGCGTCACTGTGTCGTCGATATCGACGACCCCGCCGCCGCATTTCTCGCAGAGTTTTGCCGGAATGGGAATGCCCCAGACTATCTGCCGAGAAACATTCCAATCTTCGATCTCCGAGAGCCAGTGGAGAACTATTTTTTTGTAATGCGCTGGATAGAACACGATTTTGTCGCTTAGAACGGCGCGCATGGCCGGTTCTGCGAGGGGTTTCATTTTTACGAACCACTGCGGCAATATCCTCGGCTCAAGTACCCGCTCGCATTTATAACATTTTTTGACCGCGTGTTTATATGCAGGGTCCACTTTTACAAGGAGGCCTGCTTTCTCAAGGTCTTCCGCGATACGCTTTCGCGCTTCGGCGACTTTAAGCCCACTGTAAACTCCGCATCTCTCATTCAGTTTCCCATACTGATCAATGGTCTCGATACTGGGAAGATCGTGCCGGCGCGCGACTTCGAAGTCATTCGGGTCATGAGCGGGTGTGATTTTTACGACTCCGGTGCCGAATTCCGGATCGACATATTCATCGGCGATGACAGGGAGCGTTACCGGACCCAGGAGTCCTTCAAAGTGTATCGTCTTCCCGATCCATTCTTTATATCGGACGTCAGTGGGGTTCACGGCAACCGCGGTATCTCCGAATTTTGTTTCGGGACGCACGGTCGCGACGACGAATGGTCCATACTGCATGTAGTAAAGCGGGTCGGTTTGCTCCTCGCTCGTGGTCTCAAGCTCCGAAAGAGATGTTTGATGCTTGGTGCACCAATTCACTATTCGTTTCCCACGGTAGACGAGCCCATCGTCGAAAAGTTTCTTGAATGTTCCATAAACAGTCGCGACGATATCCGGGTCAAGCGTGAACTTCTCGCGCCCCCAATCACAGGAAGCGCCGAGTTCGCGGAGTTGTCCTTCCATAAATGATTTATTGGCAAGTGTGAAGGCAAGAATTTCTTCCCGCAGTTTGTCGGGGTCCATGCCGAACCGAGTTCGCCCTTCTTTCTCAAGCTGTTTTTCATATACAACCTGTGTTTCAAACCCTGCGTGGTCGGCTCCGGGGAGCCATAATGTTTTATATCCCCGCATGCGTCGGTAGCGGATGATAAGATCCTCAATCGTCACAAATACCGCATGTCCCGCATGAAGGGAGCCGTTTGCGTTCGGCGGCGGCATGATGATAGTGAACGGTTTTATCCGGGAGCCGGGGAGGTTGTCGGGATTAAAAAATCCGCTCTCCTCCCAGAGCTTGTAAATTCTTTTTTCCGTTTCTCCCGGGTTGTACGGCCGGAGCAGCTTGTCTATCATACAGAAGATAATATCACATTCTGCGCATTGACTCGCGCCGACCCTATACGAGACGAAGCGTTCCTTCCGCTTTTATTGTATTTGCTTTTCGCGCCGGAATGACCGAAGCGCGTTTTGTTGTCGCACGGATATATCCCGCGACCGCTATCATAAGCGCGTTGTCGGTCGTCAACTCGTGCGAGGGGATAGAGAGGGCGGTGTTCGGGAGTTTTTTGAGAATTGCTTCAGTGAGGCGTTCCCGGATGCGTTCATTTGCCGATACGCCTCCGCCGACAACGATGGTCGCCGCTCTTGACGCTTCCGCCGCGCCGATGGTTTTCTTCACAATGACGTCGGTGACCGCTTCTTCAAATTCGTATGCAAAATCCCGGATAAGCTGCGTGTTTTTTTTCCTTTTTTTCAATTCATAGAGCACCGCAGTCTTCAATCCGGAAAAAGAAAAATCAAAATCTCCGGAATCAATCATGGGGCGGGGAAGCGCGATGTGCGACGTTTGACCTTCAACCTTTGACTTCCGTACTTTCTGCGCAAGCGCAGAAATTGCGGGGCCACCAGGGTAGCCGAGTCCCAGCATGCGCGCCACCTTATCGAATGCTTCACCGGCGGCATCGTCCCGTGTCTCTCCTATAAGCCTATACTCGAGCCATTTTTTTGAGAGCACGAGTTCCGTGTGCCCTCCGGAGATTAAAAGCGCTAGCACGGGAAAGGTTATAGGTTTTAGGTTATAGGTCTTTCCGCCTGAGGCGGATCCGCCCTTGGCGGAAGGTCGTGAATTTTCTGCGATTTTCCGCGTTTGTTCTGCGTGGTTCGGCGATTGTTTCAGTAATGCTGAAACAATATGGCCTTCCATGTGATTCACCGGGATGACGGGGATATTCCAGACGAGCGCAAGCGCCTTGGCGAGATTGATGCCGACCCAGAGTGCCGGTTCGAGGCCAGGGCCGTACGTGACGGCGATGGCGTCAATCGGAGGTTTTTCTATGCGCGGAATAAAATCAAGAAATTGTTTCAATAGTTCCGGTTCACGTTCCAGGATGGGTTTTAGGTTATAGGGTATAGGTTTTAGGTTTTGTTTCACACGCAAAAAATTTGATTCCTGAAGCGCTTGTTTGAGCACGGGAATCAAATTTTTTGCATGCTCACGTTTGGCGAGAGAAGGATACACGCCTCCGTATTTCGCGTGGAGTTTCATCTGTGAAAGAACAACATTCGATAACACGGAAAAATGGACTCCGTTTTTTTGCGGATGACCTGCAGCTTCAATAACCGCAATGGCGGTTTCATCACAACTTGTTTCTATGGATACGATACGCACAGATCCTGTATTACGCGAAGATGATGCCGACAGATGTGCCAAGAGCGATTGCCGCACCGCCGATCAAGAACATTTCCAGTGCCGGCCGGAGAGGGCGTATGCCGGCGGTTCTTCCGCTTATTGTGCCGAGTACGAGAAGCGCCGCAAGTGATGCGCCGATCGATATCCAGAACGCCGCTTTTGCAGGGAGAAGAACATATGGAGCGAGTGGAATGAATCCAGCAAAAAAATACGAAAGGAACATGATCAGTGCGGATTTCAGTGAATCGAAGATCGGCACCTCCCTTTGCAGGGCAATTTCTTGTGCGGAATGTTCGGAGAGGAGACTTCCCGCACCCATTGAGAACGCTTCCACGGAGATAAGAACAATACCTGCGAGCACGATAGTGTGCTCGACGGTTCCGGCGACTGCGATACCGGAAAGAAGTCCAACCGTCGAAACAAGACTATCCTCGACGCCGAAGACGAAATTTCTGATGTGTGTTATGCGCTGCATTTCCATAGCTTTTTTTAGTTTGTTATTTCTTTCCGAGACGATTTTAGGCCCATGGGGGAGAGGATAGCGTTTTCATCCTGGAATCCATAGAGGACCTGCCGGTCTACGACAACGATAGGCAGCTCTTTTTTGAGTCCATAAAAGCGCTTCAGTGTGTTGATGCCCGGTATCTCGAGATTGTAATCGAAAGAATACACGCGTACCGACGGATGCTCTTTGCGGATTTTTTCAAGCACATAGCCCTGTTTGTCGCATTCTTTGCAATCTGTCGCCTCGTTCGAATAGAAATAGAAGATAAAATGAAGGTCTTCGCCACAGCGCGCCTTGAGCTGTTTTAGGAAAAGATAATCTTTGAGCTCAAACAGAGAGTATTGCGTCTTAAGCGCATGGATGGTTTCTTTGTCGGTGTTTTTCGACTCAAGATATGAAAGCCGGTCCCCTAATGCCTCAAGGTCTGAAACAGTGAGCGAGACATATTCTTCGTCGCACGAGAGTTCGGAGAGAAGGTCCGCCTCTATCTCAAGGGCGAGGAAGTTGAGCGACACTCTGTTCTCTATCGCGCCGAATTCGTCGAGTCGTTTATTATAAAAAAGGGTGCTGACAAAAAAGGCGATCAAGAAAATCGTCGCTGTGATGAAGAACACGAGGCCGTATTTTTTCCAATCAATATCGTGCATACAATGTAGTGCGGCATCTTTATCGCCACTTGATCGGCCGCCACGAGGCGAGCTTTACGACTGCGCGCGCCATCCACAGCGGTGCGATGAGCCCATAGAGAAGCACGAAATACGCGTCTCCTCTCGAAAGAAGGACGCGGTCTCGCGCATGGTAGACGCTGATAAAGAACATTACTGCGAAGAGGACAAAGCTCATGTAAATAACGAGCGTCGTCATGGTCGTGTCGAAAAAGAACCAGCTGAAATGCGAATTGCCGAGCGATGATGAAATGCCAATCGTGGAGACCGACACGACTTTTTGGTATACATACGCGGCGATGTTTTTGAGAATGTATGAGGTGAAGAAAAGAACGGCACCGATCGAGAGAAAGGCTATCGGCAGGCTGAACATTCCGAGGTTCCCGTACTGCTTTTTAAAGAGGAGCCGGCGGTAATCAAATACGTTTCTCATAAATCCGTATGTCCACCGGATGCGCTGTTTTAATATGTCTCGGAGCGTTTCGGGCGCGACCGTGTAAACCTCGGCCCCAAAGGCGTTTTCAATCGCAAATCCGTGGGCGTGTATTCGGAGGGCGATTTCCATATCTTCCGTATTGTGCGCCTGCTTAAATACTCCGATGGTGTTGAAGACGGAGCGCCGGTAAATCGAAAATGGTCCGGGCGCGACATATTGAGCATTGATGGAGGCGAGCAGTTTCCTGAAAATGATGCTTAGCGTATATTCCGTATCTTGGATTCTTTGTATGACAGTTTCCGGACTGTGCACCTTGATCGAGGGGGTTACCGCCATAACTCTCTGGTTCTCAAAGAGCGGGACAATGCGGAGGAGCGCATCGGGCGCTACGAACGAATCGGCGTCCAGGCAACCGACGAAATCCGTATCGGCCTCGGCGATGCCGAGATTCAATGCCGTGTGTTTGCCGCCGTTCTCTTTATGGAAATAGCGCACGGAAGGATTTTGGAGAAACGGCGCGATTGCCTCCGCGGTTTCGTCGTCACTGCCGTCGTCGACGACGAAAATACGCAGCTTTTCTTTCGGATATTCAAGCGCCAGAAGAGAGAGAATCGTCTTTCCAATAGTTTTCGCTTCATTCCAGCAGGGGACGATGATAGTGACAGACGGAAGCGGCGCCGGAAAAGGAACATATGCGTAGTCTGGTTGTCCCTCTTTTTTTGAGAAGATTTTTTTATTTTCGAGATATGTCACAAACAAAAACACCTGAAAGTAGAGGGTGACGAAGAGGAGTGAGCCAAATACTATGATAAACGCGTTTTCCATGGAATCAGTTTTCTAATCATAGCAAAATCCGCCATCGTTTGTCCAAAACCCCGTCGCTCGCGAGCGACGGGGTTTGTAGTTTTAGAAGTCCTTTCCCCGTGGTTCCTGCTGCAGAGAAATTGATTGAGGATATCTTACTGTATCGCTTTCAGATACTTGAGCATGGTATCCGCGTCGCTCACCTCGAACGGGTCAGTCTGGCAATTATCGGAAAATCCCGGCTCGATGAACATCTTCTTGATAACACCGTCATCCACGAACATGCTGTATCGCCACGAGCGCTCGCCGAAGCCCAGATTTTCTTTCCGCACGAGCATGCCCATCTTGCGGGTGAATTCCGCATTGCCATCGGGGAGCATCATGACGTTCGAGATATCGAGTTTCTTCGCCCACTGATACATAACAAATGCGTCATTTACAGACATACAGATGACGTCATCAACGCCTGCTTTTTTAAATTCATCATACTTCGCTTCGTATCCCGGTGCGTGCGTCGAAGAGCAGGTCGGCGTGAAGGCGCCAGGAAGCGAAAAGACGACGACTTTCTTACCCTTGAATATATCGTCGGTCGTCTTGTCCTGCCAACGGAACGGATTATCACCGCCGATCGATTCGTCTCGTACGCGCGTTTTGAACACCGCTTCCGGAACTTTTTTATCAAGCAATGGGTGTGACATATGTTTTATACGATTAATTTTATAATTTTCTCCGCCTCTTCGGCTGTGCACGTCTTTTTTCCCTTGCCACGGGTCTGCTTTACCGAGCAGAGGGCGAATGCGCCGAGCGCCTGATTGATGGCATGTTTGCATGCGGAAAGCTGTGTCGCCACGTCGGCGCACTCGGCGTCGCGCTCGATCATCTTACAGACACCCTTGATCTGCCCGCATGCACGCTCCAGGCGTTTTATGATTTTCTTTTTATCTGCACCATCCGAGAGTCGCATCTTTCCAGTATATACCCACGGGGGTATATGTCAAAGAAAAACCCTTGCGCGTGGAGCTTTGGGCGGGTAGGATGGCATGAGAAGGAGTCGAGCAGACGGAACAGGCGGCATGCCGAAATTAAAGAAGGTCTTTATCGCGCACCCGATTCGCGGCGATGTTCCCGATAATTTACGCCGCGTCTGTGAGATATGCAGAGCCCTTCACACAGCAGACGTGATGCCGGTGGTGCCATATCTCGCGACACTCGCGTATTTTAAGGACGGAAATCCGAAAGAACGAGAACTCGGCATCGATGCGGGTCTTGAATATATCCGTTCCGGGTTCGTGGACGAGCTGTGGCTGTATGGCGACTCCATTACGGATGGAATGTGGCGCGAGATATTCGCGGCGTTTGACGCGTGTGTTCCGGTCGTTCCAAAAACAGAAGGAACAAAAAAAGCCCTAACGGAAGCGAATCTGTGCACATGCGGCCATTCGTCTATGTGCGGGTGCTGAACTTTAATTTTTGATAGAATACACAAACCACCACCAGTGGATTCGGCGGTGGTTTTTTGTTG
>CAZNJQ010000018.1:0-13629 GCA_964573545.1 uncultured Candidatus Saccharibacteria bacterium | reverse complement strand
GTGAATATGGCGCTGAAGTGCCGTTTATCCGCCCTGCGGAGCTTGCGCAAGATGACACGCCGCCTGATCCCGTTTTGAAGCATGTACTTCAATTTTTGGAAGAAAAAGAGGGAGTCAGTCCGGAGATAATTGTCTGGCTTGAGCCGCCGTGCCCGTTTCGAACTCCGCAGGAGATTGATGAGGCGATTGTCGCGCTCAAAAATGATTCAGACGCGGATTCACTCCGTTCTGTGATTGAGCCGTTTCAAAACCCATTTAAATCGTGGACGATAGATGAAAATGGATATCTCTCGCCGTTTATCAAAGTAGAGGGCAAAGCGCTCCACACCGGTCCTCGGCAAAAAACGATGAAAACATATTGGCAAAATGGCGCACTGTTTCTTTTGAAGTACGACACGATAATGGAGAAAGGAAATTTTTTCGGAGATAAAATTCTTCCCTATATCATGCCGAGCGATAGATTTGTGGACATAGACAAAAGAGAAGATTTAGAGTTGGCGGAATGGTATATTAGAAAGTTTAATTTCTAATTAATCTAATTGCCCTAATTAACCTAAATAATGATACAAGAACAAAGCCCCAAGAAGTACGATTTAGAAGAAAGAACTGCGAAGTTTGGTGAGGAGGTTATACGATTTTGCAATAAAATTCCAAAGGGCGTGATAACCAACCCGCTTATAAACCAGTTAATCAAGGCGGGGACAAGTGTCGGAGCGAATTACTGTGAAGCTGACGATGCTGAAAGCAAACAAGATTTTCGTCACAAAATAGGAATTTGCAAAAAAGAATCAAGGGAATCAAAACATTTTTTGAGGATGATTAGCGTTGCAGTGCCAGAGCTAAAAGATACGGCAGGTGTATTGTGGCAGGAGGCAAAAGAACTTAATTTAATTTTCAATAAGATATACAGGAGCGTTAAATAATTTTGGATTTTTTAAATTAGGATTTGATTAGGTCAATTAGAAATTAGAATAATTAGGTCAATTTATGAAGATTCTCAACATTCTCGGTTCGCACCTTGCGCCCAAGGCCAAGAAGATCCTTGAAGAGATAGGCGAGGTGGATGACCGCGAGGTGGTCTATAAAGAACTTTTGGATATCGTGGACCAGTATGATATTATTTTCGTCGGCTTATATCCGATGATCGACAAGGCGGTTATGGACAAAGCGGTGAAATTAAAATATGTCGCTATACCCGCGAATACCATAGAAAATATTGACGAAGAATACGCGAAATCAAAAGGCATTGCCGTTGTGAGTCTGTGGGGCGAACACGAATTCCTTAACACCATCACGAGCACCGCCGAGCTCGCATGCGGACTCATGATCGACATCGCACGCTTCACTCCGTGGGCATTCGATACAGTGAAGAATTACAAGTGGGACAGGGAAAATTTCCGAGGGCATACGCTCCACGGAAAAACACTAGGCATCGTGGGCATGGGGCGCCTGGGGACATGGATGGCGAGATACGGGAAGGCGTTCGGCATGGATGTCATATTCTATGACCCCCAGGTGAAAGAAAGTCGCGTTCCGGATTGCCGGAGAGTCTCTTTTGATGAACTCCTTGCACAGAGTGATGTCGTTTCACTCCACGCTCACCTCAACAAAGAGACCGAGAATATGTTTAACGCAGGTGTATTCAAGAAAATGAAGAACACCGCGTACCTCGTGAACACTGCTCGGGGACGGATCGTCGATGAAGTCGCGCTTCTTGAGGCGCTGCAGAGCGGAGAGATTGCCGGCTATGCGGCGGATGTGTTGGCGGATGAATTTCGTTTTGACGATACGGGATTTGTGCGCCACCCCCTAGTTGAATATGCAAAAACACATCGAAATGCTATTATTGTTCCGCACACGGGAGGGATGACACATGAGTCCCGAGAGAACACGGATATATTTACAGCAGAGAAATTATGCAGCAAAATCCTAAACTCTAAATAATATTAAAATTTAAGTGACAGAGATCGAAATGCGTCTGAATATTTGAATTTTAGATTTGAAGTTTGCTTAGAATTTAGATATTAGAATTTATAATTTTTAAAAATATGTCTCATCCTAAAATTAAAATTGGCAGACGTGTTATCGGAGTAGCCCACTCTCCTTTTATTATCGTCGAGATCGGTATTAACCACGAAGGGAGTATGGCGAAAGCGAAACGGATGGTACGAGATGCAAAAAAGGCAGGGGCGGAGTGCGTAAAATTCCAGTCCCATGTGGTGGAGGATGAGATGGCGCCTGTCGCAAAAAAAGTTATTCCTTCACACACAACTGAGTCCATTTGGGATATTATGGTACGGTGCTCATTTAATGAGAAACAAGAGAGGGAATTGAAAAAATATGTTGAAAACCTCGGGATGATATATCTCTCGACGCCCTTCTCTCGAGCTGCGGCAGACAGGCTTCACAGAATGAATGTCACGGCCTATAAAATCGGTTCAGGGGAATGCAATAATTACCCTCTGATAGAACATATTGCTTCGTTTGGTAAGCCGATCATATTAAGCACAGGCATGAATGACATCGCATCAGTGAGGAGAGCAGTCTCAATTTTCAGGAAGCACAAGACGCCCTACGCACTTTTGAATTGTACATCAATGTATCCGACGCCATACAACAAAGTCAGATTGGGTGCACTCGCCGATCTGCAAAAATCTTTTCCGGATGCCGTTGTGGGGCAAAGCGACCATTCGTTCGGAAATTACACTTGTTTTGGAGCGGCAGCGCTTGGCGCTTCGATTTTGGAAAAACACTTCACCTCTGATAAAAAATGGCCTGGACCCGATATTGCCATCTCTATTACTCCCGACGAATTGAGGGAGCTCATAATCGGCTCCCGCGCAATTCACGAAGCATTAGGCGGCAGAAAGACAATTCTTAAGGAAGAGCAGCCGGTTATAGATTTCGCATATGCATGCGTTGTCTCCATCGCGAATATCAAAAAGGGAGAGAAATTCACAAAGAAAAATATCTGGGTCAAACGGCCCGGGACGGGGGAGATCAAGGCTATTGATTACCCGAAAGTTCTCGGGGGAAAAGCAAAAAAAGATATAGCAAAAAATTCGCAATTGCGTAAAAACGACATCGTTTAACCGCCCAGAACCTTTTGTTTTAAAGGGGTGTTACAGTAATGGCAAATGAGGAAGATACTATTTGTCACAGAGCGGCGGGCCGATTACAGTCGTTTCAAGCCCATTATAGAGAAGATAACCCAAGACCCGGACTTGGATTATTATTTGATTGTCACGGGAATCCATCTTCTTGAACGATATGGCAGGACCGTTGATTTTATAGAGAGCGATGGTGTAAAAATCTCTTCAGAGATACCAATGTTTGAGGATGGTGCTCCGGATACGGGCGCCGAAATGGCGCGGGCTATGGCGAGGTTTATGCTTCGCATCACGGAAGAGCTGGAGCGCCTCAAGCCCGATATCGTTCTCTCCGGCTTTGATATTGGCGCGAACTTCGCGGTTGCTGTCGCCGCCGCGCACATGAACATACCGGTTGGGCATCTTCAGGGAGGCGAGGTTACTGGTTCCATTGATGAAAGTCTGCGGCACGGCATTTCAAAATTCGCCCACTTCCACCTTCCCGCGAACGATGATGCTGCGCGACGCCTCGCGCGAATGGGAGAGAAGCCGGAATATATTTTCCCCGTCGGTTGTCCGTCATTGGACGCCCTACTCAATGCTCCGGAAATTTCTCGGGAGGAACTAGAGGCATTGACCGGTTTAAATCTTGGCGAAAAATTTGTCATTATCATCCAACATACGGTCACTACCGAGGTTGATGAGGTACCTGCTCAAATCAGAGAGACGTTGCATGCGGTAAAAGAACTTGGTATTCCCGCCCTGCTTTTATATCCCAACAACGACGCGGGAGGGGAGGCGATCATCAGAGAGATAGAGCAGACGAACATCAGGCGGATGAGGACGCTTTCAATTGAAGAATATGGTAATCTTTTGAAGTATGCAGGGGCGCTTGTCGGCAACTCCTCAAGCGGAATTCATGAGACGGCGTCGTTTCGCGTCCCGACGGTAAACATCGGCAATCGCCAGACAGGGCGCCTTCAGCCGGGAAACGTTATTAACGTGCCGAATGTTAAAGAGGATATACGGCAGGCAATAGAAACTGCGCTTTATGACGAGGCGTTTCTAGAGAAAGTAAGGAACGTCGTAAATCCGTATGGTGACGGAAAAAGCTCTGAGAAGGTGATCTCTGTGTTGAAGACCATCCCGCTCGACAGCCGGCTCATCAAGAAGAATTTCGTAGACTAAAAGATTAATTTTTAATTTCAAATTTTGGATTTAAAATTATCTCATGGAAAATATTTTCAAAAACAAGATAATTCTCGTCACCGGCGGGTGCGGCTCCATCGGCTCCCAGATCGTAAAACAACTTCTTTCTTACGAGCCGAAATCGGTACGGATCTTTGAACGTAGCGAATCAGCGCATTTTCGACTGAATCAAGAAATCAAATCAGACAAGATACGGAATCTTGTCGGCGACGTATGCGATGCAGAACGAGTACACTACGCCATGGACGGCGTTGATATAGTGTTTCATGCCGCAGCAATGAAGCATGTACCGCTGTGCGAATATAACCCGTTTGAAGCGGTTCGGACGAACATATTGGGCACGCAGAATCTTATTGACGCAGCACAAAAGCACGGCGTTGAGAGATTCATCAGTATTTCAACGGACAAGGCGGTGAATCCCACGAGCACCATGGGGGCAACAAAGCTCCTCGGAGAGAAGATTGTCGCAAATGCGGCGATATCAGGCGGCAAGAAGACAAAATTCTGTTGCGTGCGATTCGGCAACGTGCTTGCGTCATCCGGTTCGGTCATACCTGTCTTTGAGAAGCAGATAAAAGATGGCAACTCAGTCACCATTACCTCAAAAGAAATGACGCGATTTTTCATGGGTGTTGACGATGCGGTAAAACTTGTCCTTAAAGCGGCTCATCTCGCGGATCGGGGAGAGATCTTTATTTTAAAGATGAATGCGTTGAAGATCATTGAGCTTGCGGAAGTTATTGTAGAAGAATTGGCGCCGCGGCACGGAAAAGATCCGAAAAATATACAGTATGAGATTATCGGACTTCGTCCGGGGGAGAAACTTCACGAGCCGCTTATTACAGGAGAAGAAGCGAGGTATATGACAGAAACGGATGATATGTTCATCTTACATAATCCGACATTACTTCAGTATGGTGTTTCTGTCCCTGTGAGGGAAGGGACTGCAGGGGTACACTACAATTCAAAAGATATGTTGCACCTGACAAAAGCAGAGATACGACAGATGTTGCTTGATAAAAAAATACTATAAGCGCCGCTTTATCTTGCTTGGCATGCACGCACATATTCCCATCCCAAAGACAGAAAAGATACTCGGCGGAGACGATGTTTTCATCGTTGCCGAAATTGGGAAAAATTTTATCCAAACAGAAGACGACAAGACTATTGAGGAATATCTCGATAACGCAAAACAGCTTGTTGACGAAGCGCTTGCTGCTGGCTGTGACGCGGTAAAATTTCAGACACACGAGATCGAAGACGAGGTCTTGCGCGTTGATTTTACATCTCCCCACTTTAAGGAGGGTCCCAGGTACGATTGGGTATCTCGGAATACTCGCGTGACCCCCGTGGATGAGTTTTGGAAGCCATTGAAGCAGTATTGCGACGAGAAGGGGATCATCTTTTTCTCAACGCCCATGAGCCGGAAAGCAGCACGCAAGATCCATGAAGTCGGGGTCCCGTTCTGGAAAGTCGGTTCCGGCGATGCTCAAGATTATGCAACCTTAGATTTCATGATTGAGACTAGAAAGCCCATTATTATCTCGACTGGCATGGTGAGCTTATCAGAACTCGATGAATTGGTGGCACACATAACCGGTAAAGGTTCCCCGCTCGTTGTTTTGTATTGCATCAGCCAATATCCGGCACCGAAAGAATATTTTAATCTTTCCACTATCGAATATTTTATTGAGAGATATCCTGGCGTGGTTGTTGGTTTTTCGGATCATTCCATCGGGCACAGTGTTGCTCTTGCCGCCGTCAAACTTGGCGCAAAAGTCGTTGAGAAGCATTTTTCATTGTCTCGGGAGTTGTGGGGGGCGGACCATAAAGTCTCCATGACACCAGAAGAAATGCGAGACATGGTGAAAGCCATCCGGTCGGGTGCCTATAAGGACGCAGACCATACACCTTTTTATGGAGTTAAAGACAAAGAACTTGAGGGTGCGGACAGTATATTTCGTCCGTATTTCAACAAGTCGCTTATGGTTGGCGCCGATATTCCTGCGGGGGCGGTAATCACCAAAGACGCAGTGTTCGCGATGCGCCCCAGAATGCATACCGGCGGGCTATCGGCCAACCGATTTTACGATGTAGTTGGTAAAAGAGTGCGAAAGAGTCTTAAAAAATATGACCCGATAACAGAAGCTGTTTTATATGAATAATCAAAAAAGAAAAATTTGTTTCGTCGTGACGTCTCATATCCACTACAGTCGGAGCAAGCTTGTGCTTGAGATGTTGAGAGATGACGAGCGCATTGAGCTCCAGATCGTTATCGGCGGTTCCGCGATACTCCCAAATTATGGAGATGTTGAAGATACTCTCCAAAAAGACGGGTTTAACCACGATGCGAAGATCACCATGAACTTTGAAGGCGGTTCTCATGTCGCTATGGCAAAGACGACAGGTATCGGGGTCTCGGAATTTGCCACCGTGTTCGACAGCCTTAAGCCGGATATTGTTGTCATACGCGGCGACAGGCATGAAGTTATTTCTCCAGCGATTGCGGCGGCGTACCTGAACATTCCCATAGCGCATATCGAAGGAGGCGATGTGACCGGCACCATTGATGAATCAGTGCGGCACGCTGTTACGAAGTTTTCGCATATTCATTTCGCAACAAACGAGGAAGCCGCACGACGCATTGTTCGCATGGGAGAGGATCCGCGTTATGTGTTTAATGTCGGATGTCCCGCGGTTGAATACATCGCACGCAACGATTTCCAAGCGTCTCATGAGCTGGTTAATAGGCTTGGCGTCGGAGATGTCGTCGATATAGAGAAGCCATTTCTTATGGTGATGAATCATCCTGTCACGACAGAGACATCAAGGAACCAGGAGAATACCGAGATACTACTCCAGGCGGTGCACGACCTGCATATACCGACGATCTGGTTTTGGCCCAACGTCGATGCGGGAACAGACAGTATTTCCAAGGCAATCAGGATTTTTAGAGAAAAAAGGGACCCGCATCATATGCGTTTTCATAAATATCTTCCGACGGGAGAATTTATCGGATTACTTAAGAAGACAATATGCCTTGTGGGAAATTCATCGGTGGGGATTAAGGAATGTTCGTACTTGGGGGTGCCTGTTGTGAATGTCGGAAGTCGCCAGAATAGACGGATGCGGGCAGAAAATGTTATTGATGCTCCATTCGACAAAGAGCAGATACAGGGGGCGATCCGGCAGCAAATTCAGAATGGGCAGTATCCGCAAAGCACGATTTACTACCAAGACGGGACGAGTAAAAAAATAGCCGACATCTTGAGTACGATCAATTTGTATACGCAAAAACAATTTTGCGATTAGATTATCGTGGTACAGTTTCAATGTAATGTATAAAGGCAAGAAAATCTTAGGGATTATTACTGCGCGTGGTGGCTCAAAGGGCATACCCCGGAAAAATATAAAAGAGTTGTGCGGAAAACCTCTTATCGCATATACAACAGAGGCGGCGGAGGCGAGTAAATATCTGACGCGCTACATCGTCTCAACTGACGACAGTGAGATAGCAGAAATCTCCCGCCGCTACGGAGCCGACGTTCCGTTTATGCGCCCCCCTGAACTCGCACAAGATAAAAGTACTTCTCTTGAGGTTATTCAACACGCACTACGGAAGCTTAAGGATGATTTCGGCGAAGAATATGATTATGCGATGATTCTTCAGCCGACATCCCCCTTGCGAACAAGCACGGATATAGATGCTTGCGTCGTACTCGCCGTTGATAACGACGCGGATTCGGTAATGAGCATGGTTGTTGTGCAAGATTTCCATCCGCAAAAAATTAAAAAAATAAAGGAAGGAAGAATACTGCCATATTTTCCCGATGATTCCGAAAAGAACTATTCACTACGCCGCCAAGACCAGGAGCTAGCGTACAGAAGGAATTGCGCTGTCTATTTGACGAAGACGAGCTGTCTTTTAGCGGGGGATATGTTCGGTGTTACGTCTTTCGCGTATGTCATGCCGGAAGAACGATCACTTGATATAAATGAACTGGTTGATTTTGAACTCTCCGAGTTTTGGATGAAAAGATCGCGATGAAGTATAAAATTTTAAACACCATCGGGGAGGCGTACACCCTTGCCGGGAGGGATGTCCTAGAAGGTATCGGAGACGTTTTTTATAAGACTCTCTCTCAAGATAATCTGCGGGAAAGTATCGGCGCGTATGACATCGCGGTTATAGGACTTGGCCTTGATTTCAATAAAGATATCATCCAAAACGCTTCTAATCTGAAAATAATTGCTACGGCGACAACTGGCCTCGACCATATCGACCTCAAAACTGCCGAAAAGAGAGGGATTAAAGTGCTCTCTCTCAAGGGAGAGGAGGAATTCCTCAACATCATCACGAGCACCGCCGAACTCGCCATGGGGCTTTTGATCGACATCGTACGCTTCACTCCGTGGGCGTTTGACACAGTGAAGAATTACAAGTGGGACAGGGAAAATTTCCGAGGGCATACGCTCCACGGAAAAACACTAGGCATCGTGGGCATGGGGCGCCTGGGGACATGGATGGCGAGATACGGGAAGGCGTTCGGCATGGATGTCATATTCTATGACCCCCAGGTGAAAGAAAGTCGCGTTCCGGATTGCCGGAGAGTCTCTTTTGATGAACTCCTTGCACAGAGTGATGTCGTTTCACTCCACGCTCACCTCAACAAAGAGACCGAGAATATGTTTAACGCAGGTGTATTCAAGAAAATGAAGAACACCGCGTACCTCGTGAACACTGCTCGGGGACGGATCGTCGATGAAGTCGCGCTTCTTGAGGCGCTGCAGAGCGGAGAGATTGCCGGCTATGCGGCGGATGTGTTGGCGGATGAGCTTTCTTTTGAGAAGACATTTAGCACGCATCCACTCATAGAATATGCTAGAAAAAATAAAAATGTTATCATCGTACCACATATTGGTGGTATGACGGTTGAATCTCGGAGTCGTACTGACGTATTTATTGCTGAAAAGCTCAAAAAATTTATCTCTAAAGGTATGTCGTTATGATGAATTATGTCAACGTACTATATGGAGAAGATAGAGACAGATAATGCAAATAACATGAGGCGCGGCCTAGCGGTCTTTTTTACAGGACTACCAGGATCTGGGAAGACGACACTGGCGACTCTTCTTTTAGAGGAATTGTCGGAGTTACGAGACAGAGAAGTTGTGCTCTTTGACGGCGATGACGTGCGGCGTGAGTATTCACAGACAGTTGGTTTTTCTAAAGAAGATCGCAATGCACACGTGATGTATGTCGGCGGCTTGTCCCACGAAGTAGTAAAGAGAGAGGGTGTTGCATTGTGTGCCCTGATTGCTCCCTACAGAGAGGCGCGAGAAAAAAACAGAGAGCGGATCAGCGAGGATGGGGTATATATTGAAGTACATGTCTCAACGCCCCTCGAGATATGTATACAAAGGGACCCCAAAGGACTCTATAAAAAAGCGCTCGCTGGTCATATTGAGAATTTTACGGGCATTGATGATCCGTATGAAATTCCAGAAGATCCGGAACTTATTATTGATACTACCGCAGAAGACGCCCCGGCTTGTGTGTCCAGGATACTCGCATATCTGAAAGAGAACGGACACATCACTTAGCAATTGACGTAAAATGTCGCCGTCTGGTCGAACATCTTCTGTATTGAAAATTTATTGCGTACGTGTTGTGTAAGTGCAGCAGCCACAAGCGCGCTGTCTTTTTTGTCCACGAGAGAATTTCTTATCGCCCCGGCGATGGCATATGAATCGTAGGGCGATATGAGGGTGCCGCTTTTTTTATCTTTAATGACCTCGGGGATGCCGCCGACTGCTGTGGCGATGACGGGGAGCCCCGCGGCGCCAGCTTCGAGGAGCACATATGAGAGCGCTTCCGAGAGCGAGGGGATAAGGAAGATATCGAATGCCTTAAGATAGCGCGCTGCTTCTTCAACAAACCCCAATAGGAACACACGATTCTCGAGTTGGTGTCCTTGTATAAGACTCTCTAGTTGTTTCCGCTGCTCTCCTTCTCCGATGATGATGTACATGAGCTCGGGGAATTGCTCCGCGATAGAGCCGATAGCTTCAATTGCATATTCAAGACCTTTGGTCGTGTGAAGTTCTGCAACGGTCCCGATCCATAGTGTATCCTTGAGGCGGCGGAGTGTGTCGTTTTTCGATGAAAGGAATTCTCGTGCCTGTTCTTTGGGTTTGAATTCAGGTATTCGGATACCATTTGGAATGACGACGATTTTTTTATCAATGAACGGCAACCAAGCTATCTGGTCTTTTGTTTTTTGAGAGACGGCGATTGTCGTGTGGGAGAGTACGACTGTGAGCCATGAGAAGAAGTAAAGAATAGTTTTTTGCCACCATGGACGCTCTTCGTTGAATGCCCAGCCGTGCGCAGTGAAGATTACGCGGTCCACACCGGAAAGTCTTCCGGCAAGCGCTCCTATGCCGCCGGCTTTTGAGCTGTTGATGTGGAGAATATCCGGATGCTCCGACCTGATGAGTCTTAAAAATTCAAAAAAGGTCTGAGTTTCTTTCGCCAGGTGTATGTCGCGATAAAGGGATGGCAGAGGCACTGTTCGTATTTTTGCTCTCTCGAGCGCTTCTTTAAGCATGCCGTCTCCGCCGAAGGCAACTGTCACATCAAAGCGCTCGCGGGGGAGGGATGTCGCGAGGTCGTATACATATCGCTGCGCCCCGCCCCAGTTGGACTTGGTGATAATATACAGAATCTTTTTCTTTTTACGAGGTTTCTCTTCCATACACAGTGTATAACTTGTTTTAGGGTATATTTGTTATAGTATATACCAAAGTATGTTTTTACGACGACGGCGGATTGCCGTACTTTTGTTGGGGGATGTATTTCTCTTTTATGTTGCGCTTGCCGCAACAATCGGAGTAAGTTTCCCGCCAGAGGAAGTTCTTGGTGTTTTTATGGAACACGTTGTTCCATTTTCATATTTATTTGTTTTGTGGGTCATCGTCTTTTTTATCGCTGGTCTCTATGACAAAGAGACTCTCTTTTTCAGGAGAAAACTTCCGGCAGTTCTTTTCAACACACAACTTGTGAACAGTGTTCTCGCGGCGGTTTTTTTCTATCTGCTGCCGATATTTAAGATCGCTCCTAAGACGAATCTTTTCATTTATCTTGTCATCTCATTTCTGCTTATGCTTGCATGGCGGCTGTACGGGGTGCTCTTTTTCTCCGGCGGTAAAAAACAAAAAGCGCTCATCGCCGGCGCGGGAAGCGATTTTGAAGAGCTGGTGCAAGAAATAAAGAATAATGCCCGGTACAATATTGAAATTGAGAGAATCGTGGACCTTGCGGACACGGCGCACGCGCCGTCTCCCGCTTCTCTTGAGAAAGAGGTGCCGACAAAGGGGATTTCCGTCGTCATCCTCGACATGAACAACGCGAAGACGGAAATATTGCTGCCGCGGCTCTACAACATGCTCTTCTCTGGCATCCGCTTTTTCGACTTCCACACTGTCTATGAAGAAGTCTTCAATCGGGTACCTCTCTCACTTCTCTACTATAGGTGGTTCTTAAGAAATGTCTCCCCGGCGGCGCATGGCATGTATGACTATTTAAAGCG
Source organism: uncultured Candidatus Saccharibacteria bacterium (assembly GCA_964573545.1). Classification (GTDB taxonomy): domain Bacteria; phylum Patescibacteriota; class Minisyncoccia; order Phycocordibacterales; family UBA2135; genus CAZNJQ01. The sequence continues at coordinate 1,739 of CAZNJQ010000018.1, read as the reverse complement.
CCTGATGGATGTTGTTTTGTCGGTCCTTCTCGGCCTCTTATCGCTTCCTCTGTATCCGCTCATTGCCCTCGCTATATTTCTCGAGGATGGCGCTCCGATATTCATTACACAAAAGCGGATAGGGCGGCATATGGCGTCTGTTCATCTTTACAAATTCCGCAGCATGGAACGAAGCGAAGACGGCGTCTGGGTTGGAGAGACGGAGAACAAAATCACCCGTGTTGGAGCATTCCTCCGCAAGACGCGCCTTGATGAGCTGCCTCAATTCTGGAACATATTGCGCGGCGACCTCTCATTTGTCGGGCCGCGCCCCGACATATCAGGGTTGGGAGAAAAACTTTTAAAAGAAATCCCGTATTATAACATCCGATACACAGTGAAGCCGGGGCTTTCCGGATGGGCGCAGATCAACCAAGATATCGTGCCGCAGTCGGTCAAGGAATCAAAGGAGCGTCTCGCATACGATCTCTATTACATTAAGAACAGGTCCTTTGTTCTCGATATCTATATCGCACTAAAGACGGTTAAGACACTCGTATCGAGGACGGGGAGATAATAATCCGAAAGTATCATGAAGCATACACTTTTCATTACGGGCGCAGCTGGTTATGTCGGCGCCATGCTTGCTGACCAGTTCTCGAAGCGCGACGATGTGCTGAAAATTGTTGCACTCGATAAAGAGCCTGAGCCGGAGCTTCTTCGCGGCAACAGCAAAATCATTTGGATTATGGCGAATACATCTGACGGTTCGTGGCGGGCCATGGCCGCACCACACAAGCCTGATATCGTCATCCACACAGCGTGGCAGATACGCGAGATGTATGGGAAGAAAAAAAGACAATGGCAGTGGAACGTTGACGGGTCATGCGCGGTGTTTGATTTCGCTTTTTCGAATGATTGTGTGGAGAAATTTGTGCACTTTTCGACAGTATCGTCGTATGGGGCCGAGTCGACGAATACTCTTGAACAGCGTTTTACGGAGAGCGACCCTTTTCGCGAAAATGAATATCTCTATGGCATTGAAAAGCGCGTCGTCGAAGACCGGCTGAAAGAACGCTTTCATGCCGCGCGGAAAAATAAAAATACGCATGTCCCCAAAGTTTTCGTCGTGCGGCCTGCGGCCATCACCGGTCCGCGGGGACGCTTCATGATGAAGGAGCGGTTCGGTCTTCAGGCGGCTTTGTCAGGGAAACTTTCACGGTCTTTTATTCATCGCCTCGTGTCGTTTATGGTGTCTGTCGTTCCCGCTCCGCCGTTGTGGCTGCGCCAATTCATTCACGAGGACGACGTTGCAGATATCATCGGCATGTTTTCATTCAAAGATGTGGATGGAGATTATGAAGTATTCAATATCTGTCCTCCCGGAAAGCCCGTTTTAGCCCGTGATATGGCGGCCGCGGTGGGGAAGCGCGTGCTCCCGATTTCTCCATACATCGTGCGCGTCGCATTCTTTATCTTCTGGCACCTGACGCGGGGAAGGATACCGACTTCGAGAGGGGGATGGAAATTTTACTCATTTCCGGTTGCTGTCGATGGCTCACGCATTACGCAAAAATACGGATTTTCGTATCGGTTCGGTTCGCTTGATGCATTCCGGAAAACCACGGGCCGTTATGAGTACGCGGTCTCCGTATCAGAAAGAGTCTCTTAGTTTGGTTGCGGTTTGTCTGCCGATTGCAAAAAATCGTAATCTAACCAATAGCTTGGAATCAGTTTGTGATTAATTGTACCGGAGTGCG
>CAZNJQ010000017.1:0-14347 GCA_964573545.1 uncultured Candidatus Saccharibacteria bacterium | reverse complement strand
TCTCCTTGGGCTAATTTGCCCGTTTCGTTTTCCTCTAATCCGAGGAGGAACCATGACCTGTGTTGGTCATAGCGAGAAACCCTGAACAAAGTTGAAGGGCTTTTCGCTATGACCAATCGCAAGTCTTATCAAAGAACTACGCCTTACATCATACACCTAAACAACATATTTGTCAATACTTCGTAATGGTTCAATAGCTTGGAACCACCCTGAGGGGTTAGGGTGGTATATATGGCATATTCAAACAACCCCAATCTCCCCCGTGTCCGCGGCCAAGCGGTCGAACTGGTGCGGCGCGGATGGAGTACGAGAAGGGCGGCCCGACACCTGGGATTCACTCACAGCGCGGTCGTGAAGTGGATTGCGAAGACAAAAACACGAGGATATGGAGCGATTCCGACACGGAGTTCCCGGCCCAAACACCATCCTCATTATTTTTGGGTGCCTACTGGGATTCGGTCACGAGTTACTAATTCGCTCCAATCATAAGTACTCGTCCCGCCATGGCGGGACTCGCGACCCCGGCTCGTCCCGGCAAAGCCGGGACTGCGCCCTTCGAATCCCATTACGCACTCCAAAAATATATTCAGCAGATGCTTCCGCATCTGCTTCATTATTTTTGGGTGCCTACTGGGATTCGAACCCAGTCTGGCTCCTCCACAGGGAGCTGTGCTAACCGTTACACCATAGGCACCGTGTAAAAGTTCAAAAGTAAAAATGAAAAAGTAAAAATATCCCGACGCACTACATTTTCATATCCGCTTTTGAAGTCGCTTATTGTTATAGCACACTTTACGCAACAAAGTCTACATTTTGACAAGAGCGTTGAAGCATGATAGAGTTCGCGCAGAATTCTTTTCCACAACCAACCATTGGAGGAAGCGCGATGCACGAATCGCACACGCATTGCCACCTCCATCCGGAGGGGCACGAGCACACGGACGATTCGAGCGCAGGCACGAGAATCGTCGACATTAAAAAAGAGGCCAGAATCTATGGCATCGCGTCGCTCGTCCAAGGGGCGATCGTTGCGGCGCAGCAAGCAGTCCTCATTATCTATTCGAAAAGCTTGACGCTCCTCGGCGATACGATCCATGCAAGTTCGGATCTTGTCGCGATTTACATTGGTTCGCTCTTCGTAGCTCTCCTGGCGTTGCGGTGTTCAACGGCCCAGGAACTCAGCGTCCGGAAGATATTCGCGTATGCAGGAATCGCCTTGCTTGTCGGCGGCGCCTTCTATGTGCTCGTCGAAGCGCATGAACGCATGAGCGCACCGGTATACAACCAAAGTTGGCTCGTGCTTATGATTGCCATCATCGGCGGTGCAGGCAATGTGTGGATACACCGCCTGCTCGAGAAAATTCCGAACAAGGAACACAACCATACGCACGCGACATTCTCGCTGCACGTGATATCGGATCTATTGCTCTCTGTCGTCGTCGCCGCCTCCTGGCTAGCGACATTCGCGTTCGGATGGGTGCATGCCGACCCGATACTCTCTGTGGCGGTTGCCGCCTATATGTTCTTTCTCTCCGGAACTTTGTTCACTAAAGTCCAAAACGGTATTCATGCTCCTGAACACAAACCGCATTGAGGCGAAGAGAAGATGTCTCTTCACTCAATGCGGTTTTTTAAAACAAAAAAACGCAGCTTTGGGGCTGCGTTTATCTCTTGGTGTTTTAATCTTTTTTTGAAGGTTCAAAAAACTCTTTTGCGTGCCGTGCGTATTCTTCAATCTTCTTGCACACGCGCGCGTTAAACGTATCGTCGGGGTAACTTCCATTTTCCTGTTGTAAAGTCCCCGCGCTCATTCCTGTGAGAATCTCAATCCCCTCATCGAGCGTTCGTATCGCCCAGATGTGGAATTTGTTTTCTTTTATCGCCTGAACCACATCTTCGCGAAGCATGAGGTTGACTTTGTTCTGCCAGGGAATAATGACTCCCTGCTCGCCGGAAAGGCCGCCACAGGCAACGCATACGTCAAAGAATCCTTCGATTTTCTCGTTCACGCCGCCAATCGGCTGAACATCTCCGAGGAGACTCAATGAACCCGTAACGGCGATGGATTGTTTGATGGGAACCCCGGAAATTCGCGATGTAATGACGAAATATTCGGCAAGCGACGCACTGTCGCCGTCTATCATCCCGTACGACTGTTCAAAACTGAAACAGATTTCAAGGGCAAGCGGAAAGCGTTGCGCAAACCGCCCCTTAAGGACACCTTGGACCGTCTCGTCCGCCTTGTTCAAAAGGTTGCCGCTCATCTTGGCATCGCGAACGATGTTGAGAATTCCAGGCTTTCCGACATTCACACCCGCTGTTATGCAGCACGGGAAACCAAACGTGATATCGCCGTATGACAAAACAGTAAGTCCGTTGATGCGCCCTACCGATTCTCCGGAAACATGGATGACACGCTGTGAATCACGAACGCCCTTACGCATGAGTTCGCAGATGAAATCCCCTCTCCAGAACTTTGCATGGATCGCTTTTTGAACATGGACCCGCGAGATATTCTCCGCGTGTTCGTGCTTCGCGACCACGTGAGCCTCTTTTAGTACTCCCTCGAGGTGGGAAAAATCCGTCGTCAGCTCATATTTGTGGTCCGCGACCCGTCCCGCATATTCGATCATGCCTGCGCACGCGCCTGCCGAAAGCGGCAGTAACGTGCGCTCTCGAGAAACATCGCGCATCCAATTGCAATACGCACGAATTTCCGTATCCGAACACTCGACAACATTAGAGATCTCAGCCCGGACAGGAAATAGGTCGTAAAATTCGTGGTCATGTTCGGCGATGAAGTTTATGAGACTGCTTGAGCCGAACAAGATAAACCGAAGGTCGAGAGGAATCGGAATGGGATCGATCTGAGACGTGCCGTAGCCTTCAAGTGACATGATCGTATCAAAACCATTGGCGTTGTTTTTGATGCACCGCTTCAGAAGCTGCCATAAACCCGGAACCGTCAGTAATTCCTCTGCGCTTAAGATGATGAACCCGCCGTTCGCCCTAGCAACTGCGCCGGGAACTATCATCGTGTGATCCGTAAATGTGATTCCCATCATGCCGCGATACTCGACTTTGCCGACAAGGTCGGCAATCGATGAAACGCGCTCTGCGACGACAGGAGTACCGTCTGTTCCACTGTTGTCGATGAACACATTCACGCGCCATGGCAAGAACTGATCGCGTTCCATTGCCGCCCCAAAGGGCGCGTGTTGGTTGTTCTTGCGGTCCTCTTCGGCGAACAACTCCCAGTTTTCTTCCGCGTGCTCGCGGAGCCCATCGATGAAATTGCCGAGGAGTGAAGCATCTTTCTGCTCGACGTTCAATTTGGAAAACAAGTCGACAATCACTTCCTTGGCAGCCTCTTCTCTGACATGCTCCGCGCTTTCAGAATATTGTTTCATGCGCCGCGTATTCTCTTGAATAAGCGCGGTCCACAGTGAAAAAAGCTCTGTGAGTTTGGGACGAAGATCTTCTTCCGACATCCCTCCTTCACGATTCGCGTCCTGGGGTTTTTGGCGAAGCGCCGATGCGTGTCTTTTTAGTTTTCCTTTTGAGGCGCGAGGCTTCTTTTCCGAAACTTCCTGCTTTTCAGCGCCCGGCTCTTGTGTACGCTCTGACGGAACGAACCGTACAGTTTCCACTCCTTTCTGCGACTGGGCAGTTTTCATCTCAAGTCCAAGCTCCAATGCGCGCCTCGCAATCGCCTCCTTTTCCGCATCAAACCATCCCTCGTACTGGCCATACAAAGCGTTGTCTTTCGCGAGGACCGTATCGCTCGTGAGCGCCTCCGGAATGAGCTGGCGTAATTTCTTGAGTAAGAGCCCGATCTTTTTTTGAAATACTCTCGCATTACCTTTAGTGAGAGGAATCGAAACGGGAGAGCGGGGGTTCTTGAAATTGTACACATATACCCAGTCATTCGGAGCGGGTTTTTTGTCGCCGATGTTTTCCCGTTCCCGAACCATGCGTGAGACATGCCATTCAACAGCTTCAAGTCCGCCCGGTCCTGAGATTCCGGAAACAAACACATTTGCGAACTGGTCATTGCTCTCGATGGCAACAGAGAGAGCGCTTAGAAAACGCTCCTGGCTGACTCCGAAAAATGAACTCGTTGCCGCCCGCTGGGAAGAATCTTCCTCTCCGGAGGAAGCGGGCATTGCGCAAAGCTCTTCTTCGCATACTCGGCGAGCATCCTCAAAGCCGATTTTGGTGCCTTGCAGAGACATCGTCTGCAGCCTTCCGTTTCAGAGAACATCTAAAACAAGGGTAATGAAAAAAGCCGCTCAAATCAAGCGAGCGGCTTTGGGTCATTCTCCACCTTTTTGTTTGTACTTCTCGGCAAGTTTCTTTGCGCGTTCAGACGATGCCGTGTCGACAAGCCCGGAAATATCGAGAGTGTCGTCTTTCGTGTCTTTACCGGACGCCCCCTTTTTTCCTTTCCCTTTCGGGTTCGGCTTTTGGGGCGATGTTTTCTTCGAGGTCATCTTTTACTTCCGCAACCTGCCTTCTCTGCCGTTACGATACCATACCGCATCTTTGCGTGCTACATGCCGGGACAAAATTCATATAACCACGAAGGCCGTGCGATAAGTGGGTCCGGAGACTGATACACCGGGTACATCTGCGCGCCGCTTACCGACCCGATCGGGCTTGTGCCGATCTGAATCTTGCTCCAATCGACATCCTGAAGCGGAATTTTCTTTTCAAGATATGCCCGGACGATCAAGCCGCGTGCGCATGCGCGCGTGTCGGGGGGTGGGTTCTCGATAGCGCGGAGCACTTCTTCGTCGGTCACAATACACCGACTGCTCCATTTCGCCCGCATTTTGGACGATAACGCGTCGTCGCCAAGCTCGTGGTACTGGATTTCAATGGCCGCTACGACCGCTTCCTCGAAGACAGGAGGGTTTTCTCGCCTCTGTCTTTTTATTTCCTGCTGCGCAATAAAGTTCTTCGTCACATGGTCAAGTCGTCCGACCATCCATTCCATATCGGTGCTCTCAAGCGCCTTAAGCGCACGCTCCCACAGAGAGAGTATTTCCTTTGCTTCCGCTTCGCTCTCCTCGGATTCAAAACACGTGTGCGAAAGATAATGCCGCGCCTTCTCGTAAAACGCCGATTGCACATAGAATGCACTCACCATTGTCCCGTCTTCAAGCTCAATACACGGCGTTGTTGGACTGTAGACGAGCGATACATCGCGGTTCGCTTTCACAGGGTCTCGCATTTTCACATTCGGCATTTTCCCTTCTTCGAGAAGCGATAGCACGAGCTTTGTTGTCCCGATTTTAAGGAACAACGCCGCATCGAGGATGTTCGCGTCTCCCAAGATAAGGTGTAGTCGTTTCATCCCTTTCAGGTGCTCTGGGGGATCAAGTGAGCCGTCATCAATGTGGTGCTCAGACCGCTTGTTTATGATAGACCGCGCGCCCGTAGTGCCCATCTCGAACTCCTTTTCGATGAATAAAGCACGCTGAGAGAATATGTACGCATTCTTCGGCTCATCGATCCATCGCCCCGCGCCGTCAATGATCTGGCGGGTCACCAAAAACGCCATGAACGCCCGGAAGTAATTCCCCTGTTTTATCTCGGACTCGGGGCCGGAAGAAAAAAGCCCGCTCTCTCCATTCTCGAAGAACAAGTAGTTTTCATGGGCGCCGAACGTGACATATTTGGTCTTAACAGGCTCGGTCATTCCTGTAGCGGCGCTCAGCGCAACATTGTTCTTGATAAGCCGGAATCTGCTGCCGGAATAAAATCTCTCTGAAGCGACTTTCTCTGCAAGAGCTTCCCCGGCTCGGCTATACGCGACGATGTCTCGCACTCGCCTGCATTCCGGAGAAGCATATTCGAAGTGCCCCTGGTCGATGTAAAGGCATCCCCCGTTCGGGAACCAGAGTCGGTTTTTCATTCTCATGAATCCCAGTTTGTCTCTCTGTTTCTCAAGTTGCATATTAAGAGTCTCACCTACAACCAGGGTGTCATATGGACCGTCTGTCGGCAGATAATCAAAACTGCCGTCTGGGGACTCAATAACAGCACCGAACTCATTTTCTATACCCATCACCCGGTCACGCATCATTCTCTCCTTCCGTATACCCGTGTCTCTGATACAACGAGACAACAACATCCTCCGCATCTAGCGACAATAACCGCAGAATGAGAACATGGAGCGGCGGATTGTTGCGCAAAAGCTCTTCGGCGTCCCTTGGGCCTCCCCAGAGCGGATTTGGAAACTCAATGACGGCGAAAAATTTCTTGGTCATGAATTTAACCGACTTCCATCCAATGCTTTCTATATGATCGCGATACCGCTTGATAAGTTCTGAACGGAACCATGCCCGCGTGTCGCGAGGAGCTTCTGTGAGTGCCCGCTCTACATCGGCGTCATCTGAAAGGCGCAGTATATCGCCTCGTTTTTCAAGACGATAAAAGATGCCTTGCTCGGGATTCAAATTATGGTATTCAAGCGCAACCGACGCGCACTCCTTGCTTAGCGGATCAACCTCTCTCTGGCGAACAACGGCGTTGATAAGCCGCTCCTTCGCGACCCAATCAAGCGACCGTGAAAGCGGGTGTTTGTGCCGCTCTCCCGCAAGGCCCTCCAGAACCCCGTCCCATTTGTGAACGACGTCAGTCCATACGGCGGGTAATTCGTGGAGCGATAAGAATTTCGTCGCACACTCAGCGAAAAGTTTCATAATCTCAAGCGCGCTCATCCGCCGCCCATCCAGGAGAGGCAGCTTCCGCTCAAGTGAGAGATCGCGAGACACAGTATGAAGCGCCCGTACCGGATCAGCAAGCGGAGAAAATATGTCGCCGCATTGCTCTTTGAAAAAGCCGGTGTTCAGCATCATAAAGAAGATGCCCGTAATCCCGTGCTTGAGGTATATCGAGAGCTCCGACATATTACTGTCCCCAAGGATCACATGAAAGCGTCTCAGAAACGCATCGCCCGCGTAGGGGATATTGCGAAGATTTATGATACCCCTATCGTGCGTCGTAACCCAACTGAATCGCCGGGAGAAAAAATCGCTCCGTTGCGAAATTTGGTACGGCACATCGGGACCATATTCGGAGCCAACCTTGCCTGAACCGATAACGATCTGACGAGCGACGAAGAAGAGGAAAATAAGTTCCGTCATCATCCCGACCGTATGCGTCCTACTCCCGCGCCCGCGGCGCTCCCCGTTGCACTCTCGTCCGTCATTCATGACGGCCTTAAAAACATCAAGTGTGACGGAATAATTTTCATGTCCGCCGTAGCTCGTCTCGCGACCATCACTGTTGTTTTTGTGGATAAAAAGAGACGCGGTCGCGTATTCTTTCCTGACCGTATCTTCCACACGTGCCCTGCACTCTTCAACGATCTTGTCTCCTGCGCGCTCCGCGACCACGATATCGTATGGGTTCGTCGTTTCCGGAGTTGAATATTCCGGATGGCTCATGTCACGATAAAACCGAGCGCCATTTGAAATTTTAATGCCGCTTTCGCCGGAGCGCTGCTTTGATGCTCTTGAGCTCGAAATGGAACGCTCCAACGTGCTTTGAACGGTTTCGGTGAACATTCGCCTGCGCTCTGACGCTTCTTCTTCAATACGAGAGTGCTCTTTCATGTTCCGGATCACATCTCGCACTCCGCCGAACGAGACGTACGACCGTCCGCATTCGTCAAGCATGCGTTCTATACAGAACAATTCCATATCCGGGAGAATTCGTTCTTCGTTGTGGTCAAGGAATATCCCATATTCAGTCTCAGCGCCGAGGATTATTTTCGGTTTTGATTGACTGTCCATTGCTCCCTCCGTCCAGCCACAGGGGTACTCACGTGCGTAAGTACCGGATCTTGATTCGCAGAGAGAAAGCAGGAATGTGATTCCGCCTCCGCCTCCGCCACCAAGAATAAAACCCGCTTGCATAAGCGGGTTTTTCTTTCAAGGGGCCGTGACTTAATCGTCTTCTTCGGCGATTGTATCACAGCCGGGTATAAATTTGTAATCTTCGACGCGTTTCCCTCTTCCGATGCCTTCGATCGCAAGCCAATCGTGGAATCCCAGCGTCTGCGGAGCACGCAACTCGCTGAAGACTTCTTCGATCGCCCGCATGAGGTCTTTTTTCTCGACCCCCAAGGCTTTGTCTTTTGACTCAGCTGTGGTTATAACGCGCGCCGCGGCATAATGCTTCGCGCGGTCCACGATATTCGCAATCAAGGCACCACTCGCAAAGTCGCCGTATCTGAGGTGCGTCCATTCTTTCTCGCCCTTAAATTTCACGGACAAAAATTGATTTTCTTTGATGTGCTCGTCATACATTCTCCGGACGGCCTCGCTGATCAAGTAATTCGCCGCCTTTGTCGAGCTACGATCAAGTCGTAGTTCGATCTTTTTCCCTCCATCGCCGCGACGCGGCCTTCCATTCCTGTCTTTCGGAACATAGATCGAGTGTTCCAGATATTTTGGATGCACGTGTCCCGGAAGAAGATATTTTTTGAAGATATCGCGCGCCGCCTCTTTGTTGGGACGCAAGACGGATATTTTTTTGTCGCACCGGCCGGGGCGGATAACCGCTCCGTCCATAAGGTCGACTCTGTTCGTCGCCAAAATGACGATGACGTTGCCACGGTTCGTGAGGCCGTCCATAAGCGCCGTGAACTGTGGAACGTTCGTCTTCTCGGTATCGGACGAAATACCTGATCCGCGAATCGGAAAAATCGACTCCGCCTCGTCAATAAATATAATGGCGGGAGAAGTCGGCGATGCCGCCTCTTTTGCGGTTTTAAACAGATTACGCATTCTCTCCTCGGTGTCGCCAACCCACTTAACCTGGAATTCGGGGCCCGCTACCGAAAAGAAATGGCCGTGAACCGGCACGCCGTGCTTTTTCTCGAGGAGCTCCGAGAGACGGTTCAAGATCGCTTTCACAAGCATCGTCTTGCCGACACCAGGAGGACCCTCAAGACAGAATCCTTTTGCGTCGGGTAACCCCAATTTTTCATACACCTCAGGATACAAAATCGGCCATGCGATCTTTTGGTCGATCTCGGCGATGAGACTATCGTGTCCGCCGATATCCTTAAAGGTGACTGAGGGCATTTCGCTTACGACATACGCAGTGCTCTTCTGTGGCGGCAAAACTTCAAAAACAAGTTTCGCATCCGCATCCACAAGCACGCGGCTGCCTTCGACGACAGATTCCTGTAAGACCCCTGACGCGAGCCTGACAACTATTTTCTCGGCAGAATCCTCTCTGCCGATAGTTACCAGCACACGAACGCCCTCTCTGTCGCTTCCCAGAAGTTCGCGGACAACCGCTTCGCTCCCGTCGGCAGAGAATCCATCGGATACTCCGATGATGTGGTTCGGCCCACTTGCGCATGAGGCGATAAGCAGTTGTCCATATTTGAGCGTCTTCGGGTCAACCTCTTTAACCAAAAAGGACACCTGAGCAAGTTTGCCGTCATTCCCTCGAACCTCGATGACCGGCAGCTCTTTCGCGTTAGGGTCGGGCTTCTCCATGCCGATAAATCGCACGAACGTGGCATAGCCATGGGGGTTTTGTGATTGCAGTGCGGCAAGCCGCGTCACCAGATCCGCAATCAACGTCTCTTGCTCTGCCATCTCCCCCCCGAGTTCCTGCACATCCTGCGCAGCACGTATCATGTCCTGCTTCCGCATTCTTTCGAGCTCTACAACGGAATCTCGTAGCTCTTTTACCCGCACCGCTATACGTTCTTTCTCTTCCGGCGTGTGTTCGCCCTTCCCTACGATATCTTCAAGCTCCTTAATTTCTTTTATGATTTTTTCAAATTCCTTAGAATCCTCGCCTTTGCCTGTATTCAGTATCGTATCTGCCACGATACACAACTCCGTACCGCAGAATGTTCTGTTTTGTATTATTCACCAAAATGCACCCGCCGTCCAGCTATGAGAATTAGTGCTGCGGCAGGAGCAGTAATGCATCGGTGTGCGCCGGGTGCACCTTCACGTTATAGAAGCGCTGCTCTTTTTACGTGTATTTTTTTTCCGAAGAACACGCTTCCGAGCCTTTCAAATTTATTTGTCGCGGCCGTTGAATAAAAAGCGATGTGCCCGCCTCTGCTGAGCTTCTGTTCCACATCGCTATGCCCTGCAAGATACTTTTTTAATTTCCGCGGCACGACACTCCCTTCGGAGATAATGCGCACATTTTTGCCCGTTATCTTCCTGATATCCCGCTCAATAATGCCATAGTGCGTACATCCTAAAATAAGCGTGTCTATGTGTTTTAAAAGAAGCGGACGAAGATAGTTTTTGAGTATGAGCCGCGCAGCAGGAGTTCGGTGCTCTCCTGCTTCTATGAGCGGCACAAGGAGTGGACATGCTTTCTGGAAAACGCGTATGCGGGAATCAAGTTTTGAAAGCTCGCGCGGAAATGCATCCGACAACACCGTCCCTTCTGTCGCGATAACGCCGATCCGTCCGCGCTTCGTCACCCGAACAGCTTCTTCGGCAGCCGGGATGAGGACGCCGAGAACTTTCTTTCCTGGATACCGCTTCGGTATATATTCACGTTGGATCTTGCGGAGCGCGTCGCTTGATGCCGTGTTGCATGCAAAAAGTATCAATTCGCTCCCGTGAGTAAAAAGAAAATCTACCGCCTGTTTGGTAAATTCGTATACAACCTCGGGTGAGCGCGTCCCGTATGGCGTACGCGCGGTGTCCCCAAGGTACACGTAATCGTACTTCGGAAGCTCCTGTACGATTCCCTTAAGGATGGTAAGTCCGCCAAACCCGGAATCAAAAACGCCGATGCGTTTCCTTCCGTCTTTACTCCGAGATTTCATTTGCCTTAGTGAGCGCATCAAGCCATCTGCGGAAAGCTTTAGTGCTCTCGCGCATCGCCTCTTCAATGCGCGGAACCCATAACTCAAGCACGACTCTCTCCGCCTCGTTCCGGTCGGACACTGTCGCGAACACGCGCTCGATTTCGCGCATGATTCGCGCCTCCTCGTCTATCGCGTCTTGAAACCCCTTATATTCGTGAGCTTCTCCGTATTCCGGAGCGGACTGCTTCTCTTTTTTAAAACGTTCGTTTGTCATATGGTGCGCGGGAGAGGATTTGAACCTCCATGGAGTTGCCTCCGCTACCACCTCAAGGTAGTGCGTCTACCAATTTCGCCACCCGCGCAGTACTTAAACACAAGAATATACTACCACCTCGTATTATAAAAGAAAACGAGTCGACTCGTTTTCTTTTATAGTGCCGCACTTATATATGGTGTCAATTTTTTGAAGACTCCACCGCTACGTCCGTGTTTTCTGCCGATGCCGCAGGCGCACCCCCCTCCTTCTCCCGCTCGAGCTCCTCTGCGGGAACATTCGTATGTACGACGGGAACGAACTCCGCAAGGCCGCGCATCTTTCGTTTTATTTCCTTCGCTGTCTTGGTGCGAATATAGTAGAGCTTTGAGCGCCGGGGATTTGAGCGGCGGAGTATTTCAATCTTATCAATAAGCGGAGAGAAAAACGGGAAAATTTTTTCAACGCCGACGCCGGATGCGATTTTTCGCACGGTGAATGTTGCACCCGGCTCCGTCCCGCGCTTCCGCGCGAGCACAAGTCCCTGGAATGCCTGAAGCCGCGTCTTGTCTTTTTCCTGTATCTTTTGCCACACGCGGACTGTGTCCCCGGGCCGAATGTCTATTTTTTTCCGCTCTGCAATGTTAACCGGTGAAAAATTCATACAATTAAGAATAGGGGTACGATACCATACCGAAATCAGGAATGCAACGGCCACGACCGTGCGCTCACTGAGACAATTTCGATATATGAGCTTTGGAAAATCTCACGAACGCATCCGGAATCGGCGCTTCAAGGCGGATAACGCCACCCGGAAGAGGTATCGTGAGCGCGTATGCGTGAAGGCCGAGCCGCCCTACTTCTGGGGGACAGAGGCGCTTCCCCGCATAGATGGGGTCGCAGACAATCGGGTGCTGGAGTGCCTGGAGGTGCACCCGTATCTGGTGCGTCCGCCCTGTCTTCGGAAACACCGAGAGATATGAGAAATCTTTGCCGCCTACCAAGACACGGTAGCGTGTTATCGCCTCTCGTTTTCTGCCGCGCGCACGAGGATGTACAGACTTCCTTCTGAAATCTTTCGCGCTCCGCGCTATAGGAAGATCAATAACACCTTCTTTTTCTTTAAGAGCGCCGTGTACGATTGCCCGGTACTCCTTTTCTATGCGTCGCTCCGTAAAAAGTTTTTTGAGAAGCTCAAACGTCTCTTGGTTTTTTGCGAGCACGAGAATGCCGGACGTATCCTTATCAAGGCGGTGTACGATTCCGGGCCGCGGCACGATATCGCCCCTAGGCGAACGCATTGGCTCTCCGACATTTTTCATTCCCGGATACTTCGCGAGAACCCAGTCGGCGACTGTTTTCCCTCCCACCCCGCTGGCAGCGGCATGGACAAGAACACCCGAGGGTTTATTGATCGCAAGGATGTTCTCGTCCTCGTATACAGTTTGGATTTCTGATTCCTGATTCATAAGTCACTCTTACGCGCCCCGACGCCGTTCGCGTCCCGCAAATTCTTTCAGAATGCGCGTGAAGTCTTCTTTTTCGAAATCCGGCCAGTACGTGTCTTCAAAGAAGAGCTCGCTGTACACCGACTGCCATGGCAAAAAATTCGAAAGCCGCCGCTCGCCGCCAGTCCGGATAATTAAATCCGGATCGGGCATGCCTGCCGTGAAAAGATACCGAGAAAATACTTCTTCCGTCACCGGCTTGTCTGATTTCAGGTCGAGAATTGAGTTCGTCGCATGTACGATTTCATCCCTGCCGCCATACGAGAGCGCTATCCACAGCGTATGCGCCGAAAACTCCTCTGTTTCTTTCTCTGCTGTACGAAGAACCTCCTCTACGTCCCAAGGAAGACGGCTCCGCTCGCCCACAAACCGTATCCGCACCTCTTTCTTTATAAACTCCGGAAGTTCTTTTGAAAAAACAAGTCGGAGTAAATCCATGAGATACCCGACTTCCTCCTTTGTCCGGTTCCAATTCTCGCTTGAAAACGCATATACGACAAGGTGTGGAATGCCTGCTTCCTTCACCCACTCCATCACTTCTTTAAGTTTTTCTTTTCCTGCCCGATGGCCTTCAAAAGAAGACATGCCTCGGGCACGCGCCCAACGACGATTGCCGTCCATAATAATGCCGATACACTGGGGAACCATGGTCTTAGATTTAAGAATTAGTAGATGATCTTGAAGCCTTGAAATTTTCCCGCTGGCTCGTGCCACTCCACGTCAACCCGGGCGATGCGCGCAAGAAACGGGCCCTTATGGAGATGTTCTATCAGCTTTTGGAGATTTTCTTCCAGGCCCTGAGCGATAACCGAGACCGTGCCGTCGTCTTTGTTCTCCACTGTCCCGACAACATCTAATGCGCGCGCTTTTCTCTGCACAAAATCGCGAAACATGACCATCTGCACCCTCCCGGAGATGCGGCAACGAATTTCTTTGAGGTTTTCCATAAATACCGATGGTGGGCACTGAGGGACTTGAACCCCCGACCTTCGCAGTGTAAATGCGTTGCTCTACCAACTGAGCTAAGTGCCCAAATTTCTAACGAGATACCTTACTCCCGATGCTCTATAAAATTTTTATTTTGTAGAGCATCGGGATCCTCGATTTTGTAATCAAATCAAAGATTTGAGCAAAATCGGGACAACTGAGCTAAGCGCGCATATCATTGATGCGACCGATATGCCGTCTTCATTGAAGAGTATATAAAAACCTCCCAAAAAGAAAAGGACAAGCCGAAGCTTGTCCAGGTTTCGAGTAGAGCGTTCTTGTGCGCTCTTGCGCCGTGCCAATAGGCGCTATGGTTCTGTCCGCCGGTGGCGCCCGACGGACTATGTACACAGAAATGCTGTCATGTGAACTCTCCGCGGTTTGGGGTTGCAGTTGGCCGACGCCGAACTAGCGAGCGCCCTCGAGCGCCTCGAGCCAGGCCGCGCGGGACGGGTAGAAGCATCCGTCCGTCAGGCCAACGAAGCCCTTAGGCGGCGGCGTGGGTGTGTCGCGCTCATGCGTTTCGGCTTGCGGAATCGTGGACTTGAGAGCGGTCTTTGCAACCGCGGTTTCCATGTTCATGACTGTCTCTCTATCTTGAGTTGCGGACAACCACATTTGGCAGCCCGTTCAACCAAGGATACTCCCGGATTGAATGGGCCGTCAAACGGGTGCGCTTCTCCAGGGCACGCATGAGGCCTCCCGTTATTTTATAAATATAAAGATAGTGTTGTGGGGAGGCCTCGTGTATGCCCTGGGAAGTACTTTCAAAAACACATCCTCTGC
>CAZNJQ010000016.1:2394-14526 GCA_964573545.1 uncultured Candidatus Saccharibacteria bacterium | reverse complement strand
AATGACGCCAGCGGAACACCCGCTTTCTCCGCAAGCACCTTGAGCGCCCCCGAGAAATCGAGGCCTTCCATGTCCTCGACGAACGTGAATATGTCACCCCCTTTGCCGCACCCGAAACAGTGGTACGTCCCGCGCTCCGGTGACACGAAGAACGAGGGTGTTTTTTCGTTGTGAAACGGGCATCGCGCCTTCAGATACTTGCCCGATTGTTCAAGTTTGAGATATGACGATACGACGCCTTCGATAGCGAGCCTCTCTTTTATTTGTTCCGTAGTTGAGGACATGCCAAAAAATAATGAGCGTTAGCGAATATATTTTTTGAGCACCCGGTACATAACTCGTTCACCCGTCATTCGTCTGCGCATCGTCGCGTCCCGTCACGAGAGGCGGGGAAAGCGGCACTGTTGGTTTTGAGAGTTACGTATTGGGTTGGGGAAAATACAGCCGTCCCGGACATAGCCGGCACTTCTTACTTCCTTATTTCCCCGAATTTTTCCGAAACCCAGTACCCGCCGGTATAAGCCTCCCAATTATAACATTTTCTTTGAGCCCCCGCAGAGTATCAACCGCACCGCGTATCGCTGCGCGAATGAGAATCCGCGTCGTGTGCTGGAATGACGCCGAAGAAAGGAAGCTCGCCGTAGTCAGAGAAACTTCCGTGATGCCCAAGACGGCTTGTTCCCCTTTCGCCTCTTCTCCTCCCAGACCGCGCACGCGCTCATTTTCTTCTTTGAACAGATTTGTCTCGACAATATCGCCCATAGAAAAACTGGTATCGCCGGCGCTTCTCACGCGCCTTCGTGCAAACATCTGGCGGACGATAACTTCGATATGCTTCCGTGCGACCGACGCACCTTCAAGGTCATACACCTTTTCAACTTCATGGATAATGTAATTCTCCGTCGCCTCACGTCCACTGAATTTGAACAACTCGCCGATATCAGCAGAACCGTCCGTAAGAAGCATCCCCTTTTCAATTTTGTCCTTCGGAGCAACGATCGCGTTTCTTCCAAAAGGAATCTTGTATTCAACCGCCTCGCCTGCTTTCTTTTTTCCAGCCGCGGGTGAAGACGGCAGAACTACGATGATTTGTTCTTTGTTGTGGCTCTTGATCTCAAGCACTTCGCCGTCGTCTTGCGCGATAACCGCAGGATTTTTAGGCATACGGCGTTCAAAAACTTCTTCAACGCGCGGCAAACCTTTCGTGATATCCGAACCCGTAACACCACCTTGGTGGAACGTGCGCATCGTAAGCTGAGTACCCGGCTCACCGATCGCCTGCGCGGCGACGACGCCGACTGCCTCACCTTGAGCGACGAGCGCATTCCTGCCGAGGTCGACTCCGTAGCATGCCTGGCAAAGCCCGTGCTCCATCTTACATGAGAGCGGACTGCGTACTGCTACTGCATCAATGCCCGCTTCGCCGATTTTCGCCGCATCATTTTTCGTGATAATTTCTTTCTTTTTGACGATTATCGTCCCGTCCGGAGCCGTAAT
Source organism: uncultured Candidatus Saccharibacteria bacterium (assembly GCA_964573545.1). GTDB lineage: Bacteria > Patescibacteriota > Minisyncoccia > Phycocordibacterales > UBA2135 > CAZNJQ01. The sequence continues at coordinate 13,029 of CAZNJQ010000016.1, read as the reverse complement.
ATCTTCCGCCGCAACCCGTCCCGCAATGACCTTTTCAAGCGATGTGCCGATACCCGACACGTTCTTTTTGAGATATACCCGGCGGCCCGCTTTGTCTCCGCAATCATCTTCCGAGATGACGACATCTTGTGCGACATCGACAAGCCGGCGCGTCAGATATCCCGCCTTTGCCGTCTGGAGCGCGGTGTCAGTCAATCCTTTTCGCGCGCCGTGGGTCGTGATGAAGTATTCGATCGGCGAGAGACCCTCCTTGTACGAGGAAATGATCGGGAAGTCGATCGGAACGCCGACCGTATTCATAACAATTCCTTTCATGCCCATCATCTGCGTGATGGGGCCAAGCGAGCCTCTGGCGCCCGATTTCCACATGTCGTGGACAGAACCGTTCTTGGTAAGCGTCCCCGGGATCGTCTTCGTGACGTCTTCTTTCGCCTTCTCCCACGTTTCAATGATCATCCGATATCGCTCTTCGTCGGAAAGCAATCCTTCTTCGTACTGGCTCATGATCTCTTTTTCTTTCGCGCGAGCAGTTCCGATGATGCCTTCTTTTTCTTTCGGGAGCGTGAGGTCGTCCATGCTCCATGTGACACCGGAACGCGTCGCGAATTTGAAGCCGAAACTTTTGACTTTGTCGAGAATTTCCGTGATCCGCTCAAGGCTATACCGGGTGATAAGCTCGTCGATGATCGAGGAAAGCGTCGCTTTGTCTATTTCCTTGTTGACATAGAGATAATCGGAGGGAAGCACGCTGTTGAAAAGCAAGCGTCCGATCGAGGTCTCGAAAACTTTTCCTTTGAAGTCTCCGTATTTCGCCGTCTCCGTCGCCATAACTTTTATCTGCGCCCGGAGGCTCACGGTGCCAAAGTCAAAGGCGGTAATGGCGAGATTTGGAGAAGAGAATATCTTGCCTTCTCCTTTTTCTCCCGGAAGAATCTTTGTAACCCAATACGTCCCCAGAGTGATATCGAGCATCTTGGAAATTACCACCGGATGCCCTGTGCCTGGTTTAAAGATATTTTTATCCGCCGCCATGATTTCGCGCGCTTCTTCCTGCGCTTTTTTCGAGAGCGGCACATGAACCGCCATCTGGTCGCCGTCGAAGTCCGCGTTGAATGCGGGACAAACAAGCGGATGAAGCTCGATCGCGTTTCCTTCAATAAGGATAGGCTTGAACGCCTGGATACCAAGACGGTGAAGGGTCGGCGCGCGGTTCAAGAGAACATATTTGTCTTTTATCACATCTTCAAGGATTGCCCATACTTCGGGGAGCCCTTCTTCGATAAGCCTTCCTGCGCCCCTGATATTGTACGCGAGTTCCCGCTTCAAGATTTCGGAAATGACAAACGGGCGGAAAAGCTCAAGCGCCATGTGCTTGGGTAATCCACACTGGGAAAGCTTCAGGTTCGGTCCCACGACGATTACCGAGCGGCCGGAATAATCTACGCGCTTTCCCAAGAGATTCTGCCTGAAAAGGCCTTGCTTTCCTTTGAGGTTTTCAGAAACCGATTTCAGAACCTTTTTGCGCGCCTGCGCCAAAGGCTGAGAGGCGCCGCGACGCATCGCGTTATCTATCAGGGAGTCTACTGCCTCCTGCAGAATTCTTTTTTCGTTCCTCAAGATGACATCGGGGGCGTTCAGTTCTTTTAGTTTCTTGAGCCGGTTGTTCCGGTTGATGACGCGACGGTACAAGTCATTGACGTCCGAGGTGGCATGGCGACCGCCGTCGAGCGCGACCATCGGGCGGAGCTGGGGCGGAATAATCGGAATAACCGTAAGGAACATCCACTCCGGCCGTACGCTCGCGTGGAGCAGTGATTTTGCGAGAGAAAGGCGCCGGCGCAGTTTTATCCGTTCCATTGCAGGCGCTTTCTCGATTTCTTCACCCAGATTCTTAATGAGTTTTTTTAGGTCGAGTTTTTTGAAAATAGTATACAAGGCCTCTGCGCCGATCTCGGCCTCGAACACGCTCCCGTATTTCAGGGAATATTTGTGATACAGGACTTCGTCGAGAACGATTCCCTCTTTGAGGGTTTCAAGTTCCTTGTTGACTTCCGAAAAGCGCTTTTTGACCTTGTCTTTCTGCTCCGCGTTCTCCGCCATCTTCAGTTTGGATTTGAACTCGGAATCAAGGTCTTTCCTGATACGCACCTTCTCATCCTCGTGCACTTTCGTCACGATATATCCCGCAAAATACACGACTTTCTCGACATCGGTAAGCGAAAGTCCGAGCAGAAGGCCGATGCGCGACGGGATTCCGCGCAAAAACCAGATATGCGCGACAGGGCTTGCGAGCTCAATGTGCCCCATCCGTTCACGGCGAACGATCGAGCGCGTCACTTCGACTCCGCATCTTTCACAGATGATGTTCTTATATCTGATGCGCCGGTATTTTCCGCAGTAACATTCATAGTCTTTCGTGGGACCGAATATCCGCTCGTCGAAAAGGCCGTTACGCTCGCTGCGTCCCGTACGATAATTGATCGTCTCCGCCTTAGTGACTTCCCCGTGCGACCATTCGCGTATCCGCTCGGGAGACGCGAGTTTCAGCATGATCGAGTGGAAATTTTTTGTAGTTGATGTACTCATGGTGATAGAAGATTAAGAAGAAAGACCAGGCTTTGCGGACGGTGGCTTATCACCACCCAGAAGTTCAACGTCGAGCGCAAGTCCTTTGAGATGGTACACCATGACATTGAACGACTCGGGAAGATTTTGTTCACCGATATCATCCCCTTTAATAATCGCATCGAATGCCGCCGACCGACCGGCAATATCATCTGACTTGACCGTGAGCATCTCGCGAAGCGTGTACGCCGCTCCGTATCCTTCAAGAGCCCAGACCTCCATTTCTCCGAACCGCTGTCCACCCCCTTGCGCCTTTCCGCCAAGCGGCTGCTGATGGATCAGAGAGTACGGGCCGATAGCACGCATGTGGATCTTGTCTTCGACCATGTGGTGGAGTTTCAGAATATACATGTAGCCGATGGCAATGTCCTGTTCGAAAGCCTCTCCCGTCCGCCCGTCATAGAGTTTTATTTTCCCATTTTCATTGAAATTCGCCTTTTTGAGCTCCTCGCGGATTTCCTCCTCGGTTGCGCCCAAAAACGGAGGCGTGATTGCCTGGTAGCCGAGCGTGTGGGCTGCGAGCCCGAGATGAAGCTCTAATATCTGCCCGAGGTTCATACGAGACGGAACACCCAACGGGGTCAAAATCACATCAATGGGAGTTCCGTTCGGAAGATATGGCATTTCTTCGACGGGCAAGATTTTTGAGATGACGCCTTTGTTCCCGTGCCGCCCGGCAAGCTTGTCGCCGACGGAGATATTCCGAAGTTCCGCAACCTGCACGTGTATCCTCTTGATAGTGCCTGATTCGAGTTCGTCGCCGTTATCGCGCGAGAACACCTTCACTCCGACAACGCGGCCCTTCTTGCCGTGTTCCATGCGCCGCGATGTGTCTTTCACGTCGCGTGCTTTTTCGCCGAAAATCGAGCGAAGAAGACGCTCCTCGGGAGTAAGCTCCGCTTCTCCTTTCGGGGTGATCTTTCCGACAAGAATGTCATTGGGGCCGACTTCGGCGCCAACCATGACGATTCCCTCCTCGTCGAGATTTTTGAGTTTCCCTTCGCCGACATTCGGGATATCGTGCGTCGTGATCTCGGGCCCCAGTTTCGTATCGCGGACATTCACTTCAAACTCGTCGATATAGAGCGAGGTGAATACTTTGTCGCGAACAAGACGCTCCGATATGATGATCGCGTCTTCGTAGTTGGAACCTCCCCACGACATGAATGCAACAAGAACGCTTTGCCCCAGTGCGATCTCGCCTCCTACCGTCGATGAACTGTCGGAGAGCACGTCGCCTTTTTTGATTTTCTGCCCCAAAGAGACGATCGGCCGCTGGTGGAATGCCGTGACATCGTTTGTTTTTATGAAATTGACGAGCGTGTACTCCTTTTCTTTCTTTTTGTCATTCTGCACGACGATTTTCCGCGCGTCGACGGCCGCAATCGTGCCGTCTTCTTCCGCGACGACGACGCGCCCGGAGTCTTTTGCCGCACGCCCTTCTATGCCTGTTGCGACATCCGGCGGGCACGGGATGATGCACGGAACCGCTTGTTTCTGCATGTTTGAACCCATGAGCGCGCGGTTCGCGTCATCGTGTTCAAGGAACGGTATGAGAGATGTTGCGACGGAAAACGGCTGGTTCGAAGCGACATCTATAAGGTCGACTTCCTTTTTGCTCACAAGGCGGACTTGGCCCGGTTTGTTTTTCGCGCGCACCTCGACGAAATCATCCGCAAAGAAGCCGTCTTCTTTTACCTTCATGGCGGCGTGAGCGATGTTGTAATTCTCTTCTTCAAGCGCGTTCAGATACACTATCTCCTTGGTGACTTTTCCGTTCGAAACTTTAATGTACGGGGTTTCGATAATGCCGAAATCGTTCACTCGCGCGTAGACGGAGAGACGCAAAATAAGACCGATGCTCTGGCCTTCCGGCGTGTGAATAGGACACACGCGGCCGTAGTGCGAAGGATGCACGTCGCGCACCTCGAATCCGGCACGCTCGCGGGTGAGCCCACCGGGACCCAGCGCGGAGAGCGTCCGCATGTGTTCAAGCTCGTCCAGAATATTCTTCTGGTTCATGTATTGCGTGAGCTGGTGCGTATTAAAGAATTCTTTTATGGATGTCTGAAGCGGCCGAGGGTTGATGATCTGGACAGGAAGCGTCGTCTCCGGGTCGATGGTGGACATCCGGTCCTGAATATTGCGCTTCATGCGCGCAAGCCCCATGCGGAGCCGCTGTCCCAACATCTCGCCCATAAATCGTACGCGCCGCACGCCCAAATGGTCGATATCGTCTCCTTTCGCTCCTGGTGTGTTGTTAAGAGTAATAATATGGGAGATAACAGCGACAAAATCAGGAAGAGAGAGCGTTCTGCGCTCCATTTCTTTCTTCCCCGTGTCTTTATCGAACATTTTGTTGAAGCGGTAGCGGCCAACCGGAGAAAGATCGTATCGCTCTTTATTAAAGAGAGCCACGATGAAATCTTTCGCATTGTCGGAAGAAGCAAGCGTTCCGTCGCGCAATCGCCGATAGATCTCGACATATGATTCATCGAGTGTTTTAGCGGTATCTTTATCGAGCGATGCCTGAATATACGGCACTGCGTAGGGATTCCCTTTGAAGAGGTCGAATATCTCGCCGTTTGTCTTGAGTTCTCCGAACACACGAAGAAGCGAAGTAACCGGGATCTTTCTTTTTTTGTCGACACGGACATAGAGGGCGCCGTCCGCCTCGGATTCTATCTCAACCCACGCGCCGCGGGCCGGGATGATCTTCGCGCCGAAGTATTTTCTACCCTTAAGTTCCCGCTCGCCGAAAAATACGCCGAATGAACGCGCGAGCTGCGAGACCACGACTCGCTCGTTGCCGTTTATAATGAACGTTCCGTGGGCGGTGATAGCCGGAAAATCGGCGAGGAATATCTCCTGCTCCTTCTCGGTGCTGAGAGTCTTGTTTTTAAGCTTCACCATCACGCGAAGCGGAGATTCCAGTGTAAGTTTATTTTCTTTCGCGTAAAATTCGTCGAAGGACGGCGGTGTAAGTTCGAACTTCGTGAACGCAAGATCGAACTTCTTCCCCGAATAGTCGGAGATGGGAGAAAACTCCTTGAAAAGTTCCGTAAGCCCTTCCGTGATGAGGAGTCGATATGACTCAAGTTGAAGCTCGACCAGGTTTGGCGGAGTAAGGATAGGTTTTACATATCGCGAGAAATATTTTTTCTTCATCATAGGTGAATACTGTGATGTTAGCTCCGCCATGCCCACGCCGCGGAGGTTGGCAATTTTAAAAACCCGTTACCGACGACGGGTGGTTTATTGCCACGTTTGCTAATTTAAAAATTTTAAAAAAAACACGCCGCGTCAAACTGTGCGTACGCCTCCAAAAGCGCATGCACCTTAAAAACCCTTGCGAAACAAGCCCGATTTTTGTTCCGCACTCTATTTTCCTGGCGTAGCAGCCGTAACTCAATCAAGAGGAAATATCGTCGGTTATTATATATGAGCAGGAATAAATGTCAAGGTGGATAACCCGGGAGGCACACAAGAACCAACCTATCTCCTCTTTTGAGCGCGCCACGCATCTATCTTTTTATGATGCCCCGAGAGGAGCACTTTGGGAACCGAATATGTTTTCTTCCCGAACATAAATGATTCCGGCCGCGTATACACTTCCGGAGACGACACGCGGAGTTCTTCAAGAGACTCTGTTTTACCCAACACGCCTGGAATGCGGCGCGCAATAGCATCGACGACCACCATCGCGGGCAATTCCCCGCCGGAGAGCACATATGAACCTATAGAAATCTTCTCCGCCTTAAGCGCTTTCACGACGCGCTCATCAACTCCTTCGTAGTGGCCTGCTATCAAAATAATGTCGCGAGAGCGGTGAAGTAATTTCTGCGCATACCCATTCGTGAACTGCTTGCCGTCCGTCGCAAACACGATCACTTTGAATCCTTTTTTCTTTCCTTTGATCTTTTTGACAGCGCGAAGGATCGGTTCCGCTTTGAGCACCATACCGGGGCCTCCGCCGTACGGCTTGTCATCCGTTGTGCGATGCTTATCCGTCGTGAAATCGCGGATAGCATATAGTGAAACGGAAATTTTTTTCCGTTTTTGCGCGCGCCCGATGATGGATTGCGAAAGATATGAAAAGCTCTCCGGGAAAAGGGTTAGAATATGAAATCGAAGCATGAACAAAAGATAGCAAATGTCGCAGTAAAAACAAAATCCCCGGCACGATTGCAAGGGATTCTGTTGTAAAAGCCGGAAAGTTTTAAAGCTTCAAATCCTCCATCGCCTGGTCCACATCTGCCGCGGCGCCGGTACGAGAACGCTTTCCGCCCTCCGGTTCATTGATTTTTAAATTAACCCGCGCGTTATTCCTCAAGCCGACAACCCGTAAGAGTGTCCTGATGGCTTTTGCGGTAGCGCCGCTTCGTCCGATAACCGTACCCATATCCCCCGCATCGACATCAAGCGTGAGGAGAACCCCCATCTCATCGACGGTTCGGTTCACTTTGACCACATCCGGCTTATCGACGAGCGACTTCACAACGAACTCAAGAAAATCCTGGTCCTTAACGTCTGTATGTGCCATAACAATCGTTCTATTAGCTCTTAAATATGCACTATCTTTTCAAGCAGAAACCGACCTTGGATTCTGCGGGTTACAAAACATTATATTTGAATTTTTTATTTTGTCAATTTGACAACAAGTTTGAATTATGTTTAACTTTTTTCAGTCAATAGTATCTTTACATCACCTACGCACCAGTGCGGCCCTGGGTTCTTTACGGCTCTCATCTTAAAACCCTAGAGAATCCCGGGCCGCAATGGTGCGGCACTGCAACCACGCACAGGAGGAACAGCCATGGCAAACCATGGAACCACCCCCGGCTACTACATAGAATTCCAGACAGCCGTCCTGCGGGCACTGCCGCGCGATATCGAGAAAGATGTCGCGCTCGGATGGACGCAAAACGGCGAATCCCTTGCCCGCATTCTCCGCAGAGCGCTCGTACCAAATAATGAAGCATACGAGCTTCTCGTCGATTACGACCTGAGCGTTGAGAAAGCGGCGGAGCTCGGCAGATATGATGTGATCGACCATGCAGTATTTAACGGACTATTTAACTCGCTGAATTTCAAAACCTTACAAAAAGGCAAGGAGCGGGTTATCGTTGACCTCGTTCGTTTCGATGAATGCTTTTCAACCGATGAAGCGCTCCGCGAGCTTAATACAATAGGATATCGCCCGGCGGAGCTCCACGAGCTTCTCGCATTGGGCGAAAGCGAACCTCATGTCCAGCGCGAGGGCATGGTCGTAGCACTCGGCTCCATCTTGCAAAACAAGGCCGGCAGGCTCTATGTCCCGTGTCTTGGTAAAAGAATGCTGTTCTTAGCTCATATTATGGGCGATAAAGGTGACCTGGAAAACCCGAGAGATAATTGGGATACAGGTGTCCGATTTGCGGCGGTAAAAAAGAACGGCACGTAAATACACACCCCCGGCGCGCATACGTCTGCGCCGGGGTTTTTGTTTATGAAACTCTGAAACGCAAGACGGGGGAGTCGCTTGTCACGGGCACATGCAGTGGTATATTGTTGGTAGTAGATTTCCAACAGCCGGAAAGGGCGGCGAATCCAATGCTTCTCTCAGACACGGAACGGACACGGGTCACCTCGGCTATCAAAAACCTTGAAGCCGAAGTCAAGGCTCTCGAAGTAAAACTGACTGAATTACAACATTTCCACAGCAGTGCATGGGAGGCATACGGTAGCGAGCTGTGCGCCGGAGCAATGTGCCGCGAAGAATCCGAACTGCGTTCGGAAATACGGCAAAGAAAGGCAACAATCCTTACGTTGGAAGAAGTACTTATCGGGAAATTCGATATTTCTCACGAGCGGGAACAGTGCCTGCGGGAAGAGTTGCGGCAATTGGAAAAACGGGCTGGCAATCTGGATACGCGCAGGAAAGACCTCGCTGAAACTCTCGCGACAATGGGAACAATCAAAAAGTTTGTATACGCCTCTTAAGAACACCGAGATTCAGGTCGTCTGGGAAAGACGGCCTTTTTTATATCTGACAGACAATAAGAAGAGGGATAACAAAAAACAGCCGGCCTCATATGAGGCCGGCTGTTTTTTCATTGTCTATGCTTCCGGTTTCGCCTCTCCGGATACTGCCGCTTCTCCTCCTGCCGGACTATGTGCAGGAGCTGCTTCTTTTTTCGACTCGCCACCTTCCTCCCCTTTTTTCTTAGCGGAGACATCGATTTTCTTGCCCTTAATGACCCCTTTCGCGATGAGGAGATTGTGCATCGTGTCCGTGAGCTGCGCACCTTTTGAGATCCAGTGCAAAATTCGCTCTTTCTTGAAAAGCGTCTTATCGCTCTTCTTCGGGTCGTGGGAACCTAAAATCTCAAGGAACCTTCCGCTCTTCGTGCTGTTCCGGGAATCAGTCAAAACAACCCGGAATGTCGGGTCATTTTTCCTGCCGAATCTCTGTAGCCGTATTTTTAACATGATGGATATAGTAGCAAAGAGATTAAAACTCTTCAAGAAGGCGAACCAGAAAGCGCACCGGTGCGCCTGTCGCCCCCTTCGCGAGGACATCCGCAGGAATTGACGTCATCCGCGGCGCAATATCGATGTGCGCCCACGGGTATGAGTCCTCCGTATCGGACTTTTTCACGAACTGGTAGAGGAATGCGGCTCCGTTTATGGCGCCTCCGTAAGAACCGCCGGACGGTGGAATGTTCGCAAGATCGGCAAAATTACCCTTCACATCATCTTCATACTCGCTCCAGAGCGGCAGGGGCCAGAGATAATCCCCCGACGCTTCCCCAAGCCGCATGAAAAGCTCCTCTATCTTTTTGTCTTTTGTGAAAAGCGCGGATGCACGCTGTCCGAGCGCCGCCATGGAGGCGCCGGTCAGCGTCGCAACATCCACGACAAGCCGCGGTTTGTATTCGTTCGCATACGTAAGCGCGTCCGCGAGGATGAGTCGCCCTTCGGCATCGGTGTTTAAAACTTCGATCGTTTTCCCGGAAAGAGAGCGCAAAATATCTCCCGGACGATAGCTTGAGCCGGATGGCATGTTTTCAACCGCAGGAATAAGCCCGACGATATTCTTTTTTATGCCGAGTTTCGCAGCGGCGATAACGGCATGAATAACTGCGGCGCCCCCCGACATGTCCATATGCATGTCCGATATACCGGATGAGGGCTTCAGATTAAGCCCTCCCGTATCAAATGTCACCCCTTTGCCAATTAAAACAATCGGCTGCTCGCTCTTTTTGCCGCCCGTGTATTCCAAAATAATGAATCTCGGTTCTTCGTCCGAACCGCGCGCGACGCCCAGTATCGCCCCCATCTTCTTCCGTTCTATTTCTTTCTTGCCCCACGCCGTGACGCGCACCCGCGTACCGCGCGCCGCCTCTTTGGCTCTCTGTGCGAGAAGCGCGGGAGTCATATCGCCTCCGGGAGTGTTTGAGAGCACGCGCGTCTTATTCGCCGCGCCGCCGACAAGAAGTCCGCGGAGAAGTCCTTTTTTAAAACCGGTATCTGCGCCGCCGATAAGGATTTCTTTAACGTCGCGCCATCCCTCTTTGGGGCGTGTTTTAAAATCCCGAAACTCAAAATTCGCCAATTCAAAATTCTCCCCAAGAAGCGCGCCAAGCTCGAATGAAGAAACATTCTTCGGGGCCGGAATTTCATCCGCGGAGATGAAAAGCTTCTCAAGTTTGTGTTGTTTCGCGACCTGCACGATGCGCCGGAGAAGCGTGATAAGCGTGCGGCGGCTCTGCGGCTTCTCGCCGATACTAATCGATATGGACTTCTCGCCCTTCTCGCGAACGACCTCTGTCTCCCCTTTTTTTAAAAAAGAGACGGCGGTAAAGCCTTTTTTCTTGGCTCCAGTTTTCACTATCATTGAGACGACTGTATCACAGCTTACAGCGTGGCGCCAGTTCAGGAAGTTGCAAATGAAAAGTTTTAAAATCGAAAGCTGCAAAAATAAGGCACAATGACTTAACAAACCGCAAAAGCACAAAACGCTTACAC
>CAZNJQ010000016.1:0-2294 GCA_964573545.1 uncultured Candidatus Saccharibacteria bacterium | reverse complement strand
CACTCTCTCCTCGTGAAGCAGAAAAGGCATCAATCGGCGACAAGGTGCTCGTGCGGATGCTCCCATGGGAAGCTCCGTCCAAGGAACCCTCCGGAGAGATACGCGAAGTTATCGGCAAGAAAGGCGTCCACGAAACGGAGATGCGGGCGCTCGCGCTTGACCGCGGCATCGACCTTTCCTTCCCGCCGCAGGTCGTCAAAGAAGCGGAGGAGGAACGGAGAAACCACGCGGAGACGCTCGCGAACGAGGTACCGAAACGACGCGATATGCGCGGCGTACCGCTCTTTACTATCGACCCGAAGACCGCGAAAGATTTTGACGATGCGCTTTCCGTGGAAAAACTTCCCGAGGAAGGGCTTTTTAGGATCGGCATCCATATCGCGGACGTGAGTGCCTTCGTTAAAAGGGGAACCGCACTTGATGCCGAGGCGGCGAAGCGAAGCAACTCGATCTACCTTGTCGACCGCACCATCCCCATGCTCCCCCACCCGCTCTCAACCGATATCTGCAGTTTAAATCCCGACGAGGACCGGCTCGCGTTCTCCGTGATACTTGATATGTCGGAAGACGGCGATATCAAGCGTCATTGGTTCGGGAAAACCATCATCCACTCGGAGAAACGCTTCACCTACGAAGAAGCGCAGGGAGTTCTTAACGAGGGGCACGGCATCTTTCATGAGGAGCTCACAACACTGAACGCCATTGCAAAGAGGATGCGGACAAAGCGCGAAGAGCAGGGAGCGCTCTCATTCGAGACGGAAGAAGTTGAGTTTGAGCTTGATGCAAACGGCGTACCGGTCTCCATACGCCCGAAAGTGCGGACCGACAGCCACAAACTCGTTGAAGAATTCATGATACTCGCAAACATCGCCGTCGCGCGCTTTATGTCGGGCCACGACGAGCACGTTAAACAGACGTTCGTCTATCGCGTCCATGCGCTTCCCGACAGCGATAAGATACAAGAGCTCGTAAACCTCATGCACGCGCTGGGATACAAGGTTCTGGACCATAAAAAACACTACGCGGCGCACGACATAGGCTCGCTCCTTAAAAAAGTCGCCGGCAAATCCCACGAGGAGCTTGTCAACATGGTGGCGCTTCAGGCGATGGAGAAAGCGATCTATTCCACGAAAAACATCGGGCACTTCGGGCTCTCACTCAAGCACTACACGCACTTTACCTCCCCCATCAGGCGGTATCCCGACCTTATCGTCCACCGGCTCCTTTTCCGATACCTTTCCGGAGAAAAAATCCCGCTCCACGAACTTAAAGAATACGAAGCGCTCTCGCGCTACGCCTCCGAGCGCGAAGTCGCGGCGACCGCTGCAGAGCGCGAGTCCATAAAATACAAACAGACCGAGTACATGAGCAGGCACATCGGGACGACATTTGAGGGAATCATCACGGGTGTTTCCGAACGCGGCCTCTTTATTGCGGAGCAGACGACAAAAACGAGCGGCATGATACCGGTCCGTGCCATGAGCGACGATTATTATATCTTTGACAAGAAAACATACACGCTCATGGGCAGAAAGAAAAAGAAACGCTACACGCTCGGCAATCCGATACGCGTCCGCGTCGTGTCGGCCGATGTCGAGAACAGATTCGTTGATTACGAAATACTGTAGCCCGCCGAATCACGCATACAAAAATTCCGGCTTGAACCGGAATTTTTGTTATCATTCGTTATTGTATCGTCACCTTCAGAAACTCCTGCCGATGCCCGCGCTTTTTGAAGTGCCGGCTCTTCGCCTTGAAGCGGATGACCGATATTTTTTTGTTCCGCCCGAATTCGGCGACCGTCGCTTCCACTTTCTCTCCCGTAAGATACGGCGTGCCGATCCTTGTCTCTTTTCCGTCGTGGACAAGAAGCACTTTATCGAACGTGATGCGTGCGCCTTCTTTGAGAACGCCGGGGAGCGTTTCTATCTTTACGGAATCCCCGGAGGATACCTTATATTGCTTCCCGCCGGTCTCAATGACCGCGAAGCTATTTAGTTTTGAGGTCTTTGCGTCTGCCATAATACTTTCACATAGTATAGAAGATGGAATAAAAATCAAGTTCTTGTTGCAAGAAAGCCGGCAGTTTACTCCTCTTTATCCGGCTTCTCGATAACCGGCATATCAATAGCACCGATGTTTTCTCCCGTGATTTTCAGCACGTCCTTATCCACCTTTTTGAGCTCCTTCCCCGCCGCGTTGAAGTGGTTCACTGTCGTCGCGAGCGCATTCCCCACCTTGAGGTGGTAATCCTTGTACGCGATGAGGTGCCTATCGAGTTCGCCGACACGCTT
>CAZNJQ010000015.1:0-15703 GCA_964573545.1 uncultured Candidatus Saccharibacteria bacterium | reverse complement strand
CGCACTCCGGTACAATTAATCACAAACTGATTCCAAGCTATTGGTTAGATTACGGACCCCGTAGGGCGAATTCAATACCCCATGCGCATCCATCGCTTAACGCAGACACCAGTGAATAATAATCTGACTATAGTCAGGTTATTATTCACTGGTGCTTGCGTGCCATAAAGCAGGTCTTTCTTGCCGATGAGAGTGCCAGACATTTACAGTGAAATACAAACTCAGCGCAAGGGTAGCACCGACCATGTTAAGCAACACGTCTTTCTGCGCATCCCACTCGTCACCTTGAATTCCCAGAAATGCAGGACCGACATCGCCCCCGTACGTCACGGCAACCGCCCACTCAAGAACCTCATACGAGAGCGCTATGAACGCAATTGCGAAAAAAGAAAATAGGTACGCGACGGCGCGCTTCCGCACGATCTCATAGCGATCAAGAAGCTCAAGGATTGCGTACGCGTAAAACCCCACGCCAAAGTGGCCGACTCTGTCGTACATATTGCGCTCAAAACCAAACAGGTCATTAAACCAATCAAACGGCACGCGGGCAAACGTGAAATGCCCGCCGACAGTGTTCCAGAAAATAAGAATGCTCATGAGCGCGTACGAGGTATTTGAGAGACGGACACCACGGAAATATAAAACCAGAAGGACGATGACAATCGCCAGTATCGGAAGATTTTCCGCAAACCACACCGCACGGCTATACGGCTCTAAACCAAGCCAAACAAACAGCGCAAGATATGAGATCAGTAATATATGCGGAAATTTTTCTTGAAGAAAGGACATGGAAAAATTGTATGCCCCCGCGAGGAATCGAACCTCGATCTGCTCCTTAGAAGGGAGCCGTTCTATCCGTTGAACTACGGGGGCAGAATATTTTATAATATGTTTTCTATTTTTAGAATGTCCCTGATTTGTTGTTTAAGTAATCTCTTCCCTTCGGTGGTTTTTAAAAATTTCTCTCTCCTCTGCGCATCGCTTTTCAGGAGATACCCTTCATAAAGTAAAAGTTTGATCGGTAATTTGTGTTTTGTAGACGAAACTTTCCCGTTCCTGTGTTCTGAGATACGGCGTTTTAAATCATTAGTACTGCCAGTATACATCAAACGATTATTTAATTTTAACACATATACGTAATACATATCTTGCCGTTGGAATCGCCCTGTCATGCGACAGGGCGCCCCGTCGAATGACGGGGCGAACCTCGATCTGCTCCTTAGAAGGGAGCCGTTCTATCCGTTGAACTACGGGGGCACTGTGGATCGAAAATAAAAAAACTATTCAACTACAGCGACGGATCGGAAATTCTCGGGCGCTCAAGAAGAAGCGCGCGGAGCCTCTCTTCCCGCTCAGCCAAAATGCCAAGCGCGAAATCCAGTTTCTCTTCTGAATACGCTCTTATCATTGCAGGTTCTTGCGGTAGAGTAAACACTTCGCCGGTATTGACCGACACGAACACTACACCGGCGATGAAAGCGCCGATAATAATGCAGAGAAAAAAACCGGAAAGGAGGAGCGCCCAGTCGCGCAAAAGCGCGATTTCCTGCTTCATGGGATCCGTATCGAAAAACTTGCTCTTAAACTCTTTAAAAACAGGTGGTATTTTTATCTGTATCATGGCGTACATTACTCCGTAGCAGGAGTATAGCTTAAAACGGCGACCGAAAACACGCCCCTCCACGTATCGTCTGCACTTCGGACACCGACACCGCGCGGAATATCTTTGTCTATAAATACTTTCTCGAACGAGAGCTTGAGCGGCAGCGTCTCCGCGAGAGAGAGGAAATAATATGTGCCCGAAAAATTCCCGAGTGTCTCGAATTGCAGTATTAAGATTTTTTTATCGACGTCGACGAGCACATTAGTGAACTCGACAAGAATACCCGCGTGAGCTCCTAAGGATTCTATGCGGCCGATGAGCGGCGCAACGCCCGAGGGGGCGAGAAAATATCCGTCAAGTTTTTTACTCTTCGTTTCGGTTCCTCTCACGAAATTCTTAAGTTCTGACAGGCGCTTTTCTTTTTCAAGATCCAAAGTGAGTTCTCCGAGGAGCACAGCTGCCCTATCAACACGGAGAGCTATGTTCATCCACAAAAATACGGCAAGTGCTAGCGTAGCGAGGACTGCTCCAATGCTCGCCCCTATCATAAAGCGGGTGCTTATACCAATGAGTTGTGGCCTGGTTTTATCCATACAAGGAATTCTCTCTATTCTCCGGAGAGAAAGATAATGACAGAAAACGATATGTCCTCACTCCTCACAAGGTTCGAGACGGGAAGCTCAACGCGTGAAAAAATAGTTTCATTGCGAAGCGCATCGACAAACGAAAGAAGCGCAGCCCTATCGCGCGCCGTGCCCGAGACGATCAATTTATTGACACCATACCGTCCGCCCTCTGTCTTCTGCGAGTAAAATCCGGTTACCGAGATCCCTCTTGTCGTGCGTTTCGCCACAGCGCTTATGAACCGTGAGAGAGAATCTGATACGTCGTCGCGCGTTGCCACGACGGCAAGCTGGCTCGCCGTTTTCTGTATTTCCTCCTCTGTGTGTTTCGCCTCGATCACTGAAATAGACTTTAAAACGAGTTCTCTGCGTTCCCGCGTGGCTTCTTCTTTTACTCCCGCAAGAAAAAATGACGGAAAGAGAAAAACACTAAAAACGAAAAGTGTTACGGCGGCGGCGATGCATGACACAATAGCAAGCCGCACCTTGTAGAGGTTCTTTATTTTTACTTTCTCTTCAATGGGAAGAAGGTTGATCATGCGCGTATATCGTGTGGTTATCCTGTCCGGCGTATCGCAAGGCCAAGCGCCGGAGCGTATCGGAGAGAATGGTTAAGCGGTATTTCCGGGACATATTCCTCAAGAGAATTTATGTTTATCCACGGGTTCCCGAACTCGATCGGCGTTTTAAGCGTCTCATAGAGATATTCGGTAAGCCCCGGCAAATTCGCATCGCCGCCGCAGAGAATTATTTTTTCTATTGCTCCGTCGTCCGCGACATCTTGGCGAGTCCGGATATATGAAAGATGTTTGCCTATCTCTTCGCGAAGCGCGGAGAACTTCGAACGCGAAACAGCAAACAGCCCCGCCTCTCCCCACAATCCTTCCGATTCTTTGAGCTCCTGCGCACGCGAAAACGGTATATGGAGCTCCTCCGCTATTGATTGCGTAAGCGCGTATCCGCCGATGGTAATTGTTGAAGTGAAAACAATAGCGCCCCGCGAAAAAACGGAGATGCCTGTCCGCATCGCACCGATGTCTAAAAGAACATACGTGCCGCACTCACCCTCCCCGATTATCGCACGGGCTATCGCATGCGCCTCAAGCTCGAATGAAAGCGGCACAAGTCCGGCGTCGTAGAAAAGATCGGCGTAGCCCTCGATGACCTTCCGCGGCATGACCGAGAGGCCCACCTCAAGAGTGTTTGCTGCGGGATCCGGCGCCACGCATTCGATGGGCGTATAGTCAAACACCGCATCGCGCGCGCTTAAGGGAACATATTCTTCGAGCTGAAGTTCAAGGCTTTGGTGAATCTCCTTTCGTTCCACGCGTGGAATTTTTACGCGCAGCGAATATCCTTCCTGCTCCGGGAGCGATGCCCGTATGAAAGACAAGCCGTATGTCTGTCGAAATGCCGAAAGCAATCCTGTAAGCTCTTTTGGTTTTTGTATTTGGCCGGCGGATACAAGACCTTGAGGAATTGGCTGTTCACCGAACGAATCAAGCACAAATCCCCCTTCCCCGTGCTTTAGTTTCGCAAAACGGATCGAGCGATCTGATATGTTGATTCCCGCCGCCGGTAAAGATAAAAATCTCGGTGGCGGAAAAAACCGGAAAAAAGCATTCGTGCGCCGCATGCTTTCAGTATATCAAATTTGGATAGCAGGCACTGTGTACGAAGTAAACAGCGGATGGAGTTTTAAAGCCTCATACGCCATAAACTTGCTTTAAGCCGTAATGAATTAGAAAACGCTACCTGAAAAGAGGAGAAATGCGATGATACACGCGACGACGACAAGCGATATGGCGTTGAAGTATTTGAAAATAAACTGACCAACAAAGCCGCCCCAGCGTTCCGCAAGATATGCGACGGGGAAAAACCGGAGCCCGCGCCCGATAAGCGACGCCGCGATAAATGGCACCAGGTCTATCTTGAAAAAACCGGCGCTTATCGTAAACACCTTGTACGGTATCGGGCTGAACGCCGAGATAAAAATCGCCCAAAACGCATTATCGCTGAAGAGCACTTCCACGCGGGCCATTTCCGCCTCGGCGCCGAAGAATGCGATGATGTTCCTGCCAAAGAGGTCAAAGAAGAAAAAACCGAGCGCGTATCCCGCGATGCCCCCCAAGACGGAAAATATTGTCGTTATAAATGCGTGAGAGATCCATCCCCGCGCACGCGATGAGAGGATTGCGATGAGCAAGACATCGGGCGGGATCGGGAAAAAAGATGATTCTGCGAACGAAAAAAATGCGAGCCACGCGCGTGCGTGCGGCGTATCGGCAAAACGCACGAACCAATCTCGTGTTTTTGTTTTTGTATCGTTAATAACAGCCGTGATGTGTTCCATGGTCCGCGTGATTGCACCTCTTGCGTCGCGAGAATTTATAACCCTTTATTTTCTTTTTTGTCTATAAAACTTTGGAGGATGATTGCCGCAGCGGATGCGTCGACGGGTCCCGTGCCGACCCTCATCGTCCGCGCCTCGCGTGATGTCAGAAATTCCGGCTCAAAATGTACCGGGAGCCGCGCCTTCTCGCCGAGCTCTTGCGCGAAAGACGAAATTTCTTTCATGAGCGGATTGGGGACGCCCCTTAAGTCGCGCGACTCACCGACGACGATTCCTTCAATATCCCGCTTCCGGATAATATCAATAATACGGGGAAAGAGTGTTGGATCATTCTCCAGAATGACGTGCGGGAGCGCGATCTTTTGAGCGTCATCGGAGAGCGCAATACCAACGCGTTTTTTGCCATAATCAATCCCCAGAAGCTGCGCCATACGGCTTATAGTAGCATTATGCGGTGGTGGATAAAACACTGGCACATGCTCTATACGCATGATATTATAATGGCATGACCTTGGACGCATTCTTTGAGGAAAATTTCTGGGTACTCGTAGCACTCATGCTCTGGGTACTTCCCTGGAAAGGATACGCGATGTGGACTGCCGCACGGCTTTCGCATAAGTGGTGGTTTATCGCACTCCTTATTTTGAACACGCTCGCGATTCTTGATATCGTCTATGTCTTCTTTGTCGCAAAAAAAGGAGGCGAGTTATTGAAGTGGAAAAAGAACGAGCCCGCCTCCGCAGCGCCACAGGGAATGCAGCCGCAGTAAATTCTCGTTGTGAATTGCGAAAACACCCTTTTTCCTTTATCCTGATACAATCAGGGTTATTTTTTGCGCAGGGTATTTGGAGGAGTGGCAGAGTGGTCTAACGCGCCGCACTTGAAATGCGGTGTCCGGGAAACCGGACCGTGAGTTCGAATCTCACCTCCTCCGCCAGTTGGAAAAATGATATACTTGTATCGTATATCACCATCTTGGACAGACATGAAACTTTCAACACGGACCACACACGGACTTGTTTTTTTGGAAATACTCCTCGTCATAGCACTTATCATCGTCGGCGTTTTAATAGTCGCTTCCGCATTTGACGATGTTGGGCAGCGAGCGCGCGACGCGAAGCGTATCGCTGAAATCGACGCCATCCAAAAGGCGCTTAATCTTTATTACAGCGGCCATGCAAAGTTTCCCGTAGCTCCCAAAGAAACAGAAATAACGGGGGATGACGCTGTCTCACGCACTCTGGAAGAAGAGCTCGCCATACGGGAAGTGCCCAAAGACCCCCTCTACCCCGCATATGCCTATACATATCAATCAGTCGAGGATGGTTCCGGCTATATTCTTAAGTTCTGCCTCGAAACGGAAAGTATCCAGAATTACAAAGCGGGGTGCGAAAATTTTTTGAAGCCATAGGATATGGAAAGTAGAGAAAACCCTCACGACAATACGGAACCGCATCTTTCATGGGAAACTCCCGAGTATAAGGAATACGCAAAGACCACCGATTGGTTTTGGGGCATCGGCATTGTCTCGTTCTCAATTGCCTTTCTTGCTGTAATAAGCGGCAATGTGTTGTTCGGCATATTTATCATTTTGGGGACGGCGCTCTTATTTGTATACGCGATCAAGAAGCCGCAGGTACTGCGTGTGGTAATCAGTGAGCGCGGAATTGAAATAAATGATGCGCTTTTTCCGTATAAATCCCTGGAATCATTCGGGGTCACAGATAATGAAAATTCACCGGCGCTTCTCCTGAAGCGATCGGAGTCGCTTCGCCACCACATTGTCCTGCCGCTTGCAGACGGCGTCCACCCGAAGACTGTACGTGAACATCTCAAGCACCATCTCCCCGAAGCAGAACTCAGAGAACCGTTTTCTCACACAGTAACGGAATATATCGGGTTTTAAAACAATTCCGATACACTACACCTCCAGGTACTCCGAATAATACGAATAATAGAAATTCAAAAAATATCCGGATGCCGCGAATAGGCATTCGGATATTTTTTTGCAGTATTCGAATTATTAGAACTCCTCAAATGCCGGGATAAGCGTGACGATGACGCTCTGGCTCAGTGAGCCCCCGGCGTTCTGGCAGGAAAGCGTGTATGTACTTTGAATGGTGACGGGGCCCGAAAGCTGGGAGCCTGAGACGCCTGTCGCAGAAAAGCTCGGCCCGGTCACGCTGCATGTGTCGACATTCGTCGCCGACCAACTGATGGTAGACTGATTCCCCGAGCGAACCTGTGTCGGACTTGCAGTAATGTTAAGAGCCGGATTAAAAACCGTCACGCCGACCGATGACTGAACTGTCGATGGCGTATAGAGCCCCGGGTTATAGTTGCAGAGAACTGTGTACGTAATCGTCGAAGACGGTGCAACAACTGTAGAGCCGGATGTCGCTCCCCCTGTCGAGAAATTCGTTCCGGAGCAACTCATCGCCGAGGACGCGGACCATGTAAGCGTCACGCTTCCGCCGTTGTTTATCGTCACGGCGCCACTTCCGCTGCCGCCCCCGACACTACCGCTGAATGATGGCGATGGAGGACTGCACTCACCCGGGTTGTGCTCATATGAGGGGCATGATGCCGGAATCGCAAAACCTCCCGCCTCGCCTCTCGGAGAGAGTGAGGCAACGCCGACCTCAACCGAACGTTCCGCTATGCCACCGCCTGGCGCATGCACGAAAACGGCATACCCGATGGCAAGAAAAACCGCCATAACGACAACGAGGCGCATGGGTCTTTCTTGTAATTCGAGAAGATTCATTAATCTCATGATACCAAATCGCCCTGAAAAGTAGAACTGCTGAACTATTATTTATCCACAGCAAGGTCAAGATTCGCCCGAATCGCCTCTTTCATTTCGATAATTCCCTGGCCTGATGTATATGGGGCATTACCCGGATATGCTTTTTGCCAGTCCGATTCCGTCATTGTATCCGCCCACCAGAGCGCTTTTTGGAAATAAATGCGCGCATTTTTCTTGTCGTCAAGATTAAGCCGTGAGACACCCGCCATATTGAGAAGCCACGGGTTGTTGGGATGATACGCAAGCCCACCGTCGGCAACGCGACGCGCGTCTTTGTATCTGCCCTCTTTGAAATAAACCCACGAGAGGTCGTTGTACACCGCCCAGTTCGTCTTATCCCACGCAAAGAATTTCAAAAAATCTTTCTCCGCGTTTTCATAATCGCCGCTGTAGCCTTCAATGAGCCCGCGGATGTAATACGATGCCATGAGCGAGTCCCCATGAAGCTCGAATTGGGTATTTATTTTTGAAAGCGCGGCGGAAAAATTGCCGCGGAGAAAATCTATCCGCGAGAGCTGGTGCCATGCATCGGGCGCAAGCGGGTCAAGCGTAAGTGCTTTGTTGAAATACTTCTCCGCCTTGTCCAGATTATACGCGCCACTGCTCCCGACGTTGAAATAGCGGTTGCCGATCTCAAGCGCCAGTGCCGCATCGGGGCGTAGAAAAAGCGCGAAAGAGGGCGCGCGGAACACCTCCCACGCCGCGGTCCCGAGCTGCACGCGAAAGAGCGCGGTCACCAAGAGGAGGATTATAACGACAGGTACAATGGCTAATTTTCTTTCCCGAACATCACGCATAACTTTCATTAATTATACCACATGAGAATTAAAAATTTATGAGTTCCGCAAGCCGTATCTGCACTGAAGACTCCGTTTGGCGGACTATTGAACAAGATGCGCTCTCGCCCTTGCGAGAAGCGGGCATTTCCCATCCTGATTTACCTGAAATGTATCGACTTTTTTTAGATACACCTTTGCGGGGTGAAGACGTCCATCGAGTTCTTTTGCAAGTGCATCTGCTACAGTTTTATGAAGTGATTTTATAGAACTGTAATTAAAGAAAATAGAGAATGAATTTTTTTGTTCAAACTGAAATTGCAGTATGTGTTTGCTGAACTTATTCGCAATCACAGCTCCAAGTTCTATAACGGGAATTTTTCTTTCACCAGGTAAATCAATCATATCGGAAACTCGTCCGCGAAATTGAATATGCGGCGTATTCCTGCCGCACGGGCATGCAGAATCCAGCAAGATTCCTCTGTCTCCCAACTGATAACGGATAAACGGCATAACTTTGTTCTCAAAAAGCGTTGCTGTAACGACACCCTCCCTCCCGTACGGGAGGGAGCGACCGCTGTCATCTACAATCTCAACATAATTCATCCATGGCGCAAGATGCATCATTCCGCCGGTACATTCAATGCCGACCAAAGAACATTCTTTGGAACCGTACACGGAAAAAATCGGGCAACTGAAAAAATGGGACATAGAGTCTCTGTCGTCTTTCTCTATATGCTCCCCGCGACACAAGATTAGCTCAAACGAGTAACGAAAGCCGTCGGTTTTCATGGCATAAACCAATAACTTGAGATATGAGGGGGTGGTAATAAGCACCTGCGGTTTGTAACTCGCAAAAAAAGGATAAAGCCTCTCCGCCCTACTGCCGGCATCTTCTAATTCTGTGATTTTTATCCGACAACCAAGAGCGTCCAAGTCGCGATGTGTAACGAGACCGAGCGACATAACGCGCGCATTGTTCCTTGCGCCGGCGTAGCGCATCTCTTGAAGCGTATTGACCGTGCGATACATAACCTCGTTTCGGTCTATAAAAAATCCCAGTGGCTCTCCTGTAGATCCTGATGTTGACGCCCTGATAAATCGGCTGGCTGGCAAATCCTGAGCAAGCATTTCTTCAATGGGCGTTTGTTTTATGACAGAACGCGTTAATGGAGGGATGCGATACAACTCATTACAGTCAAAATAGTCCGCGGAAAAACCCGCTGACATAAACAATCTGCGCCAATACGGGACAGTGCGCCGTGCGTATTCTATTATTCTTTTTAATTTAAAATTTTGAATGGCGTCCCACTGTTTTTTAGTAAATGCATCTGCTTGAGTAAGCGCGAATTTTTGAAACGCCCGGTCAAGCATTTCCGCCTGCCGAAGACGGCTGTGCGGGGCGTCTTCGCCCAACAATGCCGTAAATGAATTCGACGTAAGTATTCTTTTTGCAAAAAGACGCTTAAGCATGGTGGCGCAATACGGCATTATTCTCGCGCGATATCATGTGCGCGTGCGTAAAAAACGAATTCAAGCCGTTCTCCGCTGTTATTCTGAATATAGAAAAATGTTGACCCGTCGGAATTATTTTTCATCGCCGGCAATTCAACGTGAGTGCTTTTCATAGAGTTGGTTATTATACGGGCTATTTTTTTAACAGAGCGTGCGTGCAAAACCTCAAGGGCGATATGCTCAATAAGACACTCTCTTTTTTTGCGTTCAATTTCTCCGACAGAACCTGCCCACGCAACTTCAAAAAGCTCAAAATGAGTGTTTCCGTTTTTGTCGGCGACAAATGCAATTTTCCCTTTGGAGCCCGGGTATCTCCTTGGTATGCTAACCGAAGATATGATTGGCTTCTGCAAACTGAACTGCTGCGGCATGTACGCCAGCGTCTCTGCCACAACATCAATATCTGGAACGACTATGCCTATGTGCGAGATACTCTCTTCGCAATACGCGGCTATTTCTTTAACAGCGTTTTCCGCCTCGGCGCTTTCGCAGCAACCAAAAAACCGAAGGAGCGTCTGGGTAGCAGTCGCATCGCCGTATCTGTCAATTAGCCCCTGCACCCTAACCAGGATATCGGAAGTGCTCATACCACCCATCATAATATGGTAAGCTTAATTTTAAAAGAAATGCATAAAGAAAAGCGTATGGATGAAACAAAGACCATGAATCGCGGCTTCGATGGAAGTCTCGATGATGTAAAGAGAATATGGCGCACAAATGCAAGGACATGGAGCCACAGGGTGCCGCCATGGAGACCGTCGCCGGGAGATATGACCTGCTATCGAGAGCTTGCCGGCTCTTTGGACGCCAAAAACATTCTCATAATAGGCTCAACGCCGGAGTTGCGGGATATCGCCGCGCGAGGTCGTGTCACCATCATTGATATCTGCCCAGAGATGGTCGCGTCCACAAAAAAATTTCTTGCCGTGGCGAACCCCAGCCATGAAAACGTAAAAATTTCCGATTGGTGCGATATGCCGTTTAAGGATTCTCAATTCGACGTCATACTGGGAGATTTTTTTTGGTGGTTATTATCCACAACGCGGCAAAAAATCATGGGGGAGCAAATCGCTCGTGTTTTAAAACACGATGGCGTACTGGTGACTCGCGTACATTTCTATGAACCATCGCTGCTTAAAGAAAGTCCGGGTTCAATTGTCAGAAAATACATTGCGCACCTTCGCGACACAGATGATTCTCAAGGGGTCGCAGAGCAGCTCGCCGCACGGCTCCTTGACTCCACGACAGATACCGACCTGGAGCGCACCGACATTGCAAGGGCACTCGGTCCACTGACCGAAGAACTCGGGGAATACGAGGAAGCATCGGTTGAAAAAACGTTCTTGCGTAAATTTATAAAAAACTTCATGAAAAGAACAAACTGGACTTCTCAGGCCAGAGACCGCGTTGTATCGTCGATGGTGGGAGATCTGGTCCTTTTGGGTGAAAAAACCGCCGACGATTACGAGCACTCGGAGCTTTACCCTGTTCTGAAATTCGGCAAAAAATTCCGTGGGGTTGGTCTATAGCGAGTATCCGCCGTCAACGACAATCGTCTGGCCTGTTATAAAGTCGGAGAGCGATGAGGTAAGAAATAAAGCGGCTTTCCCGATGTCGTCCGGCGTACCCAGCCTGCCAAGCGGCGTCTTTTTTTTATTATTTTCAAACACTGATTCCGGCAAATCGCTTACAAGCTTTGTCGGAATCAACCCCGGCGCAATCGCATTTACCTGAATGTTAAAAGGCCCTAAATCTTTTGCGAGCCCTTTTGTGAGAGCGATAATACCGCCCTTTGCCACATTGTAGGGCGCGCTGTCTTGCCTGCCGGACATGCCGGCAACGGAAGCAACGGAGATGATTTTCCCTGATGCGTTTTTCTTCATGTGCGGCACAACTTCGCGAATCCAAAAAAGAGCGCTGTATACATTGGCTGCCATAATTTCATGGATACCAGTGGCATCCAATTGCTCTACTCCTTGTTTTTTATACAATCCGACGTTATTTACCAAAATATCTATTTTTTGACAGCAGGCAATGATTCCTTCCACCGCACTCTTGACAAACCGTTCATCGGCCGCATCGCCGATAAGCGGACGCATATCTGCACTATGAGGAAACAGCCGGAATGCCGCCTCCACTGATTCGGGCGTGCGCCCGTTTACAAAAACGGTTGCGCCCGCTCGAGCAAGGTGATTCGCAATTCCAAATCCTATCCCGCCGGAGGAGCCCGTCACAACCGCGATTTTCTCTCTCAAATCCAGAATGTCCATGGTTTATTTCTCTAAAACAAAAAGATAGTGATTCAAAAGAATATTCTTATAATTCATGCCGAGATTTCTTTCGTGAATAACGCGGAGACCGTGTGTTTGAAATAATCGAAGCCATTCCGCCGATGTTAAAAAGTTCCCGGGAATGGGCATATTGTAACCAAGCACTGCGTTGTTGTAAAACCAGTCAAAAAACATTGTTTCTGATTTGCCCGCGCTCTCGTCGGGTATCGTTTCAATAATAATAAGCCGTTTCCCGACGCGTTTCGCTTCGGCAAGCGCTGAGCCATAGTCGGCACTGTGGTGAAGGACCATGAAAAGCGTTACCGTGTCAAAATGATTTTCAGAAAATGGAATCTTCCCATTGTATAAAATGAACGGCAGGTCGGTTTTGTTCAGATTCGCAATATCCATCAATACTACATCTTTTTTAAGGGTATCGCGCATCGCCCTGCCGACATATCCGTTCCCGCATCCGAAGTCAAGAACGCGCGGTCCGACAACCCAGTCTTCGATTTCCCGCAATAGTTGCGCAGTTCGCTCGCGCAGGCCGTTTAGAATATTTTCATAGAGCGATGGCGGGAGTTGCTCTTTTAAAAAAAATGATTTGGGAGATAGTGTCACGCTTGAAAGCAGTTCTCTAATCTTAACCTCCTTAACCCGCACGGGCATAAATCTTCCGAAAATGGACAGTGTCGCCTCCGCCACTTTCCTTGAGTCTTTGTCGTCATACCCGTTTTGGGAAAATAGTGCGGATAATTTTTGTAATAAAATACTGCGGCGTTTTTTGTGCAAAGCCTGACTCAATATTGCGCACTGGAGCTTGATATTCCGAATCGGCATTTAATTTAAAATACCCGCATGGGGAACGCATGCGCAACGAGGGTCTTGTTTTACAAAAACGCAAACGGGTTTTTGTAACAGTAATTTTTGCGGCGATCGCGTTCAGCGATTCGCCGGTCGCGCGACAGCGTCCCCGACGAAAAAGAATTTTTGCGGGCTTAAGCCGCTCAAAAGCCCCCGAAGAGTATTGTTTTTGGCAAGGCAGTATTCGTATGCAGTTCCGGTAACCGCTGAAGTAAAGTGAATGCATCCGTTTTTAAGAGAGACGCTTTCCATCGGACCGGGTTTTATCCCATCGCTTGTTTCAAGAAAACTACCGGAAAACACAGTCCCTCCGTTATCAAGAAAGAAATCTATCTTCTGTGTGCCATCTCTGGTAAAACCCTCGCCGGAAACGCTCCACGTAACCGCCCATGGCGAATTCTCTATAAGTGCGTTTTGGAACGCTTCATCGCTGATTATTTGCTTTACGGCAGTTATGTTTTGTTTCTTCTTTTTCAATTGTTCCGCCATTTCAAGCTGGTATTTCGTGTATTTTGCGTACGGCCAAACACCAAGAGCTTTGTTAAAAGACGCTATCGCTTTATCATAGTCGCCTTCCATCCGATATAGTACGCCTCTCAGGAAAAAAGGCGCGTCGGTTATATTTTGGATTTTATTCGTCATGTCAATAAATCCAGGCCAATAATCACTGAACGGTCCGTCTAAATTAGAATTCAGGGCTTCCGCCTTGCTGGTTAAGTTTTCTGCTTTTTTGATGTCAAGCGGAAGAGAAAAAAGGTATTTAACGGCGAGGTGCGCGTAGGCAACTATTTTATAATACGGCGGTATGTATTTATCAAAATCGGGATCACTAATCGCCGCATCGCTCAATGAATACTGTAAATCCGGCAACTTTAGAAGCGCTGCGACACGCGCAAGCGTAATTTTGTTGATAATCGGCTCGGCCCTGCTCATCGCATCGGTTCTTTCAGGATACGCTTCGTACGTCTTGTGCCTGTACTCTTCACTTTTAGGTTTTATTACCAGGTATATGTAGCGCGACTCAGGGGGTAAATATGCCCATAATTTTTCAAAATCAGAAAATGGAATGTGTTTATTGTACCCAAGATAGTAGTTGTGGACGACAAACTCTTTTTTGTCTTCGAGTATCCCAATCAGAACGCTAAAAGGATAAAATTTGATTTCGCTCGGCTGATTTGTTGTCAGGAGATTCGGAAAAATAAGCGGCATTTTGCCTCCTTCGCTGATGAATCTTGCCATGTCATCCACGGTACGAAGTTTTATTTGCTCTGTCTCAAATCCGGTTGTTTTTATGACAGAAATAATATCATTGGGATCATAGAGCTTGCCAGGACTTTCCGCGTCAAATATAAGATTGTTTATACTCGTAACATCTTCGGGGGTTAATTTTTCTCCATAAAATTCAAGAACCGATTTAGTTGCCGCCGCGGCATCCGTCACAAGATACGCGTTTGTTCCCGTGTGGTTGTATATGGTTACCGGAGGGACCCCTTGAATAATATAATTAACCGGGACTCTCCCTTGTCTGACTTTTGTACTCGGAACGAAAATAGACTCCTTCTCGGGAATAAATTGAGAAACTCCCGGAACCACCCCTGTCTTAAAAAAGAACAGGATGGCAGCTGCAACAATCAAAATTACAACTATTGCAGAAATAATTATAATTTGAATGCCGGTTATTCCTCCGGCGTTTCTTCGTGATATTCCACCCCAAAAAGCAAAAAAATTCATTTAATCACAATGTTATTTGCGGCTTAGTACCCGCCGTCGCCGCCGCCGTCGCCGCCGCCGCCGTCGCCAACACCTGCACTGGCAGCCGCATCGCTTCCGACGCAGCCCGGGCCGCTGGGGCTACTGTTGCCGTCAGCGGCTCCTGGGCCATCTCCTTGCCAACCGCCATCGCCACCTGGCGGGGGTGGTGGGACATCGGCATGCGCCCGAGGGGTAATATTTCTAAGGGTGATAAAATCACCGCTGGCTATTAAACCGGTCTTCTCGCCGAGAACGGAAACAAACAAAGCAGCCATGCTCCAAAACAATAATTTTAAAATCTTTTGTTTTTTCTTAATATATTGGACCATAGTAATTTTATTTTATACCGCCATCAGCACATATGCAATCGCGCGTTGTCCACACACGCTGGTTTTTAATGAAACGGGTGTGGTACGGGGTTTATCGGCCTACCTGCTCCATATCCGAGTTTTTGAGGCACCTTCCATAAACGCTCCGCGCCATGGCATGCAAACGTCTCATCCAGATATAAGGGCTGGAGTTCCGGTATAAAAACAATGCCGGAACGCAAGCTAAAAACAGAATTACGTGGCGCCATATTCGCGTAAAAACAATGGTAACCGGCTTGTTTAAGACTGGAGAGAAGAAAACGAATTTTGTCTTGCGTTGATTCGCTCTTTTTTTCTTCAATGTCTTTTCGCGCAATATTTGAAATATTTTTTTTCTTCCCCTGTATCATAAAATCAATATGGCGGAGGTTTTCCGGCTTGCTCCAATATATTTTTCTGTCTTCTGCGGAAAGAAAACCAGCTGGTGATATCGCCGCATCTTTTCTATGCAGCTGGAATGCCTTACTGAACAAACGAACGCAGGCGGCCTCTTCAAGCGACCGTACTATCGCATCTTCTATGTTGAAGTCGGCGCATGCGCCGACGCTCAGAGCCGGACCATCTCCACTCCTGTCCACAATAAGCGACATCACGGAATAGGGCGGCAAGTCAGAAATAAGAAGAACGGAATGCGCCTCTAGGTTAAATTTCTTGAAATACAGATCTATGCGGGCGCCATGAATGAGCGCTCTCGTTGAGTTTAAATCAATTTTTACGGGAGTAATCTTGTTTAAATAGGTAATCATAAAAGCATCGCGTTCAATCGATTC
>CAZNJQ010000014.1:0-18229 GCA_964573545.1 uncultured Candidatus Saccharibacteria bacterium | reverse complement strand
GGCATTAATTATCAAACTCCGCTCGAGATGGTTCCAAGGTATTGAACTCTTTTAGTAGTTTCAAGGCGCAAGGTATTCCGGCGTATTCTCCGCCATCCACTGGATCATTTCGCGCATGACGAATGTCGCGCCGACAAGGTTTTCGCGCGGGCCGGATTCCATGACAAGCGCGAACGCAAAGCGCGGTTCTTTATACGGGAAAAATCCAATAACCCATGAATTGACCCTTCTCTTTGAAATGCCGAGTTCGGCGGTTCCCGTCTTCGCGGCAACCGAGACTGCCGGCGTGTAGAGCCCTTGCGCCGTCCCGCGGAGAACCGCTTCGCGCATCCCCTCGCGCACAACGTCGAAATATTCGCGGGGGATGAGAATGTTCACGGCACCGCTCTCTGCTGTCTCTTCAGACCTTACGACATGCGGCACCACAAGCGTGCCATCGCTCGCGATCGCGGAAACCGCGCGTACCGCCTGGATCGGAGTCACTTCAAATCCGTATTGTCCGATTGCCGTATTGTATGTATCGCCCAGCCGCCATGCATCGTTGAATGTTTCCTCCTTCCACGAAGGAGTCGGTATCGTCCCCGCTTCTTCGCCCGGAAGATCAATACCCGTCTCGGTGCCGAACCCGAATAAGCGGAAATATTTTTCCATATTCGATATGCCGAGTCCGCGCTGTGCCTCATATCCGCCGCCGACTTCGTAGAAATAAACATCGGATGAGACAGCGAGGGCATCTCTCATAGCAACCCATCCATGCGCTTTCCAGTCCCTGAACACGGACACTTCGCCGGGCGCGTACGGATTCGGGATAGCAATCGAGCCGGTGCTCAAAATTTTTTCTTCCGGAGAAATAATACCTTCATTTAAGGCGCCAAGCGCAACAAACGGCTTCATGATAGAGCCCGGAATATAGAGACCGCCGACCGCCCTGTTCAGGAACGGTTTTCCCGAACTCCCGACAAACTCCTGGATCTTTCTCGCGTTTACGCCCTCCGTTAATATGTTCGAATCATATTCCGGGAAGCTCGCGAGCGCCAAAATACTTCCGTCTTTCACATCCATGACAACTCCGGCACCGCCCCGAAAACCAACACTCTCTGCAAGTCCTTTAATGCGTCTGAAAAGCTCTCCTTCCACGCGTGCATCAATCGTAAGCCGGAGATTTTCTCCTGATCGCGGTTCGTTGGCAGTACTCTCTGAGATGATGGTTCCAAACACGTCCGTCTCGACTATCTTAAGACCATGCGCGCCGGAGAGAGTCTCGTTGTAAAACTTCTCCACGCCGTCTTTGCCGGAGAAATATTCCTGGTAATAAAACCCTGCCGCGTCTTTCGCTGGAGCGCTCACATACCCTACCGTATGGGCAAGTCCATCCCCCACTCTGTATACGCGCGCGGAAAGGTCTCCTTTTCCGGGAGACACGTTCCATGCGAGTTCTCTCCCTGTGCGATCCGTTACAATGCCGCGTTCACTGAATATGAGTGTATGCCGAAGGCTGTTATTCTCTGAAATGCGACGCAGTGCCTCCCCTTGTAGAACCTCCAAGTATGCTGTTCTGCTGAAGAAAAGAAAAATCGCTACGGTGAAAAATAAACCGAGGAGTAAGACTGCTGTTTTCGAAAGCGGGCGCTCTATCCGTCCCTCGAGTTGGTGCGTATCGAACTGCGGCAGATTGCTTGAATCGAGAAAAATTTCGTCCGGCGCGATATCTTCTCCGCCCTGCATTTTTTTTGACATGAAAAACATCGTAGTGTAATAAAACTTAGAGCGCAGCGTATCTCTGGCGATTCTCCCTGCATGCTCGCCCTCGCGTTAGTAGAAACGAAGTCTCCGTTTTAAGAACTCCGCGCCAACATACGCAGCGAGAAACGAGGCGGTAAAAATAATGTTTACGCCGAAAAATGACCGGACAGGAACGCCATACAAGAGGTCTGTGGCAATTCCCCAGAAAACTATCTCATAAAAGTTCCTGACAAGAAAAAGTGCCCCGAGTGCGACGATAAGCGTCATCCACCACGGGAAAAAGGAAAGCGATATGAAAAGCGCGCTGTGCGCAAGTACTCGTGCCATGTAATGTTATCCGGAAACGCGTGTTCCTCCCCCTCCGCCCACTTGAACTTCCACAAAACGGAGTTCGAACATATTCACAGGGCTTTTAAAAATAACCGTCTGGAACGAACTCGAGGAGTCCGATTCGACGTATTCTACCACCCCGGCTATCTCAATGCCCATAGATGGGAATACAATAGGGTCCCCGGCGGCACTATGCACGCCGCGCGGCAGGCGGAGTTCGAAATTGCCGCCTCCCCTTCCATGCGCTATGGCCGCGATGTGGTCATCGCCTACCACGACATCGATATCCTCTCCCGGGGAAGAAAAAAGTTTCACTTTCGAAGCGGATTCATCGGCAAGAACTACCGTGCCGATTGCCACATCACGGAACGCAAATACGCGATCGCCCTGCGAGATACCATCCTCTGTGCCAACATCAATTATCAACGTGTCATACGGCGCACGCGGAGGCTTCGAAAGTACCGCCGAGAGGATGCGCGTATGATACAAGCCGGTGCGCCCGAGAAGAGAACGGAGCTCTTCGTTTTCTTTTTTAATGATCGAGTACCCCAAGAGCGATACCCTGAATGCGGCATTCTCCTCTCTAAGCGCTTCGTTGTCTTTAATAAGCGTTTTTTTTGAAACGAGAGTATTGCTTCTCACCGCACTCTCTGTTGCTTTCTGTTCCAGAGATAAAAGCGGTACACCAAGCCGGAGCATGCCGCGGGATAAGACATCTGAGACGGCGCTAACGCGCCATATCAGAAAGAGAATTATCACCACAAGAATTATACCCCCCGCGAGTACGATGAACGGCTCCTTATGTTGTCGGTGGAAATGCGTCTTCATGAACGAGAAGCACATCGCGATAATCAGAAAGATTCCCTAAGACGACACCCGTGCCGCGGACGACAGCGGTTAACGGATCATCTGCGACATGAACAGGGATTTTGAGCGATTCGCGGAGCAATTCCGGAAGCCCTGATATCTGTGCGCCGCCGCCGACAAGTACAACGCCGCGGGCCATCACATCGGAGAGTACCTCGGGAGGTGTCGTCTCCAGGACTTCTTTGGTTGCATTCACAAGCAACTGTATCGAGCCGGAAAGCGCCTCACGGATGTCGGCATCGGTAATGATAACCTCGCGCGGAAGCCCGGTAACCAAATCCCTCCCGCGCACGGGCGCTTCAATAGAGTCTTTCGATTCGAGCACGGAGCCGATCGCTATCTTAACGCTCTCCGCTGTCCGTTCCCCTATCAATATCTTAAACTCATTCCTGATGTATGAAATAATGTCGTCGTTGAATCTGTCTCCCGCGATGCGAAGATTCTTGGCGCGGACAATACCTCCCAAAGAAATAACGGCGATGTCGGTAGTGCCGCCGCCTATGTCGATGACCATACTTCCAACAGGATCTTTGATGGGAAGCGATATCCCGATAGCCGCAGCAATCGGCTCTTCTATAATATGAACCTCGCGTGCGCCGGCATTTTTCGTCGCATCGCGTACGGCGCGCGTCTCCACGTTCGTAATTCCTGAAGGAACTCCAATTATCACCCTCGGACGTATCGTCTTTGCGGAAAGTTTCCGGACTTTATTCAAAAAATATGCAAGCATCTCTTCCGTCACCTCGAAGTTCGAGATAACACCATCAACTAAAGGACGCACAGCGATAACATGAGCAGGAGTCCGCCCGAGCATTTGTTTCGCGTCAGAGCCGATGGCGACAACCTGCCCCGTTTTCTGGTTCACGGCGACAACCGACGGTTCGTTGATGACAATGCCGTAATTCTTGAGATAGACGAGCGTGTTTGCCGTACCAAGATCAATACCGATATCGTTCGAAAAGAGCGAGTAAAAGCGGTTTTTTATTTTTTGTATCGCTTCGTTCATGATTTTTGGGATACCTCTCTCACTACACCGTTAAAATCGACAAGTCTGCCATCCTTCTCCTTTCGGCCGCGGATTTCTGCCTTTTGAGCGCCGTCTGCAAGCGTTTTTCCGCTTACTATCACGCGGTAGGGAATCCCTATTAAATCTGCATCGGCGAATTTCTCGCCCGCACCCGCGTCATTCCGGTCGTCAAAAAGAGCTTCGATACCGGCAGTATACAACATATCGTACAGTTTTTGCGAGTGTTCCCTGACATCCGGCATATCTCCGAGCGATATAAGGTGAACCTGCGAAGGAGCGACCGACGAAGGCCACACGAGCCCTTTGTCGTCCGAAAGCGCTTCCGCGATAGTCCCCATGACCCGCGACGGGCCGATTCCGTATGAGCCCATGACAACCGGTTTCCTGTTCCCGTCCGCATCCTTAAAAAAGAGTCCCAAGGGCTCCGAGAACCGCGTGCCCAATTTAAAAATATTTCCGACCTCGATCGCGGCGCGCCGCTCAAGGGTTTTCTTTTCAAGTTTTAGCTCTTCAAGAACATCATCTGAGTACACTTCTTCATTCACGGCGATTTTTTTCTCTGGCGAAAGATAGATGGTGTCCTCCCCTGCATCGGATAATGTCTGAAACTCGTGGCTGTATTTTGAGAACGCGCCGCCGGATGCAAACGTGAGAAATGTAAGTTCTCCGAGGCCAACGCGCTCGAAAACTTTTCTGTACGCTTCTTTTGCGCACTCATAAAATGAATCAAGGTCTTCCGTGGACGCATGGAACGAATAGAGGTCTTTCATTTTAAACTCGCGTCCGCGAATAATGCCACTTTTGGCGCGCTCTTCATTCCTGAACTTCGTCTGGATCTGGTACGCGTATTTCGGCAGGTCTTTATACGAATGAATGTACTGCGACATGATGTGCGTCATCTCTTCTTCCTGCGTCCATCCAAATCCGAGCTCTGTCCCGATGTTAAGCTGTGTCTTAAACCAGACATCCTGCTCCCACCGGTCGGTCTTCCGCCAAAGTTCGGGATTCTGTATCGCGGTCAAAAGCACTTCCTCGCCGCCGATCGCGTTCATCTCCTCGCGGATTATGTTTTCGATTTTATTTAAAACCCTGAGCCCTAATGGCAGATATGAATACACGCCCGCAAGCTCCTTGTGAATAAACCCCGCCTGAATAAGCAGCCGGGCGTTTTTCGCCACCTCATCTTTGGGCGCCTCTTTGCGGGTTTTGGTAAATAATTTAGAAAACTTCATATGTCGCATCTATCATCAATGATATAAGCGCCTGACCTTACGGACGATTACGACCCAGAGAGCGCGTCACTCGCCCGTAGCGTTTTTGTAGTATACCTAATGTATCGTCCGATACAATTCGTTTTCGATTTTTTGTATAACACCGTCCGGGGTCCTTTTCCACTCTTCAACAAACTCAGGGTGCTTTTCGACAATATCGCGAAAACGTCCGGCGTAATTTTCTACCCATTCCAAATCGCTCCCCGCGTGCGGCGCGGCGCTCTCTTTGTCCCGTCTAATGATGGAGCGCTGTATCTCTATCTTGGCGACACTGTCGTCTATAACCTCTTTACTAAATCGGATCGGTTCTCTTTCGTTTGCGTTAAGGTGCCCCATAGGATGATTAATTCGCGATTAATTTCACTATATCACTGTAGGTCACAAGAAGCATCACTATAATGAGGATTGCAAACCCGACGGCGTGCGCGGCGTTCGCGATAGCTGGCCGAACCGGAGAACCCTTAACAGCCTCAATGAGAAGGAAGAAAAGCCGCCCGCCGTCAAGCGCCGGAAACGGAATGAGGTTCAAGACGGCAAGATTGACGGATATGAATGCGACAAATCCTAAAAGATACATGGCGCCTAGATCTGCGGCATTCCCCACAAGCCCCACGATGCCGATGGGTCCCGCAATGTGCGAGACATCCGCAGTGCCATCAAAGACACCAGCGAGCAAAGTCGCCAAAGAAGATACGATTGCGAGCGAAAGCGAGACGGTCATTTTTCCGCCCTCCCAGAACGCCTGATGAAGCGGGAGCCGCACGAATCCCACCATATCCATGGCAATCCCGATCGCGGGCTCCTCGCCTACGATTCCTCGTTTGGGAACAAGTGCCGTCTCCGCAAAGGTTCCGTCGCGTTCATAACTCACGGTAATAAGAACTCCTTCGTGGGATGAGATGAAATCCCGCACAAGAGCCGGAGAAACCGGAGCAAGTTCTTTCTCCGATGCCCGAAGCGCCGTAATGACATCGCCATGGCGAAGCCCGGCGTCCTCCGCCGGAGAGCCTTCGGAGATACCCGTAATTAAAAGCTCCTGGTTTAAAACATTTCCTCCCCGTGGAATATTGTCCGCTGATACCGGGAATCCTACTGCGTAGCCGAACGAAAAGAGAACCCACGCGAGGAGGAAGTTACAAAAAACACCTGCGGCAATGACCGCAGCCCGCACCCGTTTACTTTGTCGTGCGAGACTTCGCTCTTTATCGGGGCCAAGAAGAGCTTCCGCATCCGGGTCCTCACCGAAAATTTTTACAAATCCGCCGAACGGAATAAGATTCAACGTATATTCCGTCTCCCCTTTCCTGAACCCGAAAAGCCGCGGAGGGAATCCGATGCCGAATTCATCGACGCGCACGCCTGCTTTTTTTGCGGCAAGGAAATGGCCGAACTCGTGAACGATGATAAGCAATACAAGAACGGCGAGAAAAATAAGTAAATCCATAGCCTAGAACGAAAGGTCTTTCTCTTTTTTACCCACCATGTCGTCGAACGTGGCATTTGCAGTATCAATAAGTGTCTGCATCTCTTCTTTGAGTCTGAATTTATCGTCTTCGCCGATCTCGCCGCTCTTTTCTTTCGCCTGGATTTCCTCCCACGCCTCGTCGCGGGCTTTCCTCAAAGAGACCCGGGCTTCTTCGTGTTTTGCTTTCACGACCTTCTGAAGCGCTGTGCGTCGTTCCGCGGTTAATTCCGGAAAAATGACTCGCACGCCCCTATCGGTCGTCGAGACGGAGAGACCAAGCCCGGCATTTATGACAGCCGCTTCTATTGCGCGTATGTGTTCTTTATCCCACGGCGTGACGAGAATAGTCTTTGCATCCTCAACGGTAACTCCCGCAACATGCTGTATCGGCGAAAGTGAGCCGTACGAAGATACACGGACACTGTCGAGGATCGACGGCGTCGCCCGGCCTGTTCGCACGTGGAGAAATTCGTTCGCAAGCCAGTCTTTTATCTCGTCTATTTTTTTATTCAACGGAGAAAAATCGTATGCCATATGCCGTCGTATCTTACAACTTTTAATATATATACCGAACAGTATAACACACTTATCGGGGCAAATATGTCCGTTCTAAGACACGCGATGTGTCGCGTGCTTTAATTTTATTTACACGAAAAAGCTTGACAAAAATATATTTTTATGTTTTCCTTCTAATAGAAGTATCCTTACGACAACACAACAACCGAGGAATTGGAGAGGAACGATGACAACTTTTTTCTGGAGCGTTGCTCTGTTTATTCTCATCGTTATGCCCCTTATCGTCATCCACGAGTGGGGACATTACATTGTGGCGCGGTTTAACGGCATTGCGGTCAAGGCATTCTCTGTCGGCTTCGGGACAGAACTGTTCGGGTGGAACAATCGGCACGGCACGAGATTCAAGTTGTCTCTGTTGCCGCTCGGAGGGTACGTGGAATTTTTAAAACCGGAAGAGCAGAAAGAAACAAGGGCGTATGAGCATACGGCCTTCGATACATCAAACGTTTGGGCTCGTATCGCTGTCGTCGCGGCGGGACCGATTGCAAACATTATGTGCGCATTCGCCTTGTTCTCGTTTTTCTTCTACGCGACATCAGGCGGAGGGCTTTCGGCGCAGACGAATGGGAAGTATACTCTTGCTGCCGCCGTGGAAAGAAGCGCTCAAGAAATCGCGAACGTGACCGTGCTCACGTTCGGCACACTCGGAGATGTCGGAACCGGAGAGAAATCAGTCCGCGAGACGTTTTCCGGTCCCGTCGGCATCGCGCATATCGCGGAACGCATCACATCAAAATACGGATGGATTGGCTTCCTCTTCCTCTCGGCGCATATCTCGCTTGCGCTGGGAATCATGAACCTCTTACCGATACCGATACTTGACGGCGGATACCTCTTCTTCTACGTCGTAGAAGCACTATCCGGCAGGCCCCTTAAGAAAAAGTGGCTTACGGCAGTAAACATCGCTGGCATTGTGCTCCTTCTCGCGCTTTTTGCCGTCACGACATACGGCGACATTATACGCATTCTCTCGTGAACGCCTCCGCGTTCACCACCCCGCCACCCTTGTGTGGCGGGTTTTTCTACACTACGGGTGTAATAAGCGCGATGTGCTCCAGGAGTGTCTTTAAAGATGCGCCGCGACGCCCTGCATAATCGCGGCATTTTTGTATCTCCTTGAATACAAACAGTGTATCGTCTGTCATGGCATGCGGAGCAGTTTTTTGCCGCATATACACCTCAAGTGCGTTCAAAAAAGAATGAGCGTCTCTTACATCTTCGGAGGCAAGCACTTTTTCGACATATTTCAGCCGTTCCGCATGTGTTTTTCGCATGAAATTCCCCATCTCCTCTCCGGCTGCACGATGCACCCGCGAAATGACGACCGTCCGCGATATGAGCGTCGGAAGAAGCGTTTGTGCGGAAGGAACAATGATAAAAAAATGCGTATGTGCCGTCGGATCTTCAAGGAGTTTTAAGAGCGCGTTTTCGGCATCACGCGTGAGCGACCGTGCCGCAATGATAAAAATTTTCCGCTCTCCGGAGACACTGTTGTGCGCCGTTTGGCTCCGAACTTCCTTCAGCGAGGCGCGGCGCACAAGCTCATGGGCGTCGTCAATCCCGAACGTGTCGTATTCGCGGGAGAATACGTTCGGATTCCCTTGGAAAGAAACGCTTAGGCGCTTCTCAAGCTCACGAGTAAGCTCTGGTACAATTTCCTCGAAAACTCCTTCCAGTATGTATGCATGATGAAGCGCTTCCCCTTCCAGAAGCGCCGTGCGTGGTTTCTTCGCCGAAGGTGCGCTCATAGTACGGGTGCTCATCACCGTTTCGCGATAATACTCTTTTTATAGGTATCCAAATGTTCGAGCGTAACGCCGGTCCCTTTCGCGACACAATAGAGCGCGTCGTCCGCGAGATATGCTTTCACTCCTGTCCGCCTGAAGACAAGCTCGGGAAGATTGCGAAGCTGCGAGGTGCCGCCTGTCATGATAATTCCGCGATCAATGATGTCTGCCGAAAGTTCCGGTGGCGTTTCCTGCAAGACATCTTTTATGGCTTTCACTATCTCGCGGAGTTCGACGGCTATCGCTTTCACGATTTCATTCGTCGAGATTTCAACCGAACGCGGCAATCCGGCGATGAAATCCCGCCCCTTTATCTGCATTGAGAGCTCTTCTTCAAGCGGCACGGCGGAGCCGATGCGTATCTTCACATCCTCGGCTGTCTTGTCTCCGATCGCGAGGTTGAACGTCTTCTTAATATAGTCTGCGATGGCGGCGTCTATCCTGTTGCCGGCGCATTTCACCGACTTTGAAGCGACGATGCCGCCCAGGGAGATAACGGCGACATCGGTAGTGCCGCCGCCGATATCGACAACCATGTTCCCGTGCGCTTCATGAATAGGAATCCCCGCTCCGATTGCCGCGAGTATCGGCTCTTTGACCACATACGCGCTCCGCGCTCCGGCTTTAATTGCTGCTTCAATGACCGCGCGGCGCTCCGTCGATGTGACCCCTGCGGGAACCGAGATAAGGACGTCGGGCTTAAATATATTCCACGCGCCGAGTGATTTTCCGATAAAATATCGGAGCATTGCCTCCGTCACCCGATAATCCGCAATGACGCCGTCTTTCATGGGGCGGTATGCGACGATAGAATCGGGGGTCTTGCCTATCATCTCCTTTGCCTCAAGGCCGACTGCGAGAATCTTGTTGTCTTCTATGGAAACGGCGACAACCGATGGTTCGTTCAAAACCACCGCCTTGCCGGGAACGTATACCAGCGTATTCGCGGTTCCCAGGTCAATACCAAGTTTTTTTGAGAAAAAAGCCATTATTTATTGAGTCCTTTGTATATCAACTCCGATGCCCCGCAGCCGTTCTTCTATGCGCTCGTAGCCGCGGTCAATGTTGTACACATTATGTACCACTGATTCGCCTTTCGCAATTATTCCGGCGATCACGAACGCGAGCCCGGCGCGCAAGTCGGGCCCTTGGAGCTCTCTGCCGCGAAGCGGCGTAGGGCCGTGAATGATAACGCGATGTGGGTCACAGACATCGATCCGCGCACCCATACGGATGATATCCTCGACATATCCGAGCCGTCCTTCAAAAATAGTTTCGAACACCATTGCGCGCCCACTCGTCTGCGTGAGAAAGATGGTCATCGGTGCCTGGATGTCGGTCGGAAATCCCGGATACTCCGCCGTCTTGACGTGCACCGAGCGTAAGCTCTGCGGCGTCCCCCGCCCTTCGACTATGATCGAATCGCGCGCAGTCTGTATCGAAACACCCGTAGCGCGAAGTGTCTCTATAAGAGACATGACATGGGACGGGTCACAATTCCGTATCGTAAGCTTCTTTGCCGCAAGCGCGCCGAGGATGAGAAAACTCCCCGCTTCGATCCTGTCGGGAGGTGTCGTATACACCCGTGCACCCGCAGAGAGTAGTTTCGTGCCTTTGATGACAATTGCCGACGTTCCCGCTCCTTCTATCTTCGCGCCGCATGAATTTAAGAACTGCGCGAGCGATTCCACTTCCGGCTCGCGCGCGGCGTTCAAAAGCACGGTCTCCCCGCGCGCGAGCACGGCCGCCATCATGAGCGTCTCTGTCGCGGTCACGCTTTGGTTTCTGAAGAAAATCTCCGCGCCCTTCAATACGCCGCCATCTGCGATGATGTCATATGATTTTTCGCGATTTTTAATGCGCGCGCCCATTTTCTCGAAGCCTGAGAGAAAAAGATCAATGGGCCGTTCGCCGATGACGCATCCTCCCGGATGGGGAAATGAAACTTTCCCGAAACGCGCGAGAATCGGGCCGGTGAAGACGATTGACGCACGAAGCTTTGCGGCAATATCTCTCGGAAGTTCCGTCTGGAACGTCTTCGAAATGGTAACCGCGCGCGGCACGCCGTCCTCTAAGGTGACATCCGCGCCAAGCGCGCGTAAAATATCCCCCGCACGGAGGACATCTTCAATACGCGGCACATTCTGAAACCTCACCGTGTCGTTAAAAAGAACGCTTGCAGCAAGCGCCTTAAGGACGGCGTTCTTTGCGCCCCTTACCTCGACATCACCTTCAAGCACGCGCCTGCCGCCAAGACCCTGTATGACGAATTTCTCACCTTTCATGTCCTAATGATATGGTTTTTTTATGTCTTTCACAAATCGGGAGCCATACAAAAAAAACGCCTCATGGAGAGGCGCTCGAAAAGCGAACTGGAGCGGGCGCATATCCATGCTCTTCCCGAAGCGATGCAAACCACTGCTCGAGGCGCGATTTTTCAGTGCCTGGGGGAAGCGGGTCGCATGCGACAAGATACACAAGCGCCGACATAAACAGAACAACCACTGTCGAAAAAGCAAAAGCGAGAATGGCGGAAAGTTCGTTCGCGGGAGGATTGCCGATAGCGTAGAAAAAGCCGCGCATGATGAGGAAGCCGACACAACCAATATATAGAGAAGTTTCGAAAATCCGCAAGAGTTTCGCCAGAAAATTAACCTTTTCCGGATTGAGCGCTCCCTTTCGAAGCGCTTCGTATGCGCGACGCTCTTTATCTTTGACGAAGAGATACGACATCGGCACGAATCCAAGAAGAGTCACTATGATAAACACCTTCTCGGCCATGTTTTCTAAAAAGAAAACCATGAGAAGGGCAGATATCGTGTACCCCGGGATCATCACGCGCGCCCACCAGAAACAATCGTGCTTGTGCAAGACCGTCTTCTGCCACCACCGTGTGAATTTCTCAAACACGCTCTCGAGGAGCCACTGATCGGCATTCCAGGGAAAATCTCTCAGCCATGAGCCCATGGAGCCCTCGCGCTGTCTCATATCTGGTTCTGTGAACTATACTAGAGCATTCATGAACGCATCGCAACGGACGATACTAGTATTCATTTCTAAGCCTCGCGAAAGCGCGGTATACTTAAAAACATACTATGTACGTCGTTGAGGTCATCCCCATCTCCCGCGGCATACGGACCGAGACACTCTCCTATTTTACGGGGAAAGAAATTCCCCTCGGAGCGATCGTCACCGTCCCGCTCCGCAGCGCGCGTGTACCGGCGTTCGTTGTCTCTGTGGCGCCTGCGACAGAAGCAAAAACGGACCTTAAGAAGAAGACATATAGCTTAAAGAAGCTCGCCGACGTACACGCGGTTCGTTTCTTCCTCCCCGCATTCGTCTCGGCGGCAGAAAAATACGCCCGGTACTCCGCGACTGGCACCGGCGCCGTTATCGGCGTATTTTTAGCGCAGAAACTTCTCTTGAAGACCCCGTCGCAAGGATACGACGGAAGCGCTGTCCGAAAAAATCACCGTACGGCGGAAAAATTACTGCTCCAAGCTGATGATGAGGAACGATTCGCCGCATATAAAGGCATCATCCGTGAATCGTTCGCAAAAAAAGAATCTGTACTCCTTCTCGTCCCCTCATCACACGACGCAGAACGCATGCGTGATATCTTCGAACGCGGCGTGCGGGAATATATTCATGTCTTCCACCAGGATATGGGACGTGAAGCTATGGTGCAGGCATGGAATTCAATTGTCAGTGCGGCGCACCCGGTTC
Source organism: uncultured Candidatus Saccharibacteria bacterium (assembly GCA_964573545.1). Taxonomy (GTDB): domain Bacteria; phylum Patescibacteriota; class Minisyncoccia; order Phycocordibacterales; family UBA2135; genus CAZNJQ01. The sequence goes on along the minus strand of CAZNJQ010000014.1, from coordinate 5,437 downwards.
TCACAATCGGCACGGCTGTATCTCTCTCGCTGCCGCGAGGCGACTGGGGAACGGTCATTGTCGACCGGGAAGAAAGTTCCGCATACAAGCTGAAGCGCCGACCGTTCTCCGACGCGCGAACGTTCGCGGAGTTCTTTTCGGATGGGATCGGCGCGCGGTTCATTCTCGGCGCATCAATGCTCCGGATCGAAACGCTGTACAAAAAAGAGCGGGGGGAATATCAGGAATTCGCGCCGCTTCGGTTCCGCGCTCTCTCGCCTGCAGAAGAACTCCTTGTCGATATGCGAAAGGACAAAGACGGCTTCCCGGCGCACGCGGGAAAATTCTACACGATAAGCGAGGAGCTAAAATCCGCCGCACGAAACGTCATCGAGGATAATGCGCACATGCTCATACTGACCGCGCGCAGAGGACTCGCGCCGCTTACGGTCTGCAACGACTGCGGCGACATCGTCTTGTGCGCACACTGCAGCGCACCAGTCGTGCTCCATAAAGGAAGAGTCGGAGCGGGACAGGCGGGCCTGCCTGCGCAGACAAGAAACGTCTTCCTTTGCCACAAATGCGGCACGCGGCGGACAGCAGAGGATCAATGTGGAAAATGCAGCGGGTGGCGGCTTTCGCCCTTGGGTATCGGAGCACAGAAGGGAGAAGAAGATCTCCGCGCGTTCTTTCCTGAAGGAGTATTTTTCCGCCTCGACAAAGACACAGCACCCACAAAAAAGAAGGCGGAGCGGATTATTGAAGATTTTTACGCACATCCGGGAAGCATTCTTATTGGCACGGAGATGGCACTCGCCTACCTTCACAAAAAAATCGCGGCAACGGCGGTGCTCTCCATCGATTCGCTCTTCATGCTTCCTGATTTTAGGATTAACGAAAAAATATTCTCACTCCTTATGAAACTGCGCTCGCGGGCGATAAAGACATTCATTATCCAGACGCGCGCCGCAGACAACCCACTCTTCGGACACGTTCTCCGCGGCAATATGCTTGAGTTTTACCGCGAAGAGATACAAGCACGAGAGATGTTCCATTATCCGCCGTTTACGACGCTTATCAAACTTACTTGGAACGGCACAGAATCACAGATCATTAAAATAAAACAGGAAATCGAATCCTTGTTCGAAGCGTATGACATCGCTGCTTTCCCCGCGTTCACGACAAAAATCCGTGGAAAGTTCGTCATGCATGCTCTCCTGCGAGTCCCGCGGGAAACATGGCCGAATACCGAGATAACAGACCGCCTGCGCTCGCTCCCTCCGTCTATCGCAGTCTCGGTTGACCCAGAGCACCTCTTGTAATTTAAGATTTAGGATTTATGATTTATGATTTAAGGATATGGTAAAAATTCTTCAAAAAGGAGATGCTGCCCTGCGCGCCATTGCACGGCCGGTACCAAGGGAAGATATCGATTCGCCTAAGATAGGAAAGATTATCTCCACTATGAAAAAAGCGATGCACACCGAGGAAGACGCCGTTGCCATCGCCGCGCCCCAAATCGGAGAATCACTCCGTATTTTCATAGTGTCCGGAAAAACGCTCGCACTCATCGGGAAAAAAGGGGGAGGTTCACCTGAGACGGGCGCGGACAAACAAGATAAACAAAAGGAGGTATTACCCGATCTCGTGTTCATTAATCCCAAAGTCCTGCGGATATCAAAAAAAACACATATGCTTGAGGAGGGATGCCTCTCCGTGCGGTGGCTCTACGGCGACGTACGCCGCGCGGGGAAAGTGATGGTGCAGGCATACGATGAAAAAGGGAATCTTTTCACGCGCGGCGCGTCGGGCCTTCTCGCGCAGATCTTTCAGCACGAGACGGAACATCTTGACGGAAAACTTTTTATCGATAAAGCGGTGAATGTAAAAGAACTCCCGCCGAAAGAACCCAAAGAAAAACGGCACGCGCATTGACGCCAAAGAAGATATACCCTAGTATAGGAGGCAGAAAATCACTCCGTGGATGCGCGCTGAAGCCATGGGTATAGAGAACGCAGCCATACTGGTATTCGCGCTTTATATAATCGGATTTGTATCGCTCGTATTCTTCCTCATCATCTTCCCTCTCTGGATGTTCATCCATGCATGCATACTCACGATAAAGACATGGCCTGAATACGCCGCGAGAAACGTCCTTCTTGTGCTCCTTATATTCGTCACGGTCTGCATTGGCGCCGTCGTATACTATTTCACCATCTATCGCAAGTCGAAAATTCTCGATTTCAATTTCTAGCCCTTTCCAGCCCTCTTCCCAGGGGGTTTTCTCTTGCTATTCTCTCCGCGTCGGCACCACACCAGAGCACACGGATGCTCTGGTTTTTGTATGATATTCTTAATTTAATGGTTCAAAACCCTACACCCTACAACCCACGACCTACGACCTGCAATTTCGCCTTCTTCGGCACCGATGAATTCGCGGTTATTGTCCTCTATGAACTCAAGAAAGCAGGGTTTATTCCCTCGCTTATAATCACTGCGCCGGATTCGCGCAAAGGCCGCGGCATGATTTTGACCCCCCCGCCGGTCAAAGCGTGGGCGGAAAAGCACGGCATTAAGTTTTTGCAGCCTCAAAAACTTGATGCTTCCTTCGCCTATAACCTAAAACCTATAACCTATAACCTCTTTATTGTCGCTTCCTACGGTAAAATTCTCCCAAAAGAAATTCTCGCCATTCCTCCGCGCGGCGCACTGAACGTCCACCCGTCACTCCTTCCGCTCTACCGCGGGCCATCCCCTATCCAAACCCAAATCCTCGAAAGTGCGGAGCCGGGCGTGACAATTATGCTTATGGATGAGGAGGTCGACCATGGGCCGATAGTCGCGCAGAAAGCATTGGGATTTAACCTGCCTGCCGGCAAGGTAGGGATTTATGATTTAAGATTTAAGAATTTACGAGACGAGTTAGCGAAATTAGGGGGAAGATTACTGGCACAGACAATCCCCGATTGGATAGCCGGAAATACTAAGCCGCAAGAGCAAAAACACAACATAGCGACATATACAAAAATCGTCGAGAAAGAGGACGGGCTCATACATCCGGAAAAAGACGCTCCGGAAGAGATATATCGGAAGTTCAGGGCATTCTCGCTATGGCCCGGGACATACTTTTTCACCGAGCGCACCGGTAAAAAAATCCGCGTCAAAATCACCGACGCGGAATTAAAAGACGGACAATTCATTATTAAAAAAATAATTCCCGAGGGGAAAAAAGAAATCGCGTACGACGCGTTCTTGAAAAACTAGTTCTTTCCAGCTAACTAGCCGCCGCTATGTACAACATTCAAACATTCCTACTTGCCCTGAGCAAAGTCGAAGGGGGAATGTTGGAATGTTGTATGCGTGTATGAAGAAGGAAACAGCGCCTTAGAATTCTTTGAATTTGCCGAACACGCCGCCGCGGAGGATATTCTTGATCGCCGCGCCGCCGCGCTTCATCATGTGAAGCACTTTGTTCTTCTCGCGAACAAACTCCCCCGCCATCTCGTCTTTTGCCTCATCTATCGCGGCGTAGAGGTCATCCCGCTCCGCCTCGGTTCGCAGGCGCACACCGCCGCCGTTAAAATTAAATTCAGCGCGGAAAACATCACCCTTGCGATGATGTCCCGTCGTTTTCCCGATCTCTATCTCGAAAACAAGCTCGCCGCTCTCTTTTGCGTAAAATGCTAAAAACTTTCCAAGCAGGTCTATTTTTCTCCGCACATACTCTTCGATTGCCGGAGTATTCTCAAGGCCGGTCGTTTTTATTTTAATGACAATATGTTTCGCTTCTTTTGTTTCTTCGTTCATGCGTATTTTACACCGTTACTTGTAATACCTTCTATATAGAGTAATTTGCTTGGATGATGGTGTCCGTTCACGATCCTGACATCCCCCGGGCGCACGCCGAAATGGCGCGCTACGAGCTCTATGATCCTTTTATTCGCACGATTCTGCTGCGCCGGCTCTTTCACTTTCACTTCAAAGACGGTGCTGCTTTTTTGTGTAAATGATTCTTTTCGCGCGGCTGCTGTTGCTCGTACTTTTATATACATGCGCGTCTACGTGTTCCGATGGTAATGAGCGCGGGATTGGCGCATCCTGCTCGCCTCATCGGGTCCGAAACCGAGGATACGGTATTGCTCCTTCGCGTGCTCATCATGCACTGTGTGTTTATATACCGCGTCATCCACAGCGCCCAAAAGAAATTCTTGCGCTATTTGTATCTCGTTATTGTCGAGAAATTTTTCAATATCTTCCTGCCCTTTTTCATTCAAAAACTCGTGCGCCATACCAAGGAGCTCTTCTTTATATGCGCCTTGCTCGGCTTTGTTCCGTCGTGCCGGATCTGTGTGCTCAAAATTTTTCATACCTATCGCCGTGGCGTGTCATCACGCTGATATGCTGGCGCTCCTTTTAATTTCCCGTTCCACTCGGTCATCTCTGCACGCGCGCTACCGCCCATGGCTGTGATCAGCTTCGCCATAGTGCGCGCAATGAACTCTTCCGAGGAGACGAGGTTGTCCCCTTCTCCGGCATTTTCGCCTTTCCGAAGCGGACGAATCCAGTGAAGCACGCCTCGATTGCCATGGTGGTCATTCCCGTAGACGCACCACCGCGGATTCTCTTCCCGCTCGCAAGCATAGCCATGTTCAAGCCTCTTCAGTTCATCAAAATCAGTCCAGTATTCTCGTTTGCCGTCTCCGGGAATTGCTTTTAATCTTTCAGCACCCATATAACGTATTGTACGTCGCGCTTATCGGAAAAGCAAAAACGATGCGACAGTGAAATAGATGAGAATACTCAAGACATCCTGGATAATCGTCGTGAACGGCCCGCCCCCCAACGCAGGATCTGTGCGTTCTTTGAACAAAATCTCCGGTACGACGAGCGCCACAATGGGAGCAATCGCAACATTCGCGAACATTGCAAAGCCGACCGTAAGCGCGATTTCCTGCGACTGTATCCAGAGATATGAAATGAGTCCGGTCGCGGCGCCGAACACGATGCCGAGGAGTATGCCCACGAAAAATTCTTTCAGGAGATAGACGCCGAACCGGAGCGACCCACGTGAGAGATTGCGCACGAAAATCGTCTCCGTCTGCGTCCCCACGGCATCGCTCATGTAGACAATAAGCGGGAGGAAGAATGCAAGAGAGATGTTCTGCGAAAGCACATCCTCAAAGCGCGAAATAAAAAAAGACGCGAGGAGTCCGCCCAAAAGACCCACGACAAGCCATGGCAGACGCGAGCGAACAAGAAGACTCACGCCGTCTTTCCCGTCGTCTGTGTAGACGATTTTTGTATCATTTTTGTCGTCAGCATTCATCTCTCCATTTTACAACGCCCATTCCGTAATTCCTATTTTCTTGAAAAATGACTCGCTTTTGGTATGATACCTAAGACATTCCCCGGTAACTCAATGGTAGAGTGACGCCCTGTTAAGGCGGACGTTGTAGGT
>CAZNJQ010000013.1:12534-19803 GCA_964573545.1 uncultured Candidatus Saccharibacteria bacterium | reverse complement strand
CCGGAGACCTCGTTCTTACCAAGAACGTGCTCTACCAACTGAGCTACAACGGCATTATCGCATTATTTATTCTTTGCGCGAGCGACTGGATTTGGTCACAGATAATCCGCCCACGGCGGATTTCCGCGACCCCCGTCCGAACGGATTCATCCGGGCGGGCCGCGACCCCGTCGTTCGCGAACGACGGGGGAGCCGGCCTTTCAAATCCCGTCGCGTCACTGCAAAAAAAACAGTCGCCGAATGCTTCGCATTCAACTCCTTGTTTTTGCGCGAGCGACGGGATTTGAACCCGCGACCTCTGCCGTGACAGGGCAGCGCTCTAACCAGCTGAGCTACACCCGCATAATTTTATTTTTCAGAAATCTTCTCCCTGCTGATGATTTAAAATATTTTTCCCTCAACCGCGCAATCCCAGAATCATTATATTCTTCAGTATACACAATCTCAAGGCTAGGCATATTTTTTGTCGTCTTTGTCTTTCCGCGACAATGTTCTTTAAATCTTCGCGGAAGATTATTTGTCATCCCTTTGTATAATCTGCCTTCTGTATCTTTTAAAACATAAACAACGAACATATTTTCAGGGCAGCGCTCCCCGCCCGACCGAATGGCTTCGGTCGTTCGGGCGGGTAACCAGCTGAGCTACACCCGCATTTTATATTTTCCTTTTAACACGCTTTCCGCCGGATGCCGAACGAACGGCCGGTTGTCTCCAAAAGCACGACATATCCTCCATTTTTCTTCTTAATCATGGCGGGTGTCGGGGGGCGGGATTGAACCGCCGACCTTGGGTTTATGAGTCCCATGCTCTACCAACTGAGCTACCCCGACATGCGAAGATTCGCATGTTTGATTTTATTCTTGTTGCGGGGGCCGGAATTGCACCGGCGTCTGGAGGTTATGAGCCTCCCGAGGTACTACTCCTCCACCCCGCGATGGAACTATAGTACACCAACCAATCACCGCCCGCAACGCGGCTCACTGTTCACCCTTCGAGCTCCGCAAGATGGGCATGGTCGTTCCATATCCATATCCCCCAGGGATTCCTCCTCTCTTCGTCATATTCAAAAACGGTGATGCCCGTGTTCTCTGTATGAAATGTCCTGATGAAAAGCTCGCATTCGCGTGCCGAAAGCTCCGGACCGAACACTGCGCGGGCCGCGAGTGCCCGGAGGATAATTCCATGAGTTACGACCAGGATATTCTGCTCTGAACGGTTCTTTAAAAATTCAAGCGCTTCGCCCGCGCGCCGTTTTAAGTCGTCAAAATTCTCCTCATCAGAGTAACGGTAACCGGGAACTGTAAAATTTTCTATGAGCAGCGCATCAACCTCAAGGGCAACGGGGTCATCCTTCCTTTTGCCGAGCTGTTCGGACGACCGGCGCCGCTCCACAAATAGATCAGAATGCTCAACCTCTTTTCCTGTTGTCTCGGAGATACTGCGCGCGGTTTCTGCGGCACGAACCATCGTGCTTGAGACGATGACATCAATCGGCAATTTCGCCGCGCGCGCTGCGATATACGCCGCCTGCGAGCGCCCGCGCGGCGAAAGCGGGGTTTCTTTTGTCTGACGTATCTCGCCGACGTTTCCTTCGCTCTCGCCGTGGCGGACGAAATATATTTTTTTCATACAAAAGCTGCGTTTACGATGTTAGATATATTCGAATTCTTCAAATACTTCCCGAAATAGATCAATCACCCTCCGTGCCTCGCGCTTCGTAAGCACAAAGTCTCCTTCATGCGCGATTTTATTCCTTACTTTGTGCGCTTCCCACGCCTGAGGAAGTGTCTTCCAATTCGCCGGATCAACCGCTTTGAGCCGTTCGCCTAAAGTCTCCCCCGGATATTGCATTTTCTCGGTCATCTCATCCAGGATGGTATCTGCCTCGAGAATCGCACGGCGCCAATCTGACTCATTGAACGAATCGAGTCCTTCAAGCACCCGTACCCAGCGCTCGTTTTTTTCGATTTTTTCCCGGGAAATCATCGCCTTCTCGTGCACCTCGCCCATTTTTTCGTGAATTTTTCTTTCTATCTTTCCGTGTTCATACCACACGTACACAATTCCCGCTGTGAGTACGGCAGTGATGAACCACAGCTGCGTTACGATTACCTCAAGATTTAAGAAACCAAGCGCCTCAAGGAGCGGCCGCAAAAAATCGAAAATGCGCTGCGGCAACAGAAAGACCAGGTTGAAGAAAAACTCAAGGTTCAAAAAATTCGGGTCGAAAAAAGATTTTTCGCTGCCACCGACCCATTGCGATACTTGTGCAAGTAGGTTTTCGTTCATACGATGAAAGAATATTCCGTCTCCCGTTCAAATGCCTCGCCAATATCCAAAAGGAGGCTGTCATCCAAGTGCGCGCCCGTAAACTGAAGCCCCACCGGAAGCGACGCAGTACCGCGTTTCACAAAGCCTGATGGAATAGAAAGCGCGGGAAGGCCACCGATATTCGCAGGAACTGTGAACACATCGGATGAATACATACGGAGTGGGTCGTCTGTCCGTTCACCAAGCGCAAACGCTGGCGTAGGAGATGTCGGGGTCAGTATCGCGTCGACATCGGCAAATACATTCTCGAAATCCGCCGTGATCTGTCTCCGGAGTATTGTCGCCTGAGTGTAGTACGCATCATAGTAGCCTGCGGAGAGAACGTACGTTCCCAGCAATATTCGCCGACGGACTTCCGCGCCAAAACCGGCGCCGCGTGTCTTCGTATAATCTTCAAATAGATTCTCCCCTTCTTTGTGAAGGCCATAGCGAACTCCGTCGAAACGCGCGAGATTCGTTGATGCTTCCGCGGGCATGATGATGTAATACACCGGAAGAGAATATTGTACGTTCGGCAACACAACCGTAGTGATCGTATGCCCCATTTTTTTGAGGATTGCGATGGATTCTTCGAAATTCTTAAGCACATCATCGTCGACTTTCACTTCGTCCATGAACGAGGGAATCCCGATCGTCAATTTTTCGCTCCGTTCTGCTTTCTGCCCGGAACGGTCCGGCAGAGATGTGCTGTCCATCGGGTCATGTCCCGAAATCGCCTCGAAAATGATACGCGCGTCTGCGGCGGTTTTCGCAAACGGACCGATTTGGTCGAGTGAAGAAGCCATCGCGACAAGGCCGAACCGGGAAACACTCCCATACGTCGGCTTCAATCCGACAATGCCGCAAAAACTTGCCGGCTGTCGGACTGACCCCCCGGTATCTGACCCTAACGCTGCCAAGGCGCCGCCCATCGCGACCGCCGCCGCAGGCCCGCCCGAAGAACCACCCGGAGCGCGCGATATGTCGTGCGGATTTTTCGTCGTGCCGAAGGCCGACCGCTCCGTCGAGCTCCCCATTGCGAATTCATCCATGTTGCCGCGCCCCAGGAAAACCGCTCCTTCGTCCCGCAGCCGCACCACAGCAGTCGCATCATATGCCGCGCGGTATTTCTCGAGTATCTTCGAGCCGCACGATGCGACATGTCCTTTGATGAGAATATTGTCTTTTATTGAAAATGGAATCCCGGTAAGCGGATGGATATCCTTCCCTTTTTCACGGATCAAAGCGTCAGCGCGGCGCGCGTTCTCGCGGGCATCGTCAAAGACTTCAAGGTACGAGTGTATCGCGGGGTCTCTTTCTTCAATAACGGAAAGGTACGCATCCGTGAGCTCTAAGGCACTCCAGTCTTTCTGCGCCAGACGCGTATGCGCTTCCGTAATGGTAAGTTTTTTGAGATCTATGCTCATTGAGATCTAGAGGATTTTCTTAACCCGCACGAAGCCATCCGACGTTTTGGGAACTTCACGCACTATGTCTTCGGTATATGCGCCGCTTTCGTGCGGCGCTGTATCGTCTCGAAAAACATTACGAAGACTCTCTTCGCCGTCTTTCGGTGCGGTATGCGGAGCTTCTTTGATACGCGATACATATTCCAAAATACTCCCCATGTCTTTCTGGAGCCCCTTGAGTTCTGACTCTCCAACCTCAATTCTCGAGAGTTGCGCTAGTTTTTTGAGTTCTTTCTCATCCATAGCTCTGCGCGCTCATACACAGACATTATAATAGCACACTAATTATACGAGAATGCGAGAGGGCCCTCTCATGAAACCATCTTGAGAAATTCTTTTTCCGAGAGTATTGGTATGCCGAGTCTGTGCGCATCTTCGAATTTCGAACCGGGGTTCTCGCCAACGACGACGAAATCCGTCTTATGCGACACGGAGCTCGCGACGTCTCCGCCGAGTGATTTAATCGTAGTCCGTGCCTCATCGCGCGAAAGCGATGCGAGCGTCCCTGTGAGAACAAATGTTTTGCCGGAAAGCCGCCGTGCCCGCCGCCCCTCCTCTTTAAACGGGAGAACTCGTACGTGCCTCGTGAGGCGAGAAACAAGATTCTTGTTTTCCTTGCCGCCAAACCACTCGTAGAGTGAATCCGCGACGATAGGCCCGATACCGGGGACACGGAGCAGGTCTTCGCGCGATGCACCCTGGATGGCGGAAAGTGTCTCGAATGCGCGTGCGACATCGTCCGCGGTCTCTTCGCCGACATGTGGAATTGAAAGCGCGACGAGAAACCGCGGAAGCGACACCGCTTTGCTTTTCTCTATCGCGGCAAGCAGATTGTCCGCGGATTTCTCGCCGAAACCAGGCAGGACGAGAATGTCGCCGCGCGTCACGGTAAAAATATCATCAAACGCCCGCACAAGTCCTTTCTCCAGAAAGAAATTCACTATCTGCGGACCGAGGCCTTCTATATTGAGCGCCTTTTTCGACACGAAGTGGTGAAATTTTCTCTGCATCTGCGCAAATGAATGCTTATTGACGCACCGATGCGCCGCTTGCCCGGGAACCCGCTCGATGCGGCCGTCTCCGCCGCACTCGGGAACTTTTTTCGGGAATACAAAAGGTTTTTCCGCGCCAGTCCGCATCTCGGTAACGACGCGCACGATGTCTGGAATAACGTCGCCGGCCTTCTGGAGAACTACCGTATCGCCAATGCGGATATCTAAACGCTTGATCTCATCCTCATTATGAAGCGTAGCACGAGACACTGTTGAGCCGGCGACCGAAACCGGCCTTAAATGCGCGACGGGCGTGATAACCCCCGTGCGCCCAACCTGGAATGCAATATCTTCGATCGTGGTCGTCACTTGCTCTGCGGGAAATTTAAGAGCGATCGCGAACCGGGGCGCTTTTCCCGTGTATCCGAGCACATCCTGATATTTTTTCTCGTTCACTTTTATGACGATGCCGTCGATAAGATATTCCTCGCGCGGAGCGCGCGTCTTCCACTTCTCCCAATACGCGAGAACATCGTCTATCGTCTTTGCATGAAAAAAATTCCTGTTTACCTTAAATCCAAGCGAGCGCAATCGCTCAAGCTCTTCAAGCTGCGTTTCCGGAAGGCGCTTCTCCGACGACGAGAGGTCATACATAAAATTATCAAGGCGACGCGCCGCGGCGATCTTTGGGTCAAGTTGGCGTATGGATCCCGCAGCGGCGTTCCGTGGATTCGCAAAAAGCGGCTCACCTTCTTTTCTCCGCGCGCTATTAATGCGCTCAAGCTCTCTTTTGCCGAGCCACACTTCCCCTTCGACAACCGCATCAACAGGTTCCGCAAGTCGGAGCGGCACCGATTCTATCGTCTTGACGTTCGATGTCACGTCCTCGCCGACAATTCCGTCGCCGCGAGTGGCCGCGGTTTCGAGGACGCCTTTTTTGTATGTAGAGACGATTTTGAGCCCGTCGATTTTGAGCTCGCACGCATATGTCGGCGCTGTTTCTTTCCCGAGCCTTTCGCGCAGAAATTTCCTGACCCGCGTATCGAAATCACGCGCGTCATTCTCGGTAAACGCATCATTAAAAGACCATTGCGGCACCGTATGCCGCACTTTTTTGAAAGACGGAAGCGGTTTACCCGCAACGCGCTGGGTTGGGGAATCCGGCGTGCGGAGCGCGGGGTACTGCTCTTCAAGCTTCACGAGCTCGTCTTTGAGCGAATCGAGGGCGCTTGCCGGAATCTCTTCTTTATCCTCCACGTGATACAGATACCGGTAGCGCTCTATCGTCTGCCTCAGTTTCTCCGCGCGGATCTTTATTTCCTGGGGAACCTCTTTCTTCATACCTAGTATCTCACCCGGACCGCGCGTTCGATCCTTCGCGGACTTTGCGTATTGCACGTATTAAACCCGAACGCTTCAAGGCGCGTCGTAAGGCCGCTGTCCGATTTTTTCACGGTGACCGTAGTACACGTCCCATTCGCAAATGCCATATTGAACGCGGTATCTGCTGTATTCGCCGTCTGATTTGATATCGTCCACGAACTTGCGATGTCAGCGCTGTTGCAGAGTACGCCGGAGGACGGAGGTGAAGAGCTGGTGGATGTCGCGAATACGCCCGTCGAAAAACCGACATGTCTGCGGTCCCAATACAGCGCGCACTCTATACCCGAGTCTGCCGCGTAAAACGCGAACTGCGAATCACGCCCCGTCGATGCGAGTATGAGCGATTTATTGATGATGACAAAAATACCAAGTCCGATGGAAAGAATGATGCTCGCCAAAAGCACCGCCAATAAAAGCAGGTACCCTTTTTTATGATTCTTTGTTCCTGATCCGATAGTCATATCTTTGTATTCATTGATCACTGCCAGTTCAAAATATGTTCGCGAATACTGAAATCACGCGTGAGAAGCCCCTGCTCCCACCGGATAGTGACATCGAGCGTCGCCTCGCGATTACCGCTTATCTCGCTGATCGCAACTTCACGCGTGAAAATCGTCCTGTTCCCAGTCGTATAGCCATACAGCCCCGCAGCGCTTATTTTGAGGGGGTCACATGAACCACCACAGCTCGTCACCGCATCGGCGGGAACATCGATCATGCAGATACCGGAGACGCACGCACTTAAGCCGTTAAGCCAACTCTGGCTGCTCAGAATATTGTTGTCGCGCGTGTTCCTCACGAACTCGACCGCCTCCTGGGCGAGATAGAACGCGGTTATCTGGTCGCGCGCGAAACGCGCGAACGAGAGATTCTTCGAAACGATCGTGAGCGGACCCACGACGGCAAGCAGCACCACCGTGATGGCGACAAGCGACTCAAGGAGTGTAAACCCCGACACCAAATGTGGCGTCGTTTTTTTGTGTCGCCAGAATGTATGAAAAGAAACATGAGAAGGCATAAAAAATCTATATACTGAGCACGCATTGAAAAAAACACGCGACACAACGCCACGTTGTGGTGTGGGGGTAAACCCCGACACCAAACAGGGCGTTGTG
>CAZNJQ010000013.1:0-12434 GCA_964573545.1 uncultured Candidatus Saccharibacteria bacterium | reverse complement strand
GCGTTTTGGGAAAAACACGCGGCACAACGCCACGTTGTGGTGTGGGGGTAAACCCCGACACCAAACAGGGCGTTGTGTTTTTGTGCCGCCGCGGAATACCAAAAAAAGATGCAAGTGCGGTGATATATGTGCGCACCCGCGGCGTTTTGGGAAAAACACGCGGCACAACGCCACGTTGTGGTGTGGGGGTAAACCCTCGACCGGTCAAAGCATTCTTTTTATTTCCTAATTCACCATTCATAATTCTTTATTGTCTACGCATCAAGCAAGCGCTGCGATATTGTCGTCTCAAGACTGAATGTCGTCTGCGTCTTCTCTTTCACGCCTGCCGTCCCTTTGACGACCATGAGCACCCGTGGTTGGAGACCGTCCCCGAACGGAGCGCCACGCACGTAAAAGACGAGCGAATCGATGGTTATCTGCGGCGATGTAATCGCAAAATAATTCGCGCCGTCGTCGGTTGAGCGCTCGATACTTCCGTTGGTGAGCCGGAAAATGACCAAGTCGCCGTTCGAATTATGGAATGCAATGAAGGAATCCCCGTCTGTCGGGCAATCGCGCGGCGTATTAATATCTCCTAAGGTGCCGCAATGATAGTCGACGCCGACGCGCATGCTCCGCGTCACGTTCTCCACCGCAAAGTTGAGGTTATCCATGACGGTCCGCAGCGTCTGCGCTTTTTTGTTCGCATCAACCATGGAAAGAAGCGCGCCGACGCCCGCGAGCATGACGACCGTAAAAAGCCCGACTGCGACTATCATTTCAATTAATGTAAATCCATTTTTTGTATTCATAATTTTTGTTTTTATTGCACCGCGATCTGCCCGTTCGACCATACAGTTACCATGTTCGTATTCCCGCCGGTCGAACGCACCGTGATCGTACTGTATGAGTATTCGGATGAGGAGCCTCCCGCAGAGCCGATGATCCGTGCTTCAGGGTCAGGCCGCGTAAATGTGATATGAAGCGTGTCGAGCGACGTGCATGGTGACGAGGCGGTCGCATAACCGCACAGCGAACTTATAACATTGCCGCGCTGGATCCGGAGCGTCTCAATGAGCTCGCCCGAACCGCCATAGAGACCATTCTCGTTCGTGTCGGCAAAGAGCGTAAACGATGTGTTCGCCGATATGTCGAAATGAGCGCCGTGGGTCGGAAAAATGCCGGAGCCCGGACCGAACTCTCGCGATGCGACGCCGAATACTTGCGCCTGGCGGACGACAAGCGCGATTTCATGCGCGAGGTTTTCAAGAGCGATCCTGCTCGAAAACGACGGGAAATTCACAAGAACGACTCCGGCGACTATGACAAAGATAGACACGGTTACGAGAAGTTCCGTCAGCGAGAAACCGCGCATCCGGGATGCACGCGCGATATGTATGTCTCTTGGGTAAAAGAAGGTCACGATGCAAAAAAAGTAAACCACGACTCGATATCGTAAAAATCAATTCCGTAAAAAAAGACAAGAAACGTTCCGAGCACGAGAAACGGCGCGAACGGTATCTCACTTCTAATTGTAAATTTTTTACCCCCAAAGGACAATGTGCGGAGCATGAGAGCTAAAATCCCGAATAGAGCCCCGGTCCAAACCGATAAAAGCACCGCCGCAAAACCCCCTGAAAGCCCAAGGAGCCAGCCGATGCCAAGCGCAAGCTTCGCATCGCCTAACCCCATCCATCGCCCGCGAGAAAAGAACCACAAAGCGGCAAATGGCGCCGCAAGAAGTGGGCCCGCTAAGACGTCCCACGAGCTCAATCCATGCGCGGCAGCACGCAGTATGAGGAAAAGAAACGCGATGCCATTCGCCGTCCAGACGAAACCGTCTGGAATAATTTTGTGGCGGATATCATAAACGACGATAGAGAGGAAAAGAGCGCCGATGAGGGACCACAGCATAAAAAGAAAAATGTCCTGGGCCGTCGCTGGATGCAATCGCATAAATACGAAGACGAACAAAAGCGCTGTCCCAAGCTCGACAAGAGGATATACGGGCGAAATGGCGCTTCCACAGCGCCTGCATCTTCCTCGCGACAGAACAAACGACACAAGCGGAATAAGGTCGCGGGCGGAGAGTATTTCGCCACACGAAAAACAAAACGACCGGCCGCCCAAAGAAAGTCCCGTGCCCCGGCGGGCGACCACGACATTCAAAAAACTTCCGACGATGAGTCCAAAGATGAAAATAAAAAACCCGATTGCGACATCCATAGAATCAGTATAACACTGAACCCCGATTCCGCGCCGCGGAATCGGGGTTCAGTGTTACGCACTGTACGAGATTTCTTCCGTTTACGGCTTCACGTCGTAAATCGGATCTGTTCCCGCAGCGTCAGCCGCGCTTCCGGTGCATGCCGTTCCGGCAGCTGCATCAGAGTCGTTGTCTAAAACAGGGTTCGAGGCGTTCTCGAGAGTGATCCAGAGGTGGTATGACTCACAGGATGCCGCGGAGCTGTTCGTGTCGAGTGCAGAATAGCTGTACGCAACGTTGTTCGGGTCAACCGCAACAACTGGAACATATGTAGGCGCAAGAGAACTCAAAGCCGCCGGATACACGCTTGAGTTGTCGTCGAAGTAAAGTTCCAACGCGAGCTGGAGCTGCTTTACGTCCGCAACACGTTTCGCATCGCGGGACTTCTGGCGCGCGCTGTTGAGTGACGCCAAGACGACCGCAGACAAAATACCGATAATCGCGATGACCACGAGGAGCTCGATAAGCGTAAAACCGCCGCCGCCTCCTTTTTGTGTATTTCTCTTAAAAAACATCATATTTTCTATTATAAATGCTTATAACGACCTTTTATGACTAATAAATAATAAATACAAAGAAGTATATTGTACAGTGTATCACACCTTAAAATAAGGGCGTATTTTGGTTATCCACATGCCAAAAAACAAGGAACGGGCACTCAAATTCATAAGGAAAATATAGCCGTTCCAGCCACGACGGAACTCCTTATTTTCCTAAAAACTTCCCGAAATATTGTAAATCGGTATCAGAACAGAGGTAAGGAGAAGGCCTACGCCGAAGCCCAGCGCCACGATCATGACAGGCTCAATAAGCCCCACGAGCGTATCAACGGCATTCCGCACTTCGCGCTCGTAAAAGACCGCAAGGGTCTTCAGGATATTCCCCAACTCTCCCGTCTCTTCTCCGACTTTCACGATCTGCACCATGATATTCGGTATCTCTTCTTTATAGCGGGAAAATGATTCGGAAACCGAACGGCCGCTCCGGACGCTCTCCGCGGTTTCTTTCAAAATATCTGCGTAAATCGCATTCCCGACAACGTCCGCGGTAATTTCAAGTCCGCGAACCATAGAGATGCCGCTTCCCAGCATCGTGTGCATGCTGTCGGCAATTCTTGCGAGATAAAGTTTCCGATACAATCCGCCGAAAAACGGCAGTGTGATCTTGAAACGTGCAACCGAGAGCGCTCCTCTCTCTGTAAGAGAGAACCGCCACAGCGCTATCGTGCCCAGTATGAGAAGTACGAGGAGCAAGAGTCCGTAATCAACGAAGAAACCGCTTAGCGCGATGACAATGCGCGTATAGATCGGGATTTGTTGTCCTGTTTCAAGTAAAATATCCGAGAGCCGCGGAATAACGAGCGTCAACATCAAGATCATGACCACAGTAAAGGTCGTGAGCACGAACGCGGGGTAGATAAGCGCGTTCCGCATTTTTGTTGTGAGTTCATACGAACGGTCCAGGTGGTCGGCAAGATAGAGAAACGTGTCGTTTAATTTTCCGGACTCCTCTCCTGAGCGCACCATGCTCACATAAAACGACGAGAAGATAGCGGGATGCTTCGCAAACGCCGCAGAGATAGAGAGCCCGCCTTGTATATCGTCAGCAACGGTCTCAAGCCTGTCACGAAGCACTTTGTTCTCCGACTCCCCGCCCAGAAGGCGGAAGACGCGGAGCGCCGGGACATCAGCCGCAAAAAGCGTCGCGATCTGGCGCGAGAGGATAACAATGTCTTTGACGGAAACCCGTTCAAAAAGCGACCATTGCTTCTCGAAGAAAGACTCTTTCTCTTCGGAGGCGACAGACACGACCGTGAGGCCGCGGCGCTGAAGCGACGCGATCGCAACGTCCCTGTTGACGGCATTTATCGAGCCTCCTTGCTCGTTTCCTTCTTTGTCGATTGCAGAATATTTGAACAACATACGGATGTGTGTGCCTTTTTATGGATAGCCATGCGCATTATCTGCTGCGCACCATTTTTTCAGTAACCGAATACGCTTCGGCCTCTTCGGGCGCGATCTCACCGCGCCGCACAAGGTCTCCCAATGTACGGTCCATACTTATCATCCCTTCCCCGGAACCGGTCTCGATGACCACATTTATCTCGTGAGTTCTTTTTTCACGGATAAGATTCGCGACAGCGTTTGTGTTGACGAGAAGTTCGTATGCGGGGATAACGCCACCCGATATGCGCGGAATAAGACGCTGCGAGAATATACCCGCCAAGCTCTGCGAGAGCTGTCCGCGGATCTGGTTCTGCTGATCTGACGGGAATGTGTCGATGATACGGTCTATGGTCTGCGCGGCGTTATTCGTGTGAAGCGTCGAAAATACCAAGTGCCCAGTCTCCGCCGCGGTGACCGCCGCGCTCATTGTTTCAGGTCCGCGCATTTCGCCGATCATCGCCACATCAATATCTTCGCGGAACATCGAACGGAGCGCCGACTGGAAATCTTCAGTATCTCTCCCGACTTCGCGCTGGTCGATGATGGAATTGCCCGGGCCGTACATAAATTCGATCGGGTCTTCGATCGTCATGATATGCTCCGCGCGCTCTTTATGAATGAGGTCTATCATCGCGGCAAGCGTCGTTGATTTCCCTTGGCCGACCGGCCCTACGACGAGGAAGAATCCTTGTTTTCTCCGCGCAAACGTCTCGAGGATCGGCGGCAGATTAAGCTCCGCAAGCGTCTGGATTTTCGCGGGGATAAGCCGGAGCGCGATGCTCAAAAGCCCCTGTTGGAAAAACGCATTCCCTCGGAAACGCATGCTCGTCTCCGTAGTGTATGAAAAATCAAGCTCTTTCTTTTTAAGGAATACTTCCTTCTTCTCGTCGGAAATCATCTCGCCCAAAATCCCGAACGTCATATCGTCCGTAAGTTCTTCGCGTTTCACGAGCGGAATAAGCCCTCCCGAAACGCGTATAAAAGGCTTCCGCCGCGCGGCAAGGTGCAAATCCGACGCTCCTTCGTGTTCGAGAAGCCCGATAAGTTCGCCAAGTTCTTTTTTATAATCTCGCGGCATATAAATAGTATGTACGATTACCCTGTATTTTTTTGCGCGAGCGCCGTTTTCACTTTTTCGACGACATCTTTCGGCGTCACGTTCGCTTTAATAATGTATCCGTCCGCCCCCAGCTCAGTCGCTCTCTTGATATCCTGTTCCTGCCCCAAGTTCGAAAGCATAATAACGAGTACGCGGGAGAGCTCTTTGTCTTCTTTAATCTTCTGAAGCACTTGGAATCCGTCCATCTGCGGCATCACAATGTCGAGAAGCACTGCGTCAATTGCGGGGTTTCCTTTAAGCGCCGCGACAACCCTCGTACTCTCTCCGAGTGTCTCTACGCTGAATCCGGATTCTCTGAATTTGATCGCATACATGTCGAGCAGAAAATTGTCATCATCGACGATCAATATGCCGTATTTCTTCTCATCTCCCATACCATCATTAATTATACAATAAAATGCTACAAGGCATTCACCTCGCTGAAGGGGATTATCCCTTTTGAAGATTTCAGTATCGCGTCTTCTTTCATAGTGAGCATTCCCTGCTCCCGCGCGATTTTGTAAATTGCCGCCTCCGACGGGCTCTTCAAGATTACCTCCCGTATTTCCTTCGAGATGGGAAGTATCTCAAAAACGCCGATCCTGCCACGAGTGCCGCCGGGGCAATCAGCGGTCGGTACGGCATCATACACTGTTTTTATCTCCGGAATCTTCTTTCGGAACTCTTGCGGCAAGTCCGCGAACTGTTTTTCAATCATGATCTTAATGCCTCCGTCGACGGGCACCTCTTTCTTGGCATCGGGACATATCACTTTCGCAAGCCGCTGCGCCACGGCGACAAGGATCGTCGGAGCGATAAGATACGGATCGATGCCCATATCGACAAGCCGCGGCACCACGCCGATCGCGGTATTCGTGTGAAGTGTTGAAAAGACAAGGTGGCCCGTGAGTGCGGCTTGTATCGCGAGCTCCGCCGTTTCTTTATCGCGGATCTCTCCGACCATGATGACATCCGGGTCCTGCCGCAAAATATGCCGGAGGCCGCTCGCAAATGTGTAGCCGATCTCGGGCCGCACCTGCGATTGTGAGACTCCTTCTATGTTGTATTCAACCGGATCTTCTAAAGTGACGATGTTCTGCTTTTCCCGGTCGAGCTCATTTATCATGGCGCGGAGCGTCGTCGTCTTTCCGGAACCAGTCGGTCCGGTGAGAAGTATCATTCCGTACGGGCGCGTGATGGCAGTGCGAAGAGCTTTCATGTCGGTCTCGGTAAGTCCCGTCTCTCCGAGCGCCTGAAGACCGCTTCCCAAATCGAGTATCCGCATCTCGACTTTTTCCCCGAAGAACGTCGGGAAGGTTGAAACACGCAGGTCTATCCGCCGCCCCTCGAACTTCATAAGAAATCGTCCGTCCTGGGGCTTCCTTCGCTCGTCAAGCTTCAGATTGGCAAGCACTTTTATGCGCGCGACAACTGCGCGGTGCACCGAAAGCGGCAACTGGAGGCTCGTGAAAAGCACGCCGTCTATCCTGAATCGCACGCGGAGCTTATCCGCAGTCGGTTCTATGTGAATATCAGACGCGCGCCCCTCGACGGCATGGCGGAGTATGACACCGACGATTTTGCTCACTGGCGCTTCTTCGACAATGCGCGACAAGTCTTCGACACCCTTCGCTGTCGGCAGCGCGGCGGCTTTCGGTATCTCCGCTTCTTCAAACTCTTTCGGGGGGGCTTCTTCGGAGGCTTCGGGCTCTTCTTTTTCCGTACCGGGAGTTTCTATTTCTCCGATATCGACGGCAGCTTTTCCCTCTCCGTTCTGCATGTCCGGAGACTCGAATTCGGAGAGCGCTTTGCGCACCTGTCCGGAGAGCCCTTTGTACTGGCTGATGAGCCCTTCAAATGTCGGCGTGCTTATAAGAAAAATTTTAAACGGAAGCCCCGTCTTCGACGAAATGAACTGGAGCGCATCTCGCGCTTCTATGTTGTCCGGGTCGACAATGCCGACTTCAAGCACTCCATTCGCCATCCCGAGCGGAACAAATTGGTAGTGAAGCGCCGCCTCTTCGGGAATATATTGAAAAAGCTCCGTCGGTACGGATTCGGGGTCGATTTTCTTGAACGGCGTTTTATAATACTCCGATTTAAGTTCGAGAAGCGCCGGTTCCTCGATGCCGCGGCGTATGAGCAACGCGTCAACGCTTTCGCCGGATTCCCCCGCCTCGGCAAGAAGCTTGTCCGCCTCCTGCGAACTCATGACTCCTTTTTGCGCGAGATAATCTGTGAATGCCATGCGGCGAAATTAGAAACGTTTTAACGATAAAAGTTTATAAAACCACACGGGTATAACGCCTTACAATCCCCGCCGTGTTGCACTTTTCAACGTAAAACTTTTAAACCTGAAAGTTGCTACAGCGGCGCAAACGGATTTTCCCGTCCCTGGGTCTGCGGCGCAAGCTCGACACTTTCGTCCCGCAAACTCTTGAACAGCGGGCTTCCGAAAATACTCGTATCCAAAGTAAGCCTGTTCAATGTCCCGAGAAGAGCGAGAAATTCCCGCACGACCGCCGACTCTGCGGGCGTCGCCGTCTCGCGAACGAGGGCCGCCTCTTCTTCGGGACTTTTCTTAAAGAAGAAACTATATGTGCCGAATATCACGAGAAGCAGGACCACCGCGATAATAATATTTTTAATCGTATCCTTGTTCATTCCGTTTGTGTGTAGACCTTATAAACTTTAAAACTTATTTAAGCCAGTACGTCTGTATCTCCATGTCATACTCGTACACGTCTCCTTTCCCGCGAGTGAACGAAAACGCGGTGATGTCGACGACCCGAAGGCTCTGCTCAAGCTCCGAGAGAAACGCAATGATGTTCTGGAATCCCCCCGCAAGCGAAAAATTCATCCGTATCGTCCCTATCGGAGATTCGTCGGGCCCCAACGTGGCGCGTTCGCTCCGCGAACCATCTCTCGTCGCGACATGCTGGACGACAACTCCGTTTCTCGTGGCAATCCGGTCAACTTCGATAAGAAGCCGCACATTGTCGACATGGTCCGGTACTATTTTCTTGAGCCGCTCAAGGTCTGCGGTGGAAATGCGATTGTACCGCTCAAGAAGCTGGTCGCGCACGGTTTGCACCTTCCGCGAATTGCTGAGCGCCTCGTTCAAAAGCTTTATCTGCGCGCGCCGCTCTTTGACTCCGTCATATAACGGGGAGATAAGCCCGAAGAAGACGGCGATGGAGACAATGATGAGAATGACCGGAGCAAATTGTTTCATCATGATGAATGATTAGAATCCTGCGGTAAGCGCGCTGCTGTAGAGCACAAGGCGTTTGTCTATGTTCGCGGTAAAATTGAACACCACATTTCCGCGCGTGCTAAGCTGAAAATTCGAGAAGAGCGCGTTCTTGATGAACGTGTTCTCTCCGAAGATGACGGACTGGAGCGCAACGGACGAATAATTTCTCGCCTCGCCGGTAAGCCGCAATACAATGGAACCATCCGGCTCGACGGTGTAATTAAAATTTTCAAATGCCACACTCTGGAGCGTCTGCATCTGGAGAAGCCGAAGAACCGGAGAGACGATGAGGTGGTTCGTCAGTATCCCCTCAGCAGAGGCGACCCGCGAGTCTATCCGCTCCAAACTTTCCACGAGCGCGGGCTCAACGGCTTCTTTCGCGCGCTTCACGGAATCAGCAAGCGCGGTTTCCTGCTGCTTCAAATACACCTGGTATGCAAAAAGACTTATGAGCACAAGGAGCGTGCCTAAAAATATCACGAGCGAAACGAATAGTACAAGATTGATGCCCCGCTTCTCCTCCTGCGGTGCAGCACCAATCGGTTTTTTAGGAATGAATGATGTTCTGAACTCGGCCATATAATACCGTTTGACTTTTAACAGGTGACATTTGACTTCTACCCCGAGTCACGCGCACGCGCCGTGGTCACAAGTCACATGTCAATGGTTATCGGTCACATGTTTTTATTCAAGCTCCTGCAGTTTGCGAAGTCCGATGCCGACCGCAACTGCGAACTCCGGACCGACTTCTTTTAAAACTTCTTCCATGAACGCCGGCGCCTCGACTTTTCCGAACGGCTCCCCGTACATCACCTCCGTATCAAGATTTTTCTTTGCGGATTCGACAGTCCCCTTAAGAAGCGCGCCTGCGCCCGAAAGAATGACCTGGCTTACCGCACGGCCGTATTTCTTTTCGTAATCAAGAAGTATCCTGTTTACCTCCGTGAAAATGCCGTCCATGATGAGCTCCGCTGTCGGCGCGACGTTATTCTCGGCGCCCGGCTGTATCAGGAGCCCCGCTTCACGCTTCATTTCTTCCGCTTTTGCGAAACTTACATTCAAAGATTTCGAGAGCGCGATAGTGATATCCTGCGAGCCGTGGCTTATGAGGTGCGAGCGATAGACGACGCCGTTCTCAACGATCGAAACTTTTGTCGTGCGCGCGCCGATGTCGAGGATGAGAAACGTTGCGGTGCCGCCGCGAACGAGCGAACGGATGGCGCTAAATGTCTCCACCTCAAGAAAACTTACGCTGAGACCGCTCGCCTCCGCGATCCGCTGATACATGCGGATAACATCGTTGTGTATCGCGACTAAAAGAACTTGAAGCGTCTTCTTTTCTTTTTCGTCATCGGCACCCTCCGGCTCGATGCTCTCCTCGATATTCAACGACTCCCTCTCCCGCTCCGGTATAACCCACCAATCAAGCGTGACTTCCGATATCGGGACGGGAATATATTTCCTCGCTTCTATCGGGACCATCTCTGCGAGCTTCGCCTCGGGCACCGCCGGAACCTCTATGACTATCGCAAGGCTCGACGCGAGTGGAATCGAGAATCCGCTGTTTTTTGACGTCACGTTCGCTTCTCGCATGAGGTCGCGGAGCGCTTCCGCAATCGTCTCCGCGGGAAGGCTCGTCGCCTGTCCCACATCGCGCTTGTCGTACGGACCCAAAGCGAGTGCGCCGTATGTTTCAAGCACGGCTTTTCCCTTCACGCGCCGGAGCTGCACTAATTTAACTGAAGAAGAACCGACATCAATGCCTAGAACACTCTCGCCCGGAGCCCTCCCAAAGCGCCCGAAGCGCGACATGAATGTCTTGAGTGCTTCTAAAATACGATCCATCTGCAAAAATTACATTGCTAATTGAGCGTCAAGCGCTCTGCCGCGCGAAAGTAGGGAGACATGCCGCGAAACAGCACCGGAAGAAGGCACGCGAGTGCCGCCGTCCGTCCTGCGCTTTTTTCTCAATCATTCTGCCCCAATTGGCGGGCGAGAAGCGGCAAAAACGCGGTTTTTGCCCGGCTCAAGCGAGCCAATTGTACATATAGTATATCATATCGCATAATTACAGCGTATTCCGGACAAAAGACTTATCCACACACGAATCCGTTTCCGCGTATGTTTCCCATGGGTTTTCTCAAAAAAGCGCTCGCGGCGGCGTTGGACGCGCTCTTTCCGCGTACCTGCTTCGGCTGCGGGAGAAAAAACGAATACATCTGCGCAGAATGCCTAGGTACAGCACCGCCCGCGGAGTACACGGGTATGAGAGATGCCCTAGCGCTTTTCTCGTACCATACTCCGGCGATAAAAAAGGCGCTTTGGACGCTCAAATACCGCGGCGGGCGGGAGCTCGCGGCGCTCTTTGCTCGGGAGCTTCAGCCGTTCATTGCCGAGACAGTCTCCGAGGAAGCGCTGCTCCGTAATTTCACGAAACCGCTCCTTATCCCGATTCCCCTTTCAAAAAAGCGGCTCCGTATGCGCGGGTTCAATCACGCCGCACTCATCGCGCGCGAACTCGCACGCCTCTCGCCAGACCTTGAACTTTCAGAAGACGCACTCGTGAAGCACAAAGACACCAAGCCGCAGGCGACTATCGCAAACCGGACCGAGCGGCTCACGAATGTGCGCGAATGTTTCTCCGTGCCGCACCCGGAGAGTGTCACGGGGCGGAACATCGTCCTCGTTGACGACATCACGACAACCGGCGGCACGCTCGCCGAAGCGAAAAAAGTCCTGCGTGCCGCCGGCGCGCGCCGCGTCATCGCTTTCACCGTGGCGCATTAACGCGCACGTGACGTGCAACCGGTATAAAACGGCTCGACATGCCCCCTGTATGGTTCACAAATTTAATGATTCCAAATCCAGCTTTGTTGCGTCATAAAGTTTCTTTTCTTCTAAGTCGTAAATTGAATGTTCGTATGTATTTTCCGGATTAGAAAGATTAAATGGATTTTTCTGCTGAATATAAAGCATGCTTTTGAGTGGTTTGCCTGGGTAACACCAAAGTATCCATTTATGGTGTCCTTGCACGAAATCATTTCGAAGCACAACCTTTCCTTTTGCGATGAGGTAATACATGAGCGTTTCTTCCAAAATAAAATCTGTGTTCAATTCTGTAAGTCCTTTTGAGTAAGTTCGTATATCCTCCTCAACATATTTTTTAAAGATATCGTCTTCCGTATACAATTTCTTCAATTCACCAATGTGACGCATAAAATCTTTTGCTTCAAGAAGTATTTGGTTCCAAGTTGAGAACGAAACGGCCTTATCTATGTACATCGGGTTTTTTGCAAGAATCTTTAGAAATTCATTCTTGTGCCCGAGGATAGTATTTCCAAATTTTAATTTTAAAATATTCGCCGGTTCTTCCGAATTAAAGTATAAGTAATCTCCGTATACGATGTTTAATCCGACCATCGGTTTAACGATTTTGTCAGGGCTAAATATTTTCACATATTCCCAACAGGCTTTTGCGCTCTGTGCATTTGAAATACGACTCACTGAGATCGGAAATATCAAAATGCCGGGTTGTGCGGGGAGCTTGTTGATGTCGTAAATTTTGTTTTTACCAAATGTCATACTCAAGTAAGTTTCGCAAAATTATTTTAACAATTCTTCCATCGCTACGCCAACGACTTGGCGATT
This sequence comes from uncultured Candidatus Saccharibacteria bacterium, assembly GCA_964573545.1. Lineage (GTDB taxonomy): Bacteria > Patescibacteriota > Minisyncoccia > Phycocordibacterales > UBA2135 > CAZNJQ01. The sequence continues at coordinate 237 of CAZNJQ010000013.1, read as the reverse complement.
TTTTGGATTGTCTGAATGCGAAATTTCTTTATGCGGGGGCGATGCCCGGAAATTAGAACCAGCCTGTCCCGAGCGACTCGTGGTGAGCAAGGCCGAACCAAGTCGGCAAAAACGGCTTAATTTCAGGACTCTTGATAGAAGTATACAGGAACTGAGGGTTGGCGGTAAGATTGTATCTTTTACGCGAACCTTTTTTGAACGGAACTCCTGATGCGCCCCGCCACTATTTTTCTGGGG
>CAZNJQ010000012.1:20301-21460 GCA_964573545.1 uncultured Candidatus Saccharibacteria bacterium | reverse complement strand
CCCCCCCCCCCCCCCCCCCCCCCCCCCCCCCCCCGCCGCGCGCCCCCCCCGGGGGCCATGGAGCACTTTGTCGCTCCGTTTGTTATTGTAGGCGTCGTTGCGGCGCTTTATATGTTCAACATCCGCGAGATACGCGCGAACCGCGCATTACTCCACGGCATGGATTTCCGAGAAGCCCAGCAGGCATCGACTCCGGAAGCGCAACATACAGCCCTTCAAAATAATTTCTTTAATTTCGAAAAGGCGCTTCGGGCGGGATACTTAGGGCGCGCCGAAGTGCGCGAACAGCTCTCGCAGGCGTCCATCGCTCTTGCTCAAGCACCCGTGGCGCAGGACATAAAACAGGAGTTTTTCACGCGTGCGCGGAGCGAGCTCTTGCTTCAGATCGAGGAAGATCCGAAAAATGCCCGTCCGCGGCTCTTCCTGGCGTCGCTCCTCACGACGTATCGCATGCCCGAGGAGACGATACTGCACCTTGAAGAAGCATTAAAGGCGTCGCCCAGGAAGCAGGACATCTATTACCTTTTAGCGAACGCATACTTAAATATCGGAGATGAGACAAAAGCGCTTAAGGCAACCGAGGACGCATTTATACTTGAGCCGAAGAATGACCGCGCACGGGATTTCTACGCTGCGATGCTCGTCCGGACAGGGCAGGCGCCGCGTGCCGAAGCGCTTCTTGGGGAAGTCTATGGAGATGGGGTTCGATGGAGCTCCGCGCTCGTCGGAGCGTACGCGGATACAAAAGATTTTAAGAAAGTCGCCGCATTGTGGCAGGCATTTTTGAAAGGCAATCCAAACGACGTACAGGCGCACATCTCGCTCGGCGCGGCGTATGTGGAGCTTGGTGAACGGCAGAAAGCGATTGCGGAAATAGAAAAAGCGATGGAGCTTTCACCGGACTTCAGGTCGCAAGGGGAGTATTTCGTAAGGGAGCTCCGGGCGGGGCGAAACCCCTAGAACACTCCCGTGAGAGGGCAGGAGTGTTCGGGCGAGCGTTTCTGCTCTGCAAAAAACGCTTTAGCCATAGGCCGCGCGCGTAGCCCGAAACGCTTGACTTTTTGACCCCGTTTTGATACCATATAGGCGTGAGTGTTTGGGGTTATCTGAACATTACAAATGTCTGCGAAAGTCCCGCCTCTGGCGGGATTTTCGTTTG
>CAZNJQ010000012.1:18658-20201 GCA_964573545.1 uncultured Candidatus Saccharibacteria bacterium | reverse complement strand
CTGGGAAACCTGAAATTTGACCCGATTCTCCACAAGGGCTACAAAGAAATCCAGGCGCTTGAGCCGGACCTCATCAAAGTGCAGGAAGACATGAAATGGGCGGACCACATCGTCATCGTGTATCCCAATTGGTGGTGCACGATGCCAGCGCTCTTGAAGGGTCTCTTTGACCGCATGTTTCTCCCCGGATTCGCGTTTCGTTTTGAAAAAGAAAAGACATATACATGGCAAAAGCTTCTCAAAGGGAAAACGGCCCGTCTCATCGTGACAATGGATACGCCGCGGTTCTTTGATCGACTCTTCTTTGGCGACAACACGAATGAATTGCGGAAGGGGATTTTGGGCTTCTCCGGCGTCGGTCCTGTTCGCGTTACGAAAATCTGCGGCATCAAGCGCTTCTCTCCGGAACAGATTAAAGCGCACCTCGCACGTATTCGTCGTATGGGTACGAACGCAGCGTAACGGTTTTATTACGTTGACAGACGCTACGCTCTGATATATGATAATGTAATATTATATTATCATATATCATTATGACCACATTATCTGTGCCGCTTCCGGCACACCTGGAAGAATTCGTAAAAAGATTGGCAAAACAACGGAGTTCAAACAAGGCCGCGATTGTTCGCGAAGCGCTTGAACGCCTCGCTGAAGAAGAAGCGATAGCGGCCGTGCTTAAGGCAGAGAAAGAGCCGACGCTTCATGGAGACCTCAAGGCTCTCGCGCGTAAACTTCGCAGGCAAGATTCCTTGTCATGAAAATAGGGTATAAGGCGACATTCATCCGCCAGTTTAATAAGCTTGAAGTGGCGTTACAGGAGGAAGTCTTGGGGAAACTAGGGTTGTTGCGGGATGTAAAAAATCATAAACAACTCAAGGTTCACAAATTACATGGGCCCCTCTCCGGCCGCTACAGTTTTTCCGTAAATTACAAGACGAGGATTGTTTTTTCATATATGCGCAGAGAGGAAATTACTCTCCTTGCGATCGGCGACCACGCCGTGTACGATACATGAGTCTTTTAAACCAACGTCCACACCATGTCATTATCCATCGGCATCGTAGGATTGCCAAATGTCGGCCCCGCACAAAACACTAGCCGGCGAGCGGCTTGTTTTGAACGGGGCGAGATGAGGTTACATAGTGTTTGCTGAATCGCATTTTATGAATATTTCAATTGGTATTGTTGGGTTACCGAATGTCGGCAAGTCCACGTTATTTAACGCACTGACAAAACAATCCGTTCCTGCGGAGAATTATCCGTTTTGCACCATTGACCCGTCGGTGGGCATTGTTCCCGTGGAAGACCCACGGCTTTCAAAACTCGCCGAGTTTTCGCGTTCCGCGAAGGTGGTTCCTGCAGTTGTGCAGTTCACCGACATCGCAGGGCTCGTGAAAGGCGCATCCGAAGGGGAGGGGCTTGGCAATCAGTTTCTTTCCCACATCAGGGAAGTCGCGGCGATAGCGGAAGTCGTCCGCGTGTTTGAGAACGAAAACATCATCCATGTGCACGGGAAAATAAATCCGCTTCAGGATATTGAAGT
>CAZNJQ010000012.1:0-18558 GCA_964573545.1 uncultured Candidatus Saccharibacteria bacterium | reverse complement strand
GTTTTGAACGTCTCGGGTGGAAAAACAAAAATACCACAGGAGCTTTTGGATTTTCTTAAAAAAGAAAATGCCCCGTTCGTCGAGTTTGATATACAGACGGAACATGAATTGCGGGGGATTGCTTCGGATGAGCAGGAAGAGTTCAGAAAAAGCCTCGGCGTTTCTCCAACAGGGATTCTCGAGCTTATTAAAAAAGGATACGAGATTTTGGGGCTCATGACATTCTTCACGACAGGCCCGGACGAAACCCGTGCATGGACGGTACGGCGGGGAGCGAAAGCTCCGGAGGCGGGCGCTGCTATCCACTCGGATTTCAGGGATACGTTCATACGTGCCGAAGTCGTGCATTGCGACGACTTGCTTTTCTCTGGTTCATACCCGAAAGCGCGCGAGAAGGGGCTCGTGCGCACGGAAGGAAAGGAATACGTGGTGAAAGAAGGGGATGTAATTGAATTTAAAATATAAAAGGGTAACAAAATCGCCCCGCACTGAAAGCTGGAGCGATTAAAAAATATAGGGCAGAATTTTGTACGGCGTGTTGTTTTTATACGCCGCCCACGCATCCTTGAATACCGATGAGAGAAGTCTCTCTTCCCGATGTATTTGCCAGACGATGAGGGGTATGAGCAGGATGACGATGAGCATGTACGGGCTCGCGAGCGCGAGTTCGGTGCCGATTCCCATAAGCAGTGCTCCGAAATAGATCGGATGCCGCATGATTGCATACGGGCCGGTCGTCACCAGTGCAGAGGGATTCTTAAGGGCGACGGCTGCTTCATAGTTTTTGCCAAGTGTTCTATGCGCCGCGTACAACATACCTATACCCGATAGGAATATAGAGATTCCGGGAAAGTGAATCCACAAAGGAATGCTTCCCGGATTTTCAAAGCCCGTTGCCGCCTGGAAGATAAAGAGCAGGAGAAACGGGTGGGCGAAAACCCTTACTGCGGCTGCAGCACCCTCTCCTGGTTTATGGATTTGCCACTGATGCGCGATACGTATGCAAAGATACAAAGACCATCCGGCTGAAAGCAGTAACACCGTGAAATCCCAGGTGTCCATGTGTCGCTCGCGCTGTCCTTCAGAGCATGCGTAGTCTCGTTTCAGTCTATGCGCATGTGTCGGTTTGTCAACGGACGATTCTCATACTAGTATTATAGGTATATTCATTAGTAACACGTTCTATGGAACATTCACTTGATACCATTAAGAGTTCGCGTTTTATCGTCTGGGGGCTCGTCATCGCGATAGTCGTCATTTTGAACCTCTTTTTTGTGTTCAGTGTGCGGCTTGTATACACGGAGCCGAAGTTTGAAGATTTCTGTAAGCAGGAGCAGGTACACGTCGTTCCGCAGACGCAGAATGAGTGTGTTGCAGTCGGCGGGCAGTGGGTAGAGGACAGATTTCTCCAAAAAGGGTTCCCGCAAACGGAGCGTCTTGAGCCGGCACCGATCACCGAAGTGCAGAAAGGATACTGCAACGAAAATTACACGTGCGGACAGGAATTTGATACGGCGCGCCAGCTTTATGAGCGGAATTTCTTCATTGCGCTTGTCGTATTAGGCACACTGACGCTTGTCGCGAGCTTTGTCTTCAGGAATCTTGATGTCGTCGCTACGGCGCTTTCGTTCGGCGGTGTTTTGACACTCATCGTCGCGTCGGTGAGATACTGGTCAAACATGAACGACTACCTCCGCGTCATCGTCCTCGGTATCGCGCTCGGAGCGCTTATCTGGATCGGGGTCAAAAAGTTCAGGAAGTAGGGGTTTATAGAAATTACATCGAAAATGAAAACAAGGCGCCCTAGAGCGCCTTGTTTTTTTGTGGTACCGTACTATGCATGAGCGCCTACGACCACACAAAAATAGAAAAGAAATGGCAGAAAAAATGGGAGAAAGACGAACTCTATGCCGTGCCCGACAAAGCAGGTGGAAAAGAAAACTACTACGCGCTCGTTGAGTTTCCCTACCCGTCCGGGAATCTCCACATCGGACACTGGTATGCGTTCGCTGTGCCGGACATTTTTGCGCGCTACAAGCGCATGAAGGGATATAACACCCTCTTTCCGATAGGGTTTGATGCTTTCGGACTTCCTGCAGAGAATGCCGCCATCAAACACGGCCTTGACCCGAAGAAGTGGACGTATGAGAACATTTCACGGATGACGGCGCAAATACAAAGCATGGGGGCGTCGTTTGATTGGTCGCGGCAGGTGATAACATCGGACCCCGAATATTACAAATGGACACAGTGGCTTTTTCTAAAGCTTTATGAGAAAGGGCTTGCGTATCGCGGGAAAGCGGTTGTGAACTGGGACCCCGTCGACAAGACGGTGCTCGCGAACGAGCAGGTGCTTCCCGACGGCACGGCGGAGCGTTCGGGTGCGGTTGTTGAAAAACGCGAACTCGAGCAGTGGTTTTTGAAAATTACCGATTACGCCGACAGGCTGCTTTCTGATCTGGACGGACTTGCGTGGCCTGAAGAGATAAAGGAACAGCAGCGCGCGTGGATCGGTAAGAGCGAAGGATGCGAAATAACATTCCGCATCCTTCGCTCTTCGCAGAAAGACGCTGAACAGACGCGGAATGACGCAGAAAAAATTCAGCGACAGTCAGTGTTCGGTCTGCGTGATTCTGCGACCTTGACGAAAGTCAAGGTATTTACAACGAGACCGGATACGTTGTTTGGAGCGACGTATCTTGTGCTTGCGCCAGAGCACTCTGAAATTGAAAATTTAAAATCGAAAATTGAAAATTGGGACGAAGTTGAAAAATATATTAAACAAGCGAAAAACAAAAAAGAGATAGAGCGCACTGCGGAAGGAAAAGAAAAAACCGGCGTACGGCTTGAAGGTGTCGTGGCGGTAAATCCCGCAAACAACGAGGAAATTCCTGTTTTTGTAGCGGATTACGTTCTCGGTGGATATGGCACGGGAGCTGTTATGGCAGTGCCAGCGCATGACGATAGAGATTTACAATTTGCGTTAAAGTTTAATCTCAAAATTAAGCCGGTGATAGCCCAAGTCGGCTCTCCAGAAGAAACAAAAATTCCTGGTCTTGCAGAAGCAAAACTCAAGAGTATTTTAGAGTCTGGTTTTGCTCATGTAGGAAATGGTTTTCTCATTAACTCAAATCAATTTAATGGCTTAACCAACGAAGAGGCGAAAGAGAAAATAACAGCATTTGTTAAGGGCAGAAAGAAGACCACATACAAACTCCGCGATTGGCTCATCTCCCGCCAGAGGTATTGGGGGTGCCCGATTCCCGTCGTATATGCGCCGGATGGTACGTCGCATCCGATTCCTGAAGAGCATTTGCCATGGCTTCTGCCGGACGATGTCGATTTCACACCGACGGGCGAGCCGCCGCTTGCGAGTTCAAAAGAGCTTCGCGAGCGCACGGAGCGCATATTTGGGAAAGGATGGCGGCCGGAGTATGACACCATGGATACGTTCATTGATTCCTCGTGGTATTTCCTCCGATACACGGACCCTAACAATACGAATGCGTTCGCATCGCGGGAGTCGCTTCAGAGCTGGATGCCTGTGAAGCGCTACTCCGGCGGCGCGGAACACACGACGATGCACCTTCTGTATTCAAGATTTTTTCATAAAGCACTTTTTGATATCGGCATTGTGAACGAACCGGAGCCGTATACGGAGCGATTTAATCGCGGCATCATTCTTGGCACGGACGGACAGAAAATGAGCAAGCGATGGGGAAATGTCATCGACCCGGATAAACAGGTCGAGACCGTCGGCGCGGACAGCGTGCGCATGTATTTGGGATTCATCGGCCCGTATCACGTCGTCGGGCACTACCCATGGGATATGGGAGGTATTGTCGGCGTTCGTCGTTTTCTTGAGAGAGTTTGGAATCTCAGTGAGAAAGTTGATGGTAAAAAAGAAGATGATGCCGCGACCGAAGCTATACTCCATCAGACGACGAAGAAAGTCGGCGAGGATATTGAGGCGTTCAAGTTCAATACCGCGATAAGTCAGATGATGATATTCATAAATGAACTTACGAAAAGAGACTCCGTCTCAAATGAAACATATGCGACATTTTTGCGCCTGCTTGCGCCGTTTGCGCCGCATATAACCGAAGAACTCTGGCACTCTGTTCTTGAAAATAAAAACTCAATTCACGAAGAGCCATGGCCGCTGTTTGACTCGAAGAAGATAGAAATGGAAGAGTTCGTCATCGCTGTTTCGGTCGACGGAAAGGTTCGCGGGCAACTTGCCGTCTCACGGCATGATTCCGAAGAAAAAATAAAAGAAATGGCGTGCGGGCTTGACAGGGTTGCGAAGTGGGTGCAGGATGATGGCATACGAAAAATAGTGTATATTCCCGGCAGATTGGTGAATATCGTGACTGGACAGACAAAGGCGGAGAGCAAGGGGTAAGGATGTTCTGCGGGGGTTGACACATCTTTTGCGAAGTGCTAAAAAGAGAATCAACGCATATCTATTATGTCTATGAAGGCAATTACGTTTAAACCAAAGCAGGTAACGAAGACCTTCCTTGCAGTTTTGCCTGAGCGAGCTCAGGATGTTGTTGTCAGCCGCTTCGGGCTCGGCAAAGACCCCTATAAAAAAACCCTCGAATCCATAGGCGAGGCATACGGAATCACCCGTGAGCGCGTCCGCCAGATAGAGAATTTCGCCCTCCAGGCGATGAGAAAGTCCGACGCGTACGAGAAAGAGACGGATGCCCTCGAAGAGCTCAAAGACCTCCTGCATGGGAATTTCGGAGGCATTGGCGCCGAAGAGGATTTGCTCTCCCATATTTCTCCGCAGAAAGATGTCCAGAACCACGTCCATTTACTTTTGGTTATCGGCGATAATTTCAATAAGAAGCGCGAGGATGCGAATTTTAAACACCGATGGGTCTTGGATGAGGATGTGAGCCAGCACGTGCATCGCGCGCTCCATGACTTGTACGAGAATCTCTCTGAAGATGAGATCGTCGTTGAGGACGAGATATTAAACAGGTTTGAGTCCAGGCTCAAGAAACTTTCAGACAGCTACAAGAAGCAGGAGATACTGAAGCGATGGCTTAATATCTCAAAAGTCATCGGACAAAATCCTTTGGGCGAGTGGGGACTTGCATCATCGCCGAACATCCGGGCGCGCGGCGCACGTGACTATGCGTATCTTGTCATCAGGCGACACGGTTCACCGCTCCACTTCTCGGAAGTTGCGAAAGAGATCACGAAACTTTTCGGGCGCTCGGCGCATATCGCGACGTGCCACAACGAACTTATCAAGGATAAAGAACGGTTCGTTTTGGTCGGCCGGGGCATCTACGGGCTTGCCGAGTGGGGATACTCAAGCGGCATCGTGCGCGACGTCATTTCTGACATCTTGAAACAGGAAGGCCGCGCACTCCACAAAGACGACCTTGTCGAACGGGTTCTCAAAGAGCGCTATGTTAAACCGAACACCGTCCTTGTGAATCTCCAGAACAGGAAATATTTCAAAAGAGACGAAGAGGATCATTATACGCTCGCGTAACCTCCAAACATAAAACCGCCCCACAAGGGCGGTTTTATGTTTGGATGCCATAACTGCCCGGTTTTTGCAATCTTTGCCGCGGGGAGCGTGTATTGTATGATTAATAGGTGCTTGTTGTTGAATTCATACGAGAGAGCCTGCTAATGCTTTTTGAACGAGCCTTTGAACTCGCGCCTTTTTGGTTGCCTGTCGGGCTCGGTTTTATTTTCTGGGATATGTGGGTCTCATACCGACGGGCGCTCTTCCTTTCAAAACAGGAATATGCGCTTCTTGAGATAAAAGTACCCAAAGATGTCTTTAAATCGCCGCTTGCCATGGAGCTCGTGCTCCAAGGAGTCTATGTCACTTTCGGGGAAAGTACATGGTACGACCGGTATATTTTAGGGAAGGTTCGCGCATGGTTTTCTCTGGAAATCGTCTCGATTGAAGGGAACATACGATTTTTTATATGGACACGAAAAGGATTTAAGCAATCGGTAGAATCACGCATCTACTCGCAGTATCCGACAGCGGAGGTGTACGAAGTTCCGGATTATACTGCGGATGTTCCGTACGCGAAGACCGGCTCCGGCTGGGTGCTCTGGGGATCGGAATTCAAGCTTGCGAAGGGCGACCCATACCCAATCAAGACCTATGTCGACTACAATCTCGACAAGGACCCGAAAGAAGAATACAAAATCGATCCAATAACACCGATGCTTGAATATATGGGAAGCATCGGACGGAACGAACAGGTGTGGTTCCAGATCCTTGTGCGTGCGAACAAGGGCAAGAAAGACCCGACGTCCCACTGGAAGACGGCATGGCAGGACGAGGGAAAGAAAACGATCGAGGATATCATGAAGCAGGCGAAAGAGCGCTCCGGGCCTCCACCGGAGGATGGAGAGGATTATCGATTCTCAAACCTGACCGAAGGGGACCGGAATGCGATAAAAGCGATAGAACGGAACATATCGAAAATCGGATTTGATTGCGGCATGCGGGCATTTTATCTCGCCAAAGAAGAATCGTTTAACGGGCTCAACATTCCGGGACTTTTAGGTTCTCTCAGGCAATATGGCTCGAATGATCTGAACTCCATCATACCCCAGCGGGTCACGCAGTCTGATTTTCCGTGGCAGAATTATGTCGGTTTGCGGTCGGATGTAAAACCATTTTCGTTCCGCGGGGCGCTTGTCGAGGAGCTCAAATGGAAGCTCTTTGACGCCTATCGCCACCGCTCGTGGTATTTCCCGCCGTATGAACGCAAGCCGTTCGTCTTGAACATTGAGGAGTTGGCGACGATCTTTCACTTCCCCGGGCGCGTGGCGGAGACGCCGACATTCAAGCGTATCGAATCAAAGAAAGCAGAGCCGCCGCCGAATTTGCCTTTATAATGCGACTTATGGACAACGAACACCCCTACGCTTCGTATGGGGCGCGCGTGCGCTCTTTTTTACAGACCAGACCCCGGGTATTCTGGGTGGTGGTTTTATTCGCCGTACTTTCTGTGTCGGCATATTTGGTGGTTGCGGCTCCGCCCCGGCAATTCCCCAAAGGGGAAACCATTACCATCCCGGACGGCGCGACTCTCAAAGACATATCTGCGCTTCTTAAAGAGCGTTCGGTCATCTCATCAAGGCTTCTTTTTGAGGCCATAGTCATTGTGCGCGCCGGAGAGAAAGGAGTTTTGTCGGGAGATTATTATCTTCCGCGAAAACAAAATGTATTCGGGACAGCGCGTCGTCTCGTAAGAGGGGAGTTTATGCTGACTCACGTAAAAATCCTCATTCCCGAAGGATATACAGTGAGGGAGATAGCGGCGGCGTACAGCAAACAATTTCCCCGATTCGATGAAGATGTGTTCTTAAGACTCGCGCATGGTGAAGAAGGATACTTGTTCCCCGATACATATCGATTCCTTCCGAACGCGGAAGCGCCGGAGATATATAAAGCGATGCGCGATAATTTCGAAAACAAAATAGAAATGATACAGGGCGATATGGTTGCATTCGGCAAACCGTATCGCGACATCATTAGTATGGCGTCGATTTTGGAACGAGAGGCGCGCACGACGGAAACCAGACGGATGATCGCCGGTATTCTGTGGAAGCGGCTTTCAATCGATATGCCGCTCCAGGTTGACGCAGTCTTTCCGTACATAAGCGGGAAGAACACCTATGAACTAACACTGGAAGACTTGCAGATCGATTCCCCATACAACACATACAAATACAAAGGGCTTCCTCCGGGTCCTATCGCAAACCCGGGGCTTGATGCTATCCTTGCAGCCGTACATCCAAAAGAGTCGCCCTATTTGTATTACCTCTCTGACAAGGACGGGGTTATGCACTATGCGAAAACCCATGCCGAGCATGTGGCAAATAAAGCGCGATATCTTTCGCGATAAACAAAAACAGCAGGCGCGAGAGCCATGCTGTTGTAAGACTATATCTTGATATCCAGAAGGCGGTGCACTGCCTGCAGTTCTTTGCTTGCCGCACACCGCTCGATAAGCCACACCGCTACCAGAATAATGGTCAATGTCCACGGGAACTCCTGAGCGCCGCGACCCACGAGGTGCATGAACCCTACCGCAACAAGTCCAGATCCTGCGAACAAAGACGCGAAGAGGGAGATAGTCGCCCGCTTTATGTGGCGCGAGATCGTATCCAGGAACTGCCCATATTCTTCGTCGGTCTCAAATGACCTCCGCTTGTCTTTGGTGAGGGTCGAAATGTTTACGCGCACAGGCGGCTTCCAAAGCAAGAGTTCTTTGAATCTCTGCCACATTGCGGTGTTTTCTCGTGGATACCTCTTATCACTGTATACGTCCCCAGGCTCGACGTGTCAACAAAAATCTGGCGCTGAAGCTTCGACGCCGGGCTTTGTCTTTCATCGTGTCGTGGTTGTGTTATAACAGAGGGTATGAAAAAGACGCGTACAAAAGTGTTCATGGCGATGTCCGGCGGCGTTGATTCGTCCGTTTCCGCGGCGCTTCTTAAAAAACAGGGGTATGACGTTACAGGCGTCTTTATAAAGGTATGGCAGCCTGATTTTTTGGAATGCACGAGGGGCGATGACAAGAAAGAGGCAATGCGCGCAGCGGCGCACGTGGGCATTCCGTTCCGCGTGTTTGATTTTGAAAAAGAATACAAGAAAGAAGTCATTGATTACATGATTTCGGAATATAAAGCGGGCCGGACGCCGAATCCCGACGTCATGTGCAACAAAGAGATAAAGTTCGGAGTATTTTTAAAGAAGGCGCTCGGTATGGGGGCAGATATGATAGCGACGGGGCACTATGCGAGAACGCAAAACGCAAAACGCAAAACGCAAAATATTAAACTTTTAGCGGGGAAGGACAAAAACAAAGACCAGAGTTATTTTTTGTGGACACTGGCACAAGGGCAGTTAAAGCACGTGCTGTTTCCTGTCGGGGACTATGAAAAACCGAAGGTGCGGAAGCTCGCGAAAAAATTCGGACTTCCGAACGCGGAGCGGCAGGAGAGCCAAGGGCTTTGCTTCGTTGGCCAGCTCGACATGAAAGAATTTTTGAAACACTACATGCGAAAAAAAACGGGCGACGTTTTAAACGAGAAAGGCGATGTAATCGGTCGGCACGATGGAGCGATGTTTTTGACTATCGGACAGCGGCATGGATTCACGGTCACAAAGAAGACACCTCGCGACAAACCACTCTATGTTGTTGCAAAGGACGTGAAAAAAAACACGATTACCGTTTCTCCGCACGGCAGGGGCGAGCATGGGCTCGTAAAAGAAGTCACCCTTCAGGGTGTGAATTGGATTTCGGGCACTGCGCCGCGGCCTTCGAAGGTATATGCGGCACGCACACGGTATCGGCAGCCGCTTCAAGATGTAAAAATCAAAATGCGCAACGCAAAATTTATCGCTGTATTCAAAAAGCCGCAGCGGGCGGTGAGCTCGGGGCAATCACTGGTGCTCTATGACACCTCGGCTTCACTCGGTGCAGGCGGCGACGAATGTTTGGGCGGGGGAATCATACAATGAATTAGAAGCATGTGTTCTCCGTCAGCTGCGCCCACTTTCCGTTTCTTGCCCCACGGTAGTATACTTAGCGTATACATTATCACTAATTCATTTACCGCCTGGTATTCCAGGATACCCTGCGGAATATACATCATATGATGGAAGAGGGAAACAAAAACATACTTATAATCGCGGCCATCGTTGCGCTTATCGCAGGAGCCTCAGGAGGCTTTTTCTTCGGTTACTCAAAGGGTAAGAGCGACCTTCTCGCGGAACAGCAGGCGGCGGTAGAAGCGGAGAAGAAAGCCGCGCAGGAAGAGATCGCAAAAAAAGCCAATCCTTTCGGCGAGACGGTGAATCCGTTTGAAGAAGGATATAAAAACCCGTTTGAGAGCGTTAATCCGTTTCAGCAATAACCATGACACATACTCTTAAAAATCCCGTACTGGTGTATGCCGGACTGGTGCTTTTCGCGTTTTTTATATTTTTTACCGGTATCGCGTACGCGCAGAATCCGTCTGATGTCACATTTCCAATTCCGGAGTTGGGAAACTGCTCCTCGATGAGCGAATGCAAGGCGTTTTGCGACGATAGCACAAACAAAGACGCCTGTGTCGCATGGGCGGAAGGACATGGTATCAGTGTCGCTACAGAAGAGCGTGCTTCTGTGCCGCCGCAGGGAGGTCCCGGCGGCTGCCGGAGTGACAGCGAGTGCCGCGCATACTGCGATTCTGACGAGCATATTGATGAATGTCTTAATTTCGGTGTGAAGGAAGGTGTTATTTCTTCTGACGAGGCGGCGAAGATACGGAGCCACAGGGATGAAGGAGGCCCCGGCGGCTGCCGCGGACCCAAGGAGTGCGATGAGTTTTGTAAAAATCCTGCAAATCAGAATATCTGCATAGACTTCGCTGTTTCAAAAGGATTCATGACATCCACAGAGGCGGAGCAGGCAAAAGAATTCCTCGCGGGTGGTGCGTCCGGTATTCCGCGTCCGGGAGAATTTTCTCCGCAAAGGGGACCGCGCGGCCCTGCCGGCGCAGGCAGGCCCGGTGAGCCCGGAATTGATAAAGCAAAAGCGGAAGAAGTTTTGAAAGCGCAGGGAGGTCCCGGAGGATGCAAGGATTTCAACGAGTGTGAGTCGTTCTGTAATAATCCCGCAAACTCGGAAACGTGTTTCAATTTTGCGGTTGAGCACGGGCTTATGAATTCCGCGGATGCCGAGAAGTTTAAAAAAGCAATGAATGCGGAAGGCCCCGGAGGGTGCCGTGGCCGCGAATGTGAAACATACTGCAACGCGCCGGGGCACGAGCGCGAGTGTCTCCAATTCGCACGCGAGCAGGGATTTATCGGCGAGGAAGAGTTTGAACAGGCGCAGAAGTTCGTGAGAGCGGCGGAGCAGGGAGGGCCAGGCGGCTGCCGCGGAAGAGAGTGTGAAGCGTTCTGTAATGACCCCGCGCACAGAAACGAATGTTTCGAGTTCGCAAAGAAAAACAATCTCTTGCCTCCGCAGGAGCTTGAGCGGATAGAAAAATTCAAAGCGATTGACGAGAAAGTGAAAACACAGGGAGGTCCCGGCGGTTGCCGTGGTGAAGAAGAGTGTCGTGCGTATTGCTCCGACACATCGCACTTTGATGAATGTGCGGCGTTCGCCGTAAATGAAGGATTTCTGAAACCAGAAGAAGCGGAGCAATCCCTTCGTCAGTTCATTGAAATAGAAAAATTCGGTCCGGCGCAAGGTCCGGAGAGATTCGGGCCGCCGCAAGGATTCGGTCCGGGTGCCGAAGGGGGATTTCCGCCCGGTTTTGAAAACATACCGCCCGAATTTCGGAGCCAAGTCGAGGAACAATTCAAATCGCGCTTCGAACAGTTCAATCAAATGAGAGACCAGTTTGAGCGCGGAGAAATTCCCATGATGCCGCCACAGAATTTTGGAGGACAATCGGGAGGTAGGCCAGAAGGAGAGACTGGGCAGATGCCGCCGCGAGAGGGCACATTCCCCACGCCTCCGCAATTTCAGGGGCCGCGCGATGGAGCGCCAATGCCTGGTTTTGGAGGAGGATTTTTTAGAGCACCGACTGGCGGAGAAGGGGGGCCGAGAATGATGCCTCCGGAAGGTGGCTTTGCTCCGGGTAGTCCCGGAAATGCAGGAGGAGGCGAAAACGGATTTATGCGTCCGCCCGAAGGGTGGCAAGGCGCTCCTCCTTCTGGGCAAATGTCGCCGATGCCGTATCTTCCGCCGAATTCACAGATGTCGCCCATGCCGGGCGCAGGAACATATGACGGAGAGAGGAGTTTTACTCCGCCTCCTCCGCCACCCGGAAGTTTTGACGGGAGCGGCGGGACGTATGTAATGCCGCCTTCTTCCGGTAGTTTCAGTGAACCGTCGGGAAGTTTTGCTCCACCATCGGGTGAGATTTTCGTGCCTCCGCCGACAGGAACGCTTGAGTCTGCGCCACCGCCTCCTCCGCCGACTTCTTCAAGCGGTGCATCGCAATTCTTTGCGAATATCCTTTCAACATTTGCGCGATAACAGCGTGATAGCCGCAAACAGTATGGGTTCCGTTTTTACCCGACGTGTTCTTGGTATAGTCGCGCGTATTTCGCGCGGAAAGACGCTCACATACGCCGAGGTCGCGCGGCGCGCGGGAAGCCCCTTTGCTTCCCGCGCCGTAGGCAATATCCTCGCAAAAAATTACGACCCGCGGATCCCGTGTCACAGAGTTATTAAATCCGATGGCACAGCGGGGCGCTACAACAGAGGCGCAAAAAAGAAGATACTTCTTCTTACTGAAGAGGGCGTGAGTTTTAAACGTAAAAAATGACCCCGCTGCCTTTTTCTGTCCGCAGTGTCGTCTTTGCCGTATTTATTCTCGCGGTTGCCGCTCTTTTGAGTGGTGTTATAATGGGGAGTGATTGGAGCGTGCGCATATCGGATACTTCTAAATATATGGAAATAAAAAGTCCTGCTTTTAAACACAACGGAGCGATTCCTAAAACATACACATGCGATGGAGAGAATATAAATCCGCCGCTTGAAATCTCCGGCATTCCGAAGGGGACAAAGTCGCTCGCCCTTATCGTCGACGACCCTGATGCGCCATCGGGGCTTTGGGTGCATTGGACAGCCTGGAATATACCGGCGACAAACAATACTATCGCTTCAGGGTTCCCATTGGAGAAGGCGACGGAAGGCATAACGAGTTTCGGAAGGCCGGGATACGGGGGTCCGTGTCCGCCGTCCGGTGAGCATCGCTATTTTTTCAAGATCTATGCACTTGATGTAGAGCTCGCGTTGCCACCCGATGCAGACAAAGAAATGCTTGAAGAGGCGATAGTCGGGCACGTGCTCGACAAAGCAGAGATTGTGGGGCTTTACGAACGATAGACCGTAGCGACAAAAAAAGAAGGCAGCTCCGAAAAGCTGCCGTTAGTTTTGACGCATCTCCTGGTGTTTGGAGGCGTCTTTTTAGATTTTTCCACCGCGTCCGGGGGACGAGGCGGCGGGTTTGCCGGTGCCGGCGACCGGCATGCCACGGACGACATGGACCATGCCCTCGCGCTTCTTCCGCGCAATCGCACGCTTGCGCGAGAAGCGGTTTTTGCCCGGTTTGGGCATCGGCGGGCAGTGGCCCTTCTTGTGGCGGTCGCCGCCCTTCCCGACGGGGAAGCCGCAAAAAACGCAGTCGTTCTTACTAGCCATGGCTCGTCTCCTTCTTCTCTACAGGAACTAAAAACGTATGCTTGAATGTTACACAGAATCTGTATTTTGTCAAGGTATTGACAATATAATATTTTTATGTATACTGAAAAGCGTAGTCACAACATAAGATAAGGATTACGGACATGAGCAACGTCAGGAGAGCCCGCCGGATGCGGAAGAAACTCGCTCAGCGGATGGCGAAGAATGGCCCCCACCCCCACCCCTTCAGGAAGTGGAAAGGGGACCAAGCGATGAAGAAGAGCACCAAAAAGTAACAAGAACGGCGCACTACAGGAGGCGATGCAACCGCAGCGCCTTCTTTTTTATATCTTTCCGCTTTGTTATACTGTGGGATGACGCACACGGCTCTTGTTTTGTATAGCGCGTGATGTATCTGCATACTATGTCTCAATATTACAAACCTCGTAGGAACAATAACTGGAACTACGGCGGAGAAAAATGGAAATTAAGCAGGTCGAAAATCGACCTCTTTATGTCCTGCCCTCGGTGCTTTTATATTGACAACAAACTCGGCACTGCCCGTCCGCCAGGATTCCCTTTTAGTTTAAATAGTGCCGTTGATGCGCTTCTTAAAAAAGAGTTTGACATCCATCGCGCGGCAGGGAAAGCACATCCACTCATGGATGCCTACGGTATCGATGCGGTCCCGTTCCGACACGCGGATATCGACGTTTGGCGCGAGAATTTCAAGGGTGTCTTGTGCGTGCACGAGCCGACGGGGTTCACCATCTCGGGCGCCATCGACGACGTGTGGGTTAATCCGAAAGGCGAGCTTCATGTCGTTGATTATAAATCAACAAGCAAAGACGAAGCACCGACTCTGGATGCCGATTGGCAGGATGGGTATAAGCGGCAGATGGAGGTGTATCAGTGGCTTTTGCGCCAGAACGGGTTCAAGGTTTCCGATACGGGGTATTTCGTATATGCGAACGGCAAAAAGGACGTCAAAGCATTTGACGGAAAGCTTGAGTTTGATATTTCCATCATCCCGTATACTGGTTCCGACGCGTGGATTCCTGCCATGCTCCTGCAAGTAAAAGAATGCCTTCAGAAAGATACGATACCGGATGCGTCGCCCGAGTGTGATTATTGTCTCTATCGGAATACTATCGCAGCGACTCTCCAGGAGATGAGAGGCGAGCGGGATCGAGAGGTATCGGACAAGAAGGAGAAATCAGGAAAGCCGCGCACGTTGTTTTGACGCCGCTCCCCGCATGTGGGAATGACAGGTATTTTCATATATAATTAATGTAAACAAAAAGATATACTAAGGTTTTATGGAACTACTTCTTACCATATTTGACCAGCAGACTATCGAGATCATAACGAGGCTCCTCGTTGCGATGCTCCTCGGAATGATACTGGGAACAGAGCGCGTATTCGCTCATAAAGTTGCGGGGATGCGAACGTATGCGTTCGTGAGTTTGGGAGCCGCGCTTTTTGTCGTCGTTTCGTGGGTTATGACGGAACAGTATGTCGGCCTTACCAACTTTGACCCGCTTCGCATGGCGTCACAGGTGGTCGTCGGTATCGGATTTCTCGGCGCGGGTATGATCATCTTTAGAGATGCCCGGCTTGAGGGGCTCACGACAGCCGCGAGTCTTTGGGTCGCGGCCGGTATCGGCGTTGCCGCCGGATTTGGCTTGTTCACCCTCGCCGCCGTTGCCACCATCTTCATGCTTTTCGTCTTTATCGGAATGTGGGCAATTGAAAAAAAGATAAAACAAACCGTCGGCATCTGGGACAATGGCGAGCTTTAAGACTGCGGATGAAAAAAAAGAAGCAATGCGGAAGATCCGCGACGAAGTCTTTGAGCTTCGGGACTCGCCGCTCTATACAGAGCGGGTGAAAAATAAAGTTTTTCCCGTCATCGGGGAAGGAAGCCACGACGCGCATATTTTTTTCATCGGCGAAGCGCCGGGCAGGAATGAAGCCGCAACAGGCCGTCCTTTTTGTGGCGCGGCGGGCAAAATTCTGGATTCGCTCCTTGCTGAAGCCGGACTCAAGCGGGAGGAGGTGTACATCACGAATATTGTCAAAGACAGGCCGCCGCGAAACCGCGACCCGTTTCCGGATGAGATAGAAGCGTATGCGCCGTTTTTAGACAGGCAGATCGAGATTATAGAGCCGCGGATTATTGCAACACTCGGCCGCTACGCAATGCAGTACATTTTGGAGAAATTCAACCTTTGGGAAGAGCTCCAGCCGATAGGGAAACTCCACGGTAGGGTGTTTGAAGCCGACGCGCCGTACGGAAAATTAAAAATCATACCGCTTTATCATCCCGCGGCGGCGATATACAACAGGGCGACACTCGATGATTTGAAAAAAGATTTCGCGGTGCTTAAAAAAATCAGCGCTCTATAAGTGCCAAGAATTAGACGCTATATTTTCTCTTGAGGAGCGTTTGGATCGTTTCCATCGCAAGCATGTGCGCCGCCTGCGACAGAGAGCATTTTTCCTGTTTGCTTTTTGCGTACACATTCCGGATGACCGAATGCATGATTTTCGTGAGCTCCATTTCCACCCAGGCGTGTTCTTCTTCAAGGTCAACAGAGTGCCTTCGATCTCCGCGATTCCTTCTCCATTCAAGGTATGACACAACGACGCCGCCGACGTTCGCTGCGATTCCCGGAATGGCGGCGATGCGGCGTTCCGCAAGTATTTCGTTCGCTTCGGGCGTGATGGCTTCATTTGCTCCTTCCGAGACGATTTTTGCGTTAATCGCGTGGGCGTTCGCTCCGGTGATTTGATTTTCAATCGCTGCGGGAACCAGAATATCGGTCTTAAGCGCGAGGAGCTCAGCGTTCGTTATGTGGTCGCCGCCGCGGGCATATCCCTTGAACCCTCCATGGGTGTCGTACCACGCTTTAGCGTCAGGGATATTGAGTCCTTTCGGATTGTATATACCACCCTTTCCATCGCTTACGGCGATAACTTTGAAATTAAACTTTTTCTCATTCGCGAGAAGAGCGACATTTCCGCCGACATTTCCAAACCCCTGAATGGCCATCGTGGGCCGCTCTTTGAATTTTAGTTTTGCAATGCGGATGAATTCTTTAAGCTGGATGAGGAGGCCGTTTGAGGTTGCATTTTCACGGCCGGGAATACCGTCGTTTTCTATCGGCTTTCCAGTTACGACAGCGGTCGCGTTGGGAATATTCCTGAAGTGATTCATGAGCGCGACGGTATTATACATCCAGTACATAACTGTCGCGTTCGTGCCCATGTCGGGACCCGGAACATCAATGTCGGGGTGGGGGATGTTTTCTTTAAGCATCTCCATCGTCATCTTCTCCGTGATGTGCCGCAGTTCGATTTCGGAACATGCCGAGGGGTCAATCGCGATACCGCCCTTGGCGCCCCCGAAAGGAAGGCCCGCAAGCGCGCACTTTTCCGTCATGTCCATCGCGAGAACCGTCAAAAGTTCTTCGGTGACGCCCGGATGGAACCGTGTGCCGCCTTTGTACGGACGTGCGCCGGTAGGGTGTGGGTTTCGATGATGCACACGGATGGCCGTCAGGGTTTCCATTTTTCCTCCGACCGATGAACGGAACTGCATTTTCGAAACGCGTTTCGGCGTCGCGAGCGCCTCTATGAGCCACTCCGGCGCATTCATATGTGCTCCGATTTTTTTCATCTCCGCTATTTTTTTGCTAAGGATGCCGTCGTTCATGGAGGGTGGTATACGTATCTACATTATATACCAGGGAAGTGCCGGCTGATATATGAGCGATGTGCATATCGCATGTTTTTCGCGCGGTTGAGAGGATAGATTTTCGATGACTTCGTGTTATAGTATGCTCATCTCGTAGGCCCTATCGTTCCCGATTTTGATTTATCAAAATCGAGGATCCCGACCACCACACAGTGTGGTGGTCGGGACTAGCCACATAAATATGTATTATGTATATATACTTCGGTTAAGGGATGGCTCGTATTATAGCGGAAGCACGAGAAGTGTAACCGAAAGGTTAGGGTATCACAATGCCCGTAAGGTAAAATCGACAAGGAACAAATTGCCATGTATCCTTATGTATATTGAGAAGTTCGAGACAAGAAGTGAGGCACAAACCAGAGAATATCAGATTAAAAAATGGAAAAGCAGGAAGGCAATTGAACGGCTGATTATAAATACACCACTATCCGGCCCTATCGTCTAGCCTGGTCAGGACACGAGCTTCTCAAGCTCGGAACCCGGGTTCGAATCCCGGTGGGGTCACAAATTGCCCGCACACAAAGCAGTTTGCCTGCTTTGCGCAATTTGTGAAGCCGCAGCGATGTTTTGCTTGCATGGGCAAGCAAAACCGCGAGGCGGGGTCGCGAGCACTTATCTTGAGCAAGCCCAAGGGGCGCAGTCGAAGGATTAGTGACTTGTGACCATGTCGAACGGAGTGCGAATGCACACCTTCCACGCTGCATATTTTAAAAGCAATTGAGATGAACCCAGTGGAAAAACAAAAAACAAACATCCACATTGGTGTGAAAGCACTGTGGCGCCATTTGCGCTTATTTAAACGACAACTTGTCCTCTTGTCGTTTCTTGGAGTTGTCTCGGCGGCGGCGAACGGATTTGTTCCGTACATCACCGGCCGTTTTTTCGATACTTTGATAGGCGTCTCCCGTGGGGAACTCGACGCCGGACAAATTCCGGTGTGGCTTTCTTTTTTCCTCGCCTGGGTCGTTATTCAGCTCGTGGCGAACAATGCCGATTGGGTCATAGACCGGCTGCGGCGCAGTGTGGATATCAAGCTTCACTTGGGCATCCAGGCAGCGGGGTTCATACACTTGTTCCATCTCCCGATGTCTTTCCATAAACAAGCGAAGGTCAATCAGGTTATAGAGCTGTTCAGTAAGGCCGGATGGAGGTCAAGCGCCATAGTGCAGACGTTCGTAAACATAGCTCCTCAGTTTTTAGGCATCATTATTGGTATCACACTTGCGGCGAGTATCAATGTGGCGCTTGCGGGGATATTACTTACCGGCGTCGTTTTGTATGTCCTGCTGCTGATGCGCATTCTTCCTCCGGTTGTCGCTCTTGATGAGGTTGCTCATCGGGCGTGGAGCGAGGGGTGGGGCGATGCGGCAGAAGCGGCGCAGCAAATCGAGTCTATAAAACAAGCGACAGCCGAGGAATACCAGTCTGAGAAGACAAGGGTCTCAATGCTCGAAAAGACGTACGGCCTATGGTATCGGCTTGAATCAATATGGAGTAACGTCAGCTATTTCCAGAGAATCGTCGTGTTCGCAACACAGAGCGCCCTCTTCGTGGCATCAGTTTATTTTATTGAGCAGGGTATTATCACTGTTGGTGAACTTGTGGCGCTGA
>CAZNJQ010000011.1:0-22192 GCA_964573545.1 uncultured Candidatus Saccharibacteria bacterium | reverse complement strand
AAGCCTTGACACATTGCCTGAGTATATGTATAGTACCATTCAGAAAAAAGAATAGGTGAACCAATGGATCGCTGGAGTTTCCGCAAACGGCTCGGTTCGATCTCGTTCTATGATTTCAGGCGTCTTGCAAGACAGTTCTGTGACACTGTTGATGCATGCTACCCGGGTTCCTCAAAAGTAACGGTGACTTTCTATAAGAATCTTCCGGGCAGCGTAACGATGTTAGATGAAGGTCTTATGGAGTTCGTCGCTCGTCTCAATGCGGAGGGAGAGCTCGCGAAGGTCGATCGCCTGGAGAACGCGACAAAAGAGCTTTTTGACAAGGCAGTGAATGTCCAGTTGCTGATCGTTCCTGCCGAGGAAGAAAAGGCGCCGAGGTCGACATTTGGACATCTGGAGTGTAAGGGATTGCGCAACGATCTTCTCACCTACTACATCCAGCCGGATGTAGTCGCGCGCAGTGTGCGAGGGCAGATTTTGGGTGAAGGCCGACCCTCGGTGTTCAAGTTCGGCACCGGGAAAGGCTTTGAACACCTGCACCGTGTTTCTCTTCGTTAAGCGCAAGTTTTTTCAAGATAAGGCCGCCATAAGGCGGCTTTTTTGCCGGCGGTTTTTGGTATCATTTGCAGGTCCTGGACAATACGCAGGCTCGGCGTATAACTAGAAAGAGATATACCTGCATTCTGCCTGGGAGGGAGAGCCGGTGCTTACAGACCACCTGCGGAGAGAAATGGTCTTTTATGCGACAACTGGCAATTATAGCGACCCCGAGAGATACGAGCAGTTCGCGCGCGAGTGCGGTCTCGATAAAAAGGCATTTGAGATCGGTTCCGTTGTAAGAGACCTTACGTTCCCGATGCAGAATCAAGTGGACCCGGTTGAGATACTGGAAACTGCATCCGCGACAGGGTTGACCGCGGTCGGCGTGAAAGCGGTGCTTAAAGAAGCGGGCATTCATCACGTGTACACCTCGCTTGATAAAGAGCAAAGTCTTCTCGATTACGCCGAGGCGCGCGAGAGAGGGGATGTGTTCATGCAGGGTGATTTTGAGAATCTGCCGTTCGGGAGCGATGCGTTTGATATCTACATCATGATGGGCGCCGAAGGATATCGTCCGAGAGGCACATTTTATTCCGAGGCGCGGCGAGTTCTCCGCCATGGCGGCTGCTTCATTATGCCGCAGATCGGTCCGCGGCCCTTCGTCAACGAAAAGGAAAAAGGCGATGCCATGGCGGCGGGGTTTGAAATCATCCGCGTAGATAACTATTTTGTTGCGCGGAAGCCCTAAAATTATATTAGGGATATGTTTAAAAAGACCGCTCATCGAGAGCGGTTTTAAATTTGTGATAGTCGTATAAAAATCACTCGACCCAACTAGTAAACAAAAAGCCGCCCGAAGTGTCGGAGCGGCGTCACTGATTTTAACGACAGGGTGTACTGTCAACTATCGAAGGTGCACTGGTCACCCGGACCCTTCTTAAGGCGAACCGGGTTGTACAGACTCCAGCCAACGAAGTAAACGGGAAAGATAACGGTTTCGAAGAGAATGATGCTCCAAATGACATTTCCTACAGAGAGCTCGTAGCAAACGTCCTTACTCTTAGCGGTGCTCTCGTTAAAGAGACCATAAGTCGGGTAGTGTTTCCTATTCGGTCCGTTGCCAAGATATTCCGGATCGCCGCAGGCAACGAGTAGGATACTCATTGCGACAACGAGCGCGACTGATTTTTTCACGACATCCTCCCGCGTTAAAGTTCACGAAAGCTGCTAACTCTAACGGAACTATAGCAATAAAATTTAAAATGTCAAGTTTCGCGCGCATAGCATGAAGATGGCAGCCTGTCTCCTGCGTGCGCAGGCACGGCGCAGGCGGGGAGTCGGCCAAGTGCTCCACAAAAGATAGTACCCGTCCGTTTTTAGACCTTGATGAATAGAGTAACGCATGCTATATTCGCACCAGCGTTTTAGTCGAGCCACGTCGGCTCGACTACACGTTTCAACCAAACGAAAGAGAGGCGAACAATGGCACAGGTGGCCAGAGTCGAGAAGAAAATCTGGATTCCGGAGGTCTCGAATAAGCGCATTCAGGAACTCGCCGAGCGCATAAAGCCAGTCATTCGTTTCGCTCGCGGCGCCGAGGGTTTATTTCGGTCGGCAGATGGGCATCCCTACAACATCAAGCTGGTCGATCTGTTCGATGTCGCTTACACGTGGGACCCAAAACCAACGGACAAAGTGAATGGTCTCAGGCCCATCTGCGACATCAGAACGTATCACACCTATGGCTACTATGGCGTGTTCAAACCGTTGATTGCTGAAGTGCTAGCGCAGATTCCGGCGGAGCATGTGGACAGCGTGGTTGCGTTCGAGATCGTGGACGCACCCGAAACCGCCACAGACCTCGATCGAGAACAACAAGCCCTTGACGCAGGCTACCACGTCGCCATGACGCGACTTTACGCCCGCAAGTAATCGCGAGCGGATTCGTTACAAGCGCACGACCCTTGGGTACTGCGCTTTTTCTTTTTATAAATAAAAACACCCTGAAAATTAGGGCATTTTTATTCTTCCATATCGTTCCATGTCGGTGGAGACTGATGAATGACGTTATTTATCCTGAGCCTGTCGAAGGAGAACCTCTCTCAAGCAAAACGAAAATATGTTGCATATAAACGCTTTTGTAGAATTTGC
Organism: uncultured Candidatus Saccharibacteria bacterium; assembly: GCA_964573545.1. GTDB lineage: Bacteria > Patescibacteriota > Minisyncoccia > Phycocordibacterales > UBA2135 > CAZNJQ01. The sequence continues at coordinate 19,501 of CAZNJQ010000011.1, read as the reverse complement.
AAAAACATGTACAGAAAGAGTTGTCTAGGTGAGATACATGGAAGAAGTTAGAACCTGTTGATTTTATGCAAAGAAAAAGAGCCGACGATCTTGCAGTGTCGGCCCTTACTTATGGCTGTTGCTCACTCTTCATTTGGTGGTCGATTATGATTTTTGAGATCAGTGAGATTGTAGACTCGGGTTGACCAAAGAACACCTTGGACAAAACCGAGCCAGCGAAACACTTTTTCCATCTGTCCTTCACGGACAAACTCGACCATCTTGTCGAGCATGCCATGGCAGTGTTCGAGACCATGTACTTCTCCGTCAAACAAATCGTCGTGAGGATAATCGATTTTGCCGATATTTCTTGCGGCGAAAAGCTTATGGTATGTCTCGATGATCTCAAGTACTTTTTCTGGTGTCATCCGAACCTCCTGTATGTTTGGGGTGGCTTCTAAGGCTAGAGTAACAAAAAATGAATAAAATAAAAACACCTCATTTCCGAGACATTTTTATTCTTCCACATACTTCGACAGGCTCAGCACAAGTTGTTCTATGTCGGTGGCTTGCCACGAGAGAAGCCGAGATTGTTGAGGCTGAGTCGAGTGGAGATGGGCGAGACGCTTCGTTATCGAACTCGTGTGTCTATACCGTTTAGATATAATTCTATTAGTTTTTCTTTTTTCTTTCGTCGCCATTTTTTGATTTGAATTTCTCTTTGTCGGGCTTTTGTTATGGTTTTATATTTTTCAAGTAATACAATTTTAAAATCTGATATGTATTTTGTAAATTTTGCGCCTTGTTTTGAATTATGATAGCGCAGACGTTCGTTAGGATTTAGTGTAATCCCGACGTAAAGTTTGTCAGCAGAATTTTTTATCATATATAGATACATAATGTTATTTTAGCCCATTCGACTCGTTGTTTCACTACTCGCTCCCGTTCGAGGGCCTGAGCGGCCCCTCAGGGCCAGTTGAATGGCAGGGCACTCGACTAATAAAAATTACCCCGATGCAGTAGGGGTAATTTTTATCGCTGTGGTTTACCACGAGCGAGTTTTGCTATAAGCAAAACGAGTCGAGTGGAGATGGCGGGAATCGAACCCACGTGCAAAAAGGGTTTTTAGGTGGTTCTACGCGTGTAGGATATTTTGTGTTTAAGCGCGGTGCGTAAAAAATATTCAAAATCGCACGACGCCGAGTTTCTTTTGTTTCGGAGTGCGTGCGAAACGGTTACGCAACTCCTATACCGAAGATATTACGCCTTACTCTCCCTATCGGAAGTCAGGGGAGAGACGCCGGCTCGCAATTTATGCGTATGCCGGAGCAAGCTCAAGCGCTCCAAAGTATGGAGACGCGACTGATTTTGCTTTTGACAATAAGTTTGCACTTATTTTAATGAACGGTTTTGAGAGTCATTCAAGCTCTACGCGCGCACGTAAAAATGTTCTTTTTGGCGATGCCGTGCATCCCCTCAAAATATACTTTCTTTTCAAGAGGAAAATATATTTTGAGCGAACGCATGCTATCCCTTCAACGTTCTTCCGATTTCTCTCTCAACGTCGCGCCGCTTGATCGTTTCGCGTTTGTCGTATTTTTTCTTTCCGCGCCCGATGCCGACCGAGACCTTGATTTTCCCGTTTTTATTATACATCGAAAGTGGCATCATTGTCAATCCTCGCTGTTTTTCAAACTCGGCAAGCGTTACGATTTCTTTTTTATTAAGAAGAAGTTTCCGCGGCCGCAGAGGGTCATAGTCTTTTGGAGTATTTCCCGGTTGGTAGGGCGGCACATGGGCGCCGACAAGGAACGCCTCGTCGCCGCGGATGATAACATACGCTCCCGCCAAAGACCCTTGTCCTTTTTTAAGCGACTTCACTTCAAAACCCAAAAGCTTGATACCCGCCTCGATTTCCTCAAGGATTTCATAATCAAAATATGCTTTTTTGTTTTGAACCAGCGCCATACTTGTATAGGCGTATTGTAGCAAAAGAAAAACGCGGCGCATATCGTGCCGCGTTCGTGTTCTTCATGCTTTATAACAATCCGCATTCTGCAGATAATTTTTCCGTTTCATCGAGGAGCGCCTTGATCGGCCTGAACCCTTCTTCCCAGAATTCTGCTCGCGTTGGGTCAAGCCCCAGTGGCGCCAAGAGTTCTTTTGCCCCCTTTGAGCTACCTGCGCGCAAGAGGTCGAGATAGAGCGCTTCAAACTTTTCCTTCTTGAATTTTCCCTGAGACGCGTAGAGCGACTGAGTCAAAAGTTCTCCGAACGCGTATCCGTACACATAGAAAGGATTGTGGAAATGGGGAATATATGACCACAAGTGTTCGCAATTTTCGTAAGTGAACACTTCGCCATCGTCCCCGTAAAACTCTTTAGTTACTTCCATCCAGATTGCATCAAGTTCGGAGACAGACAGCCGATTTTTGACAGCATGAATGCGCCGTTCGAAATTTGAGAAGCTTATCTGCCGGACGATGCTGTTCATGCCGTCGGATAGCTTTCCCATGTTCAGAGCGATGAGTGCTTTTTTGTCGCCGTTTTTTATGAGCCGCGCTTTAAGGAAATTAAACGTCGTCATCTCTCCGAAAATTGATGCCGTCTCCGCGAGCGCGATCGGCGCTCTTTGCATGAGCACACCTTGGGATTCCCCGGCAAGGATTCCGTGAACGGCGTGTCCGAGCTCGTGTGCGAGCGTCATGACGTCCCGTTCGGTTCCCAAGTAGTTCATGAAGGTAAAACAGACAGGCACATTTCCGGGCAACACGGCCGGATAATTGAATGCTCCACTGTCTCTTCCGGCTCCGGGGCTAGCGTCAATCCTTTTTTGGCGCACCATCTCTCGGATAATTCTTGCAAGTGTGGGGCTGAAGCTTTCATATGCGTCAAAGACCATGGCAATCGCTTCCTGATATGGGATGGAGCCGGCGCCTTCAAACGGAAGGCGCGCGTTTCTGTCGCTCCACGCAAGCGGATGGATATTCAGAAATTTGCCTTTGAGTATGTAATATCGCCGCGCAAGTTGCGCCCCGACTGTTGCCGTCGCCGCATGAAGGGCTTCTACGGCGTCATTGGGAATTTGGTTACTCTTGTTCCGTGCTTCCATGGGGGACTTAAAGCCGCGATCTTTGTCTTCAATCTGTTTCAACCCCACGATCATATTGAGCGTCTGCGCAGAGAGCGCTCCAAATTGCCTTCCTAGCATTTCGTTGAATACCAGAAGTGCCCGTGCCCGGCGTTCCGGGTCGGGGTCTTCGTTTAGTACCAACAAGAGTTCACTTTGTGTCAGCGATTCTCCCTCAAAATGAAACGCGAGAGTCGATTCGACTTCGCTATAGAATCGGCTCCACGAATCCGGCCCGAAAAGAGACCTTTTCGAAAGTGCCGCTTCGACTTTCTCGCAGAGCAGGTGCGGTTTCATGCGGCGCGCGTCGTTGATCCACGACAGGTGAGCCGCAACGATTTTTTCTTTTCCGGCCTGTCTGCGCACTGCGCTTTCAGGGATCTTAACCAGTTCGTGTATAAAGAATGTCAGGTGCTCGCTCGCTTCGGATTGAAGATTTTTCTCGCACACGTCGGTTTTTGTTTTCACTGCCTCATTGTTCTGATCCAGCGATTTTAACAAATACAAGTACGTGAAAATCTTGTTTTGAAGCATATCCAGCTCACTCCATGCCGCAAGTGCCGGCCCTAATTTTGTCGAAAGCTTTCCTTTAAATTGTTTTTCAAAGTCCCGAATTTTGCGCACGTATGCCGCGACATCTTTCTCGATCTGCGGGTCATCAATGCCGGCATAGAAACACGACAAATCCCACCGAATTGAATCTGTGCCGAGGTTTTTCTCTGCCACGCGCCTATCCTTTTCGAATGCGTATTCTGCGTGTGATACTAGCGTACCCGTGGAGAAACCGCAACAAAATCCTTACCAACCACGCGCTTATTGCGCCACTGTGGACTCTTGCGAGTTCTTGCAAGGGCCTATATTTTGTTGTACAATCTGAAAATCTATATATGCAGCCGGATGAAAAGAAAAACAAAAAAGGGAAAAATCAGCACTTCCTGAAACAGGGCGAGGGCCCGGTTTTTTCTCCGCGGCGGCAGCTGTGGGGGAATATTCTCAGCATCCTTTTGGTGCTTTTACTTCTTGTCACCGCATACTCACTGCTCGTCGAGAATCGAAAAGTGACGCCGGAAATCCCGCTTTCACAGCTCGCGCTTGATATCAGGTCCGGTGTTGTTGCGAACATAGTCGTTGAGGGCGAGAAAGTGTCCGTTACATACACCGATGCGTACGCCGAGGTTGAGCGCGAGAAAATGAAATCCCAAGAAGAAACTGGCGCACCCGAGGTGGCAGAAGGCGCAGAAGCGGCGCCGCTCGTTAAGGTGACGAAGAAAGAGGCGGATACGGCGCTCTCGGAGACGCTCGTCAACTATGGCGTTACGCCCGCAGAGCTTGCGGTCGTTGATATCGAGATTAAAAAACAGACAGGTGTCGGCTTTTTCCTCTTGAACGCCGCTCCATTCCTTGTCCCGGTGCTTTTCATACTGCTCTTTTTCTGGCTTATCTCGCGTCAGATGAAAGGCGCGGGCATGCAGGCATTCACGTTCGGGCAGTCAAAAGCGCGTGTTATCGACCCGTCGGACAAAAGCCAGCGGGTGACATTTAAAGATGTCGCGGGCGTCAAAGAGGCGAAAGAAGAGCTTGTTGAAATCGTGGACTTTCTTAAAAATCCGAAAAAGTTTTTGGATATCGGCGCGCGGATTCCTAAAGGCGTGCTTCTTATGGGTGCACCCGGGACGGGCAAGACGCTTCTGGCGCGCGCGGTGGCAGGAGAAGCGCACGTTCCTTTTTTCTCGATTTCCGGCTCCGAATTCGTCGAGATGTTCGTCGGTGTGGGTGCCTCCCGCGTTCGGGACCTTTTCAAACTTGCGAAGAAAGCCGCACCTGCGATTATCTTCGTCGACGAGATTGACGCGGTCGGGCGCGTTCGCGGCACAGGAACGGGCGGCGGCAATGATGAGCGCGAGCAGACGCTGAATCAGATACTCGTTGAAATGGACGGTTTTGAGCCAAGCGAGAAAGTTATTGTCATGGCAGCAACAAACCGTCCGGACGTTTTGGACCCGGCGCTTCTCCGCCCCGGGCGCTTTGACCGGCGCGTGGTGCTCACGCTTCCGGACGTCCACGACCGCGGAGAAATTTTGAAAATTCACAGCGCGCGGAAACCCTTCGCGGAAGATGTCGACCTCAAAGTTATCGCGCAGAGAACCCCCGGCTTCTCAGGCGCTGATTTATATTCCCTCATGAACGAAGGAGCGATTCTCGCGGCGCGGGAAGACCGGAAAAAAGTGAGCCAGTACGACCTTATCCGTTCCATAGAAAAAGTGATGCTGGGGCCGGAACGGAAGAGCCACCTTCTTTCGAAAGAGGAAAAGAAAATTACCGCGTATCACGAGGCGGGACACGCGCTCGTCTCATCCGTTCTGCCGCATGCGGACCCGGTGCACAAAGTCTCCATCGTCGCCCGCGGATATGCGGGAGGATATACCCTGAAGCTCCCGCTCGAAGAGCGGAAACTTCAGTCGAAGAAAGAATTTCTTGACGACATCGCTGTCGCGATGGGTGGCTATATTGTCGAGAAAACATTGTTCGGCGATGTGACAACAGGCCCTTCGAACGATCTCCGCGTTGCGACAGCTCTCGCTCGGGATATGGTCACAAAGTACGGCATGTCGGACGAAATCGGCCCGCTCGCCGTTGAAGACACCGGCGGACAGATGTTTCTGGGAGTTTCCGTGCGTGGCGAGCGCGAATATTCCGAAGATTTTTCAAAACTGATTGATTCTGAAGTTAAGAAGATCATCGATACGGCACTCCGCCGCGCGGGCGATGTTGTGAAAAAGCACCGCAAGGCGCTTGACGCGATCGCGGCAGAGCTTATCCGCGTTGAGACGATTGAGCGTGAAGAGTTTGAGAAAATCATCCTTGCGCACGGTATTATGCCGAAGAAAGGAAGCGTAATCGAAGAAAAAGAGACAATACCGGTCCCGATGTAGTATCTCCTGTACTTTTGTTACGGGAGGTGTACTATGAAAAATATATGGCTGAAAAATTTAACAAAGAAAAACCGCTTGGCGCCGCGCAGAAGCTCTCTCCGGAGCGGATTTCAACTCTTATGGAGACATACGGCCCCCGGGGACTTCATGAAGACGATGAGTTTTTCATGGTTGAAGTCCCGAATCCTCAAAATCCACGGACGATATATGTGCATAAATTCATGAAAATCGGCAAACGTCCGATCGAAGACGAACTACGCGAGCTTATAGAGGAACGAGAGCACTACACATAACAAAAATCCCGGCGCGCGCCGGGATTTTTGTTGGTACTCGGGAATCTTGCAAATGTGTGTCCACCCCCCAGGACTCGAACCTGCCTGCGGCAGACAGGCCTGGGACCCCGGAGGTATATTTATATAATTTCTTCGTTCGGTCAAAATACAATAATGTGCGTGCTTTGTGTGCCCACCAGGACTCGAACCTGGAACCGCAGAGGTATATACGATATAAAATATTCGCTCGCACAAACTGAAAATATATGTCCGCCCTCCAGGATTCGAACCTGGGACCCCGGAGGTATAAGCTCCGTGCTCTAACCAACTGAGCTAAGGGCGGACGCATATTTTCAATTGTACTCGCTCTATTTTATAAGCTCTGTGCTCTACCGTTGAGCTATGGGCACATTTTATATTTTTCCCTCTCTCGAAATTATAAGCTCCGTGCCCTGCCTGCGGCAGGCAGGTCTACCAACTGAGCTAAGGGCGGACGCATATTTTCAATTGTACTCACTGTGTTGCACAAGCTTCGTACTCCGGTTGAGCTATGCGCACAACCACGGACTTCGCGCCCGCCGCGTCTTTGTGCATTAAGTATACTATATCAAACTTTTTGTCTGGGCAATTCTCTTCGCACGACATTCCAATCCACCTCAGGCGGATTGGAATGTCGTGCTCTCGTGCGCATTCGCGCATTACTCAAAGTGCATTTTTGCGGAGATCGCATCCACGCGCTCTTTAATGAGCGGATGATTTTCAAATGCCGCGTCTTTTTCGATGAGTGCGGAAGCCTCTGTGTGCGCGGCCTCAACCATTTTTATGTTCTTTATCGCTTCCATACCGATATCCGAGATGCCCCACTGTTTTCGTCCGTACAACTCTCCCGCGCCGCGCATTTTCAGGTCTTCCTCCGCGAGCTCAAATCCGTTCCGCGCGTGTTTAAGAGATTTTAGCCGGGCAAGCGCGCCCTTCGTCTTTGATTCGCTGAAGATATAACAGTATGCCTGGTGCGTGCTGCGAAGGACGCGTCCGCGAAGCTGGTGGAGCTGTGCCAGTCCGAACCGCTCCGCGCCTTCTATGAGAATGACGGTGGCGTTCGGCACATTGACGCCGACCTCGACCACCGATGTTGTGACAAGGATATCTATCGCTTTTGTTTTGAAATACTCCATTATCGCCTCCTTATCATGCGGCGTCATTTTGCCATGGAGGATACCGATGGTATGTCCCGGGAATATCTCTTTGAGGCGCTTCGCTTCTTCCACGACCGATTTTGCGTAGAGCGCTTGCTGTTTCCCAGGGTCCGGCTCAGCGATGCGCGGACAGATGACATACGCCTGCCTGCCGGCGCGGAGTTCTTTTTTCACTTCATCGTATGCGTATTGTCGTTCGTGCGGAAAAACGAGATACGTTTTTATCTCTTTTCGTCCGGGTGGCATGTCGGAGAGGAGCGTGAGGTCGAGGTCTCCGTGAATAGTGAGCGCGAGTGTCCGTGGTATCGGGGTTGCCGTCATGGAGAGGAGGTGCGGGACGATGCCGCCTGCCTGCCCTGCGTGCGCCCCGCCTGCGCGGGCAGGAGGCACGGCAGACAGGTTTTTTTTATTCAAGAGTTTGAAGCGCTGCATGGTGCCGAATCGGTGCTGTTCGTCAATGACAACATACGCCAGATGTTTGAATTTCACCGTCTTCTGGATGAGCGCATGGGTGCCGACGACGATCGGGATTTCGCCGTTCTCAACCCATTTCAGGAACTGGTTCCGTGAAAGCGAAGTTGGGATGCGCGGGTTCACTTTGGACGGGAATTTTTTACACCCGGAGCCCGTGATAAGCCCGATCTGTATCGGCAGGTGCGAAAAGAGCGTGATGAATGAATTGAAGTGTTGGTGCGCGAGGATTTCAGTGGGGGCCATGACGGCTGCCTGGAGATTCCCGAAATCCTGTCCCTTCGGACGGGAGGTGACGACGGCGAAACTTGTCGCCGCGGCGACGACGGTCTTTCCGGAACCGACATCTCCCTCAAGGAGCCGCGACATGGGCTCTTGTTTCCTGAAGTCATGAATGATGGCTTCTATCGCGCGTTCCTGAGATTCAGTGAGAGAGAACGGGAACCGCGTCTTGAAACCCTTAAGCTCCGCATGGTCTATGTCTATTTCGAATGCAGCATTTTCGCGGTATGCGCGCCGCCGCCGCATGCGTTCAAGCTGGATGAGGAATACTTCTTCGAATGCAAATCGTTTGCGCGCGGCGGCGCTGTCCGCTTCGCTTTTCGGTTCATGGATCCACACGAGCGCCGTTTTTTGGGATGGGAGATTGTATTTTTTAAGGATAGCCTGGGGAATGGGGTCTTCCATTGCTTCATGCACGCCCTCGACGAAAATTTTCCGAAGCGCGTAGTAAAACCACCGCGAGGTGATACCCCTGCTTTCAGGATATGTGGGGAGCATGAGCGGCGTGTCTTTCGCGCCGATGTCCGCACGGGCGAGCGGCGTTGTCGTCACGAGCGGGAATGTCGCAACGTTCTTCACTTTCGGGTTTGCCATGAAAAGCTCGCCGGATTTTTTCTTTCCGACGCGGCCGCGGAGCTCCACGGGCTGGTGCGCATTGACCAATTTTTCGATGTACGGCTGATGGAACCACACAACCTCGATCGTTCCGGTGTGGTCTTTAACCGTTGCCTTCGTCATCGGGATTTTTTTTCGGAACGCCTTCGTCGCTTTGATGCTCGTGATAGTGCCGTAGACAACAGCTTCGTCTCCCGGTGCGAGCTCTCCGATTTTCTGTATCTGCGAAGCACTCTCGTACCGAGTGGGGAAGTGGAAGAGAAGGTCGTGGACGGTCACAAGACGGAGCTTTTGAAGCGCTTTTTTCTGGGACGGAAGCAGGCGAAATACGTCCTCAATGTTTGTTTTTTCCGTTATTGTATGTGCCCGAGCCACGATATGTCTTCAGTATACAACAAAAAAACCGTGGCAGAAACCTCGGTTTTTTTGTGGCAGGCGCTGGCTTTGCGCGCGTTTAATTTTCTTTCCTCCAAAAAAGTCCGGCTGCCGAGATGGCAATGATCGCTGCGTACATGAAGAATCCGTATACGCACGCGGGATATCCGAACACCGTCCCGGGCGCACCGGGAGCAGGGCAGGTGATGGCGCTTGTGCCAAAGAGCTCCTGATATGAAAGCACTCCGGAGAAAATAAGTCCGCCGGCCGATATCGGGAAAATAATTTTAAGCGCGAGTCGCGAATCCATGAGTATCCGATGATTACCGCGCTCCTATTTCGCAATCGGTGCACATCCTGCCTCTGCACATCCCGGCAAGCGAATATGCGCCGGCACCCAAAAAGATGAGCGCCAATGAGCCAAGGAGAAGCGTGAACGCGTATTCATAGCCGCCGTTTCCGATGTTGAAGCCGTTCTTGAAATGTACCGCGAAGACCGCGACCGCCATGACGACGGAAAGGGCAATGCCCGCATAGCGGACAAATATGCCGCCCACGAGGAATATGCCGCCGATAAGTTCGGTCCATGCGGCCGCATACGCGAGGAACGCGGAGAACCCGAGCATTGCAAAGAAACTAATGGTCTGGTCCATGGCGACGACCTTTTGGTAGCCGTGGAAGATAAACACAGCACCGAGCGCAAGCCGGATGAGCAAAATCCCCAAGTCCGGGTTGTGAAGCCGATGAAGCGCGGAATGAATCATATACATATATAGAGTACGTGCGTTAACGATTAATAACTATACCTTCATTTTATCATGGCCTTGACGGCGTCAGTGTGGAAAATGCGCGCTTGCGGCGCATGGTTAGAATGCCCACTTAGGCCTACGTGAGGGTGAGATATCTTTTTCAAAAGGGGCTTCTTCGCGCCGCCTTTACCGTTTCTTTATAGCGGAAACAGCGTATCGTATGATCGTTCACCATGCCGACGGCTTGCATGTGTGCGTAGCAGACAGTCGGACCCAGGAAAGAGAAACCGCGTTTTTTGAGGTCGTGGGCCCACGCATCTGCTTCTTTTGTCTTTACGGGATAGTCGGAGAGTTTTCGCAGGCGGTGGTGCATCGTTTTGCCGCCGACAAAACTCCACATGTATGCGGAGAAGCTGCCGAATTCTTTCTGCACCTCCAGGAAGCGTTTTGCATTATTAATAGCAGCGGCAATTTTCGCGCGATTCCGGATGATGCCCGCGTCGCTCACTAGTCGTTGCATATCGCGTGTCGTGAAGCGTGAAACTTTCTTTGGGTCGAAATTTGCAAATGCTTTCCGATACCCAGTGCGTTTTTTAAGGACGATTGCCCAGCTCAATCCCGCTTGTGCGCTTTCAAGCACGAGAAATTCGAAAATTTTCCTATCGTCGTGAACAGGAACGCCCCACTCCGTATCGTGATATTTCTCGTACAAAATATTTCCGGAGGGAACCCATGGGCAGCGTTGCACGGATTTTTTCATACGCATAGTGTATCGTGATTCTTTGACGGCAACAATGGAAGATGCGCGGCAGGCGGTGCGAGCATAGGATTTTCTCTGGACGTGCGATGAGAAATCGAGTACTCTAGGGCGAGATTATAGGATGAGTGCGCGGTTGATGAAAATTATTCTTCCGAAGATGCTGTGCGAGATCGATCCGGCATATGGGCCGCTCTTTTTCCTCGCTGGGCCAATCCGCGGAGGCGACGATTGGCAGGCGACATGCTGTGAAGAGCTGCGCGAGCATCTTTCCTCTTTTTATGCAGCGGTGCCATGTCGCTACCAGGATACCCATCATTTGGCGCGCTTTTTTGCGGACAGCGAGGAGTATTATTTTGACCGCCAGCTTACATGGGAGCGGCACTATCTTGATGCCGCCGCGGCAGCGGGATGCGTAATCTTCTGGCTGCCATGCGAGAGTAAAGAATGGCCGCGTACTGGAAAAGACCCCTATGCCATGGATACCCGCGGCGAACTTGGGGAGTGGCGCGGCAGACTAATGCACGACCCAGCGCTTCGTGTCGTCATCGGTGCAGAGCCCGGCTTTCCAGGTCTGAGCCAGATCCAACGGAACTTCAACCTTGCCACGAAATCGGATTTTCCAGTCTACAGTACACTTGAAGAAACCGTCGCGGCCGCGGTGAAGAAAGTTCGGTGATAGTCTCGTCGTGCGCGGCGCACAGTTTTCTAAAATTCAAAAGTGAACAACATAAACGGTGAGATAACATCAATCCGTTTTTTTAATGCGATATTTTCAAATAGGCGAAGAACCTTTACGGTCTTTTGAACATGCGGCGGAATGCGGCCCGAGCGGCGAAGAAGCCGATGACAAGCGCCGCAAGATAGAGAATGATCTCATTTTTGAGAACGAACGAAGCGGCACCCAAAGAAGCGAGATAGAGAGACCCTTTTAATTTTTCCCTGCCAGCCACATCCGGGTCCGGCGCGGCGACGCGGAGCGCTGCTTCTTTCTTGTCTATTGTTTTTTCGAGAAAATTGTTTATCGGCGCGAGCGTCTCTCGCACGACGGCGTTCCCGCGGGCGATATCTTCTTCAACCGCTTCGGGAAGAAGGGAGATTGCTTTGTCGGTAAGTGTTGATCCAGGTGGATTTTCTTTTTCGGGTTCAGGTGGCGGTGGCGTAGTCTTTACCTGTTTCTCTTTGCGGAGCGGGGCATCGTATGTTAACGGTTTGGTCCCGTTTTTTATTTCTTCCGCATCGGAGGCGCCGTCGTTGTCGTCATCCGTGTCCGCACTGTTCCCGACCTCGTCTTTGTCGGTGTCTTCATCGACGGTGCGGGAATCCTCTTGCACCTTTGTGCGCTCAAATTCAATAGAGACGGGAGCTTCTCCCACGGGAAGACGCGACGCTTTTGTTATAACCGCTTCCACCGCATGCGCTCCGGCGGCCACATTCCAATCCGTGAAGACCTGCGCGAAGGCGCCCCCGCGTCCGATGAAGAAATCCCTCGTGCCAATCAATTGTTTGTTGTCAAAAAATTCCACGGTTCCCGAAATGTCGTCCTGCCCGCTGTTGAAGAGTGCGGCGTAAATCCTTACCGTCTCGCCCGCGAAGAACGGGTCTTTGGAATACCAGAGACTGCTCTCCAGAAATCCCGCGTTTGAAACGGACGCGGCGAATGCCGCAAGGGGCGCACAAAGCAGTATGAGCAGTGCTATTTTTTTCATAGGGAGTGCTTACATTTAGAATAGCAGACAATGGAGCGGCTTCCCAGAAACTGAAATCTTTCTTCTGCTTTCTTCCAGAAGCACAGAAAAGCACCACAACAACATTCCAACATTCTCAAGAATGTTGGAATGTCGGTAGGGGGAGGGTGCTGAGTCGCACCTTCCCTTCATTATTCTCCTTTCGGTTTTTTGATGTCTGCCCAGAGCGAGAGTGCTCCCAGCGCAAAGAACAAAGATGCCGCGCCCCAATTGTGTTTCTGGAGCGCTTCGAATAAGGCAATCCCGAAGAAAATGATGAAGACTGCAGTATTAACAAATGTAAGATTTTTTATGTCCATATGGGGAGTGTTCACTTTGCTTTTGTGCCGGGCGGAATGTCGGGGGAGGGCTCAAGGAGAGAAAATTTTCCGTCGTCGGTGGAGAGGGCGAAGAGCATGCCGTTGCTCTCGAGTCCTTTGATGGTGCGTGGCTCAAGGTTCGTGACGAACATGCATTTTTTGCCGACGAGAACCGATGCATCGGGGAAATGAAGGGCTATGCCGGATATGATTTGCCGGATGTCTTTGCTCTCCGTAATCTCTACCGTCCCATCCTCTTTTGTAATTTCATTTTTCACGACACCGAAATCAACCGAGAGCTTCAGGAGCTTATCGGTCTCCGGAACTTTCTCGGCGCTCAAAATCTCGCCGGCCCGAATCTCAACTTTTGCAAAATCGTCGTAGGATATCATGAGAGTTATACATGGCGTGCGTCGGGTGCAGCCGCAACACACACAATTGTAAGTCGTTCTTATAGAGAATACAAATCCCGACACACATGTCTCTAATCTATAAATTTTCCATAAAAAAACCCCTGACCGGCACGTGCCGATCAAGGGTCGTCGAAAGATTGTTTCGTGGTCGTATGTTCTTACGGCTCTAGTCGCCGCCACCACCGCCACCGAAATCGCCACCGCCGCCACCGGAATCGCTATCGCCGGAGCTGCTGTCACTTCCGCCGGAATCGTCTCCGGCGTCGCCGGTATCGGAGTCTCCTTGGTCGTCCGAATTGCTTCCGCTCGCATCGTCGGAACCACCAAGGTCGGCACTGGCGTCGGCGGACCGTTCGTTCGTCTCGGATTCGCCGGCAACATCGCCCTGTACGACCTCCGAGGCGTTGCCGAGCATGTCTCGGACCTCGGAGTTTTCCGCAGCGAACGCTTTTTGTTCACTCGGTGAGAGTAACAGGTATGCCAGAAGCAGGTATGGCAGAACACTGCCATCATCCGATCGGTAGTCTCCGGTGCCGGTCGCATGGTATGTCGCGCCGTTATGCGTGACGGACTTCGGGACCTTGCGTCCGGTTACATCAAGATAGTGATCCATTTGCGCCTCGTCGGCGAACGTGCAGACGATGCGGGACGTGCCGTAGTTATGGAGCGGCCCACGGCGCTCGCCTTCGCCTTGGAACCATACCTCGGCGATCGGCTTGCCGTCGTTTTCCGCAAGACCATCCGGCGCGAATCGGAACTCGATCTCGTTGGAGGCGAAGTTGCTCGTGACATGACCGTCAAGGAGCGCCACGAACATGGGGCCGTTGCGATGCGGTGTCATGATGACCTTGATAAGACCGCAACGATGCCGGTACTGCCGGATCGCGTCTTCGTTGTCGTCGCTCACGGAGACCCAACCAATACCGACATATTCTTTCTTCTTGCGGGTTTTCATTCTGCCGAAGAAGCCTTTATACTCTTCGGTTGTGATATTATAGTCGCCGCAATTGCCCATGCCCTTCCAGGCACGAGCAGAGGTTTGGTCCGCCAAGTTACTTCCCCAGCGAGGATGGAGCACTTCTTGGATAGCCATAGGCGATTCTCCCTTCTTTTCAATGTGCATCCGTGTCGGTATGGCACGGCGTGCATACTTGCGGAAACATACCATGAATAACTTACCTAGTCAAGGGTTCTCGTGGTATTGCATGCGATGAGGAAGTCCCACTATCTGTTGTGTTGTAAAATTGTCAGTAATTCATTATCCTTTGATAATCAGAGCGAGGTCAAAATACGAAGTATATTTTGGAGGCGTGGCTGAGCGGTCGAAAGCAGCACACTGCTAATGTGTTGAACGGGAAACCGTTCCGCAGGTTCGAATCCTGCCGCCTCCGCCAGATTACCAACTTTGAACCGAAGTAGAAAAAGGACATATTGAGCTTCGTATGACTAAAAAAGCAAAAAATAATCCGAAAACAAACAAAGGGGTAGTTTGGCAAAAACTCCTCGACGCCCTTTATGCTGATATTGGCAACGTTGTTTCAAACGAGAAACTAATTAAAGTTTCCGGACAACATAACTACGCCCGCCGTGTTCGAGAATTGCGGGCAGAGGGCTGGGATATTGTTTATAGCGCAAGCCCGACGGGATACATTTTACGCTCAACCAATAAAACTTCAAAAAATGCCGATGTTTATATCAATTTTAAGTTAAGACAAAAAGTTTTAGAAAGAGACCAATACACTTGCCAGCTTTGTGGGCACAAGGCAAATGAAAAATATGCTGATGGCGAATCAGTTAAACTTGAAGTAGATCATATTCTTCCCCTGAAACAGAGCGGTAAAACTGTTGAGGAAAATCTTTGGACTTTATGTAGTCGTTGCAATGCCGGAAAGAAATCTCTTTTGGATTATCCCGAAACGGTTAAAAATCGGATAATTTCGGTCAATCTCCCTGACGATATTAGAGAAAAACTAAGCGAGTTGTCTTTGAAGAGGGGCGAGACGATCAACAGTCTCATTTTGGATGCTATACGCAGAGGGATTAAGGAGCTGAAATAACTCCTTTCCGACTGCATAAGCGAGGCGGCACGGAACCGCGTTGCCTATTTGTTTTGCCACCTGAACATTTGAGCCAATAAAAACATATTTATCAGGGAAAGTTTGAAGTCGCGCCGCCTCTCTTATCGTAATCGGTCGATGTGCTTTTGGGTGTAGGTAACATCCCTTTTCTGGTTTGAAAAATTCGGTGCGAATCGTCAAAGAAGGCGCGTCCCATTTTAATCGACCGAAAACATCGGTTGAACCAGTCTTTTTTCTCATCCAACAATCGGGAGTGAGTGCTACGGGCAGATCAAATCGATTGCCTCCGGGTGGAATTGATTTATAGCGTTTTAGAGAAGTTGGCGTTGGATTTCTTCCAATATGCCAATCTTTTCCAGTTGGTTCTAAAGATAAATCACCGATTGCGTCTTTAACCGTTGTCCACGACTTTAGATGTCCGTTGAGTAAATTGAATCCATTGGGATTGGTGTGGGTTGGTTCGGGATGTTTTGGTATTCCTATTTTACTTCCCAAAATAATCACTCTTTTTCTTTTTTGCGGAACCCCATATTCAACTGCGTGCAAAACTTTTTCTCTTACTTCATATCCTAATTCCTGCGCCATTTTCTTTATGCTAGGAAATTCATCACTTGTTAGAAGCTGGGGAACATTTTCCATCAAAAACATTTTTGGCATAAAAAATGCAACGAAACGCATATACTCTCGCCACATCTGATTGCGGGGGTCATCTTTTTTTTGTTTACCCAATTGGCTAAATCCCTGACATGGTGGTCCCCCCACAATAAGATCAACCGTTTTGGCTCCAATTTGCTTTGAAAATTCTTCTAAATCAACAGAGGTAATATCTCCTTCATGTACGACCATGTTTTTATGGTTCGCGCGTAAGGTCTCGCAACTCCAATGATCCCAATCGGTTGCGGCGAGAGGATGAAAGCCAGCCTGCTCAATTCCAATAGACAAGCCACCGGCTCCAGCAAATAGATCAATGAAAGTTGGTTTTTTATTGTTCATAAAGGTCTAATCCTATTTTACCATTTATTAAAATTCTCGCCTAAGCACACCAACGACTTTTCCTTGTATTTCGACGTTTGTTTCATAAAAAGGTTTCATTTTTTTATTTGCTGGGGCTAATTTAATTCTGCCTTTTTCTTTGTAAATTCTTTTGAGTGTAACCGCGTCTTTGTCCGGTAAATACGCGACAGCCTTATCCCCATCGTCTACGGTGGATTGTTCTCGTACCACAATAATATCTCCATCAAAAATTCCATCTTCAATCATGCTTGTACCTGCAATTTTTAGAGCATAAAAGTTTGCTCCTGCTGAGAGCATGTTTCTGGGAACCTCAATTGGTCTGGGGTCTCTGATTGCCTCAATGGGGCCACCGGCGGCAATAAGTCCCATAAGTGGAATTTCTACCGTTCCACTCTTTTGGTTATTGAATGCCTGAATTGAGCGCCTTTTACCTTTCTCTGTGGTAAGAAGATTTTTTTGTCGCAGATAAGATACATGCTGATGAATTGTCGGAACGGATACGCTAAAATTATCAGCAATCTCTGCTAAAGAGGGGGCGTAGCCCTTTCTCCTGCGGAACTCGGCAATAAATTGAAGAATCTCCGCCTGGCGTTTAGACGGTTTTCCTATTCCTGAATTTGACTTCTTTTCCATACCTAAAGTATAATACCTAATACAAACCTAATCAAGTCGATTTATCCACACCTAAAGACGTACTATTAAGAAATTTCCATGACCCCCGAAGAACGTCATGAACATCTCAAAAAAGTAAGGGAAACGTGCCTGGCAAGTGCGGAGGCTCTTTTGGCTACAGCGGAGCGAGAGCTGGGTAAAGGAGTTGATCCTATCTGTTTTCACCTAGCACTCCTTGCTCTGGAGGAAGTCGGGGTCTCCATTTTGAGCACAATCAATTTTATGTCTCATACTGCACATACGGGGAAGGAAGAACTTCCAACTGATGAGCACATAAGGAAACTCTTTTGGGCATTTTGGGGCGGAAGCATGCTACGCGACACTAAGTTCACAAAAGAGAGCATTGAGCAGAATCGCTTTCTCGCGACAACGTTGCACGAAAGACGGCTCGAGACTCTTTATACCGACCCCAAACATCCTTTGGCATTTGATGGGCGTGTAAGGGATGGAGAGGCAAAGACCCTCGTAGAGCTTGCTCGTGCCCGTCTCGAGGTCGAGAAAGCTAGCGAGCTAACTGAGTTTGAAAAAGGCGATGTCGAAGAAATCACATGGTTCTTTTCAGCGGTAGAAGACGTTGAGCACCGGAAACAGATATTCAGCTCCACATCCTTGAAGAAACTTGCGGAGGTTGCAAATGGGAAGGAGTGGATCAAGTGGTTACGCGAGCTCTATCGTAAAAACGAGACTGAAATGCGTGAGTATGCTGAGAAGGAACTGCGGCGTAAGAAGCCGGAGGGCGAAGAAGCATTTGCGCCGAAATATCGGATGAGAATTAGGATACAAACCCCATCTCACTCGATCCGAAACAACGCTTTTGTTGATTGGAACAAGGGAGTGAATGGCATCAAAATACACAAATCCAACCGCAAGGATGCAACCAAGCTAACAAAAGGCGAGATACTCATTGATTTTACCTTGCCAAAAGGTCTCCATACGAACTACGTCTGGGAACACGGATTATTCATGGCGAAAACGGTTGTGTTGGCGTTCAATGTCGGGACCCTGGGTGTTTTTTGGTGGAACGTACAAAAAGACATCTGGACATACTATGAGGACATTGTAGATCTTGAGGCAGACCCAAGCGGTTCGATAAAACTCCGCGTTGCACCCCACAAACGATTGCATGTTGGTTTTGACGAGTCGAAGCTCGTACTCGACCAAAATGCAGTGCGGAACGTTTACCACTTAGTCGCTCTTTTTATGCGCGAGTCTAAGAAACTTGAGGAGTTTCTGAAGGAGTACGCAATAGGGCTTACATGTTTCAGCAAGGTCGACATACATTTGCCGCTTGAAGCCAATGCATTCGGGAGTTTTTACAAAGCCCTAAAGGCCGCTACTCGAGCATTTGGCGACTGGGACGGTACGAGTGATTTCAAAGAAGTCGCGAAGAAACAGCTTGAGAAGATCAAGGAGATGAAGGATATCGATAAAACTCTTGATCTGGGCATGGCGCTAGAAGCTGACGTTAAACACGAAAAGCATCACTCGATAACTCTCACGGAAGTGATCGCCATGAAGATTTACTGTGACTATTACATGCAACTTAAAGCCAAGGAGTACTTCGAGAATTTGAAAGAGGATCAGGAAGATATTTCGATGGAAGGATAATTTACTTCATTCTTCCCTTTATCTGACTTTGGCCTAGGTGCTTCAAACCATTCTGGATGAACTTTGAATATTGCTCTTAATTCGCGTATACTTTTATCAATATCCTCGAATCTGAGCCACTTTCTTGGTTCAAAGTTCCGGAAATCGTCACCACCGGATGTCCAACTTTGAACCCAAGCAAAATAAGGGTATTTGGACTAAATTATCAATATGAACTTCACCGGAGTAATAATTGAAGAAAGTTTGACCGACAAGTCTGTTCTGGGCGATGTAAAGATCGTTTCAACCACAGTCGAGCCTGTTACAGAGGAGCACAAAACTCCGTGGGTAAATCAATGGACAATGCATGATGTTGAGATTTCGGAAGACAAAGCAGCCGATGTCGCAGAGAAAATCAGTAAGGCGCTAGATCGCGAACATAATTGGTACGCGGACTTTAAGACAGACAAAGAGCACTTTGTCATCTATCGCGATAAGATCTTTCATATTACCGACCGCTCTAACAAAGCACAGTACGACGAGGCAACAAAGTACGGCGTTTCGATAGGTATTCCTGACTATCAAGTGGATTTCTCTTCGCACATAACGCAGTGGGAGCGATAATTTTATGGCTATCTAAGTCACCTATTTCGTACACGGAACTACAACTGACAACGAACGGCATATTTCTTCTGGCTGGAAAGACGTTGAACTTTCCGAGCTTGGCATACAGCAATCAATCGCCCTAGATTGGCGCAAGACGAAGTCCTGGAGGCCAGGGTGGGAATATGAACTAAAGTAATTATGGCAGAAGATTTTTCAAAAAATTTAGTAAAGGGATATAAACATTGGGAAATTTATGTCCACGAAAATCAGGGTTATCTAGGGCGTTGCGTCGTTTGGTGTAAACGCGAGGACGCTCTTGATTTAG
>CAZNJQ010000010.1:0-23219 GCA_964573545.1 uncultured Candidatus Saccharibacteria bacterium | reverse complement strand
TCGGCGACCGTTTTCTCCGCGTCCCCCTCAAGCCCATACATCCAAAATCCTTTCTCTTTGAGGTCGCGCAGTGTCATGTTCACGTTAGAAATTGCGACAAGCGGAATTCGGAATGCCATGCCGGCGGAAACTTTTACAACGGCTCCTGTTATGCCTGCCTGATTGTGCTCGGGGATGAGCACTCCTTTCGCGCCGAATGCCGCAGCGGAGCGGATAATCGCACCCACATTGTGCGGGTCCTGTATTTCATCGAGGAGCACGAGCGCGGTGTCCGCATTCGGCGCGAGGTCTTTTACAAAGTCGTCGTATGAGACCATGAGGGTCCCCGGGGATACCACCCCGATAACCCCTTGATGTGCCGCTTCTTCAACCCCCTTCTCTAGAGCACCCTGCGAAAGCGGGGCCGTCCGGATACCTTTCTTCTTCAGAAGTTCGCGAAGCTCTTCATCGTGTACGGTCGGCGCAAGAAATACTTTTTGGAGAGCGCTCGATTTCTGCACAAGTGCTTCCATGACCGCGTGTTTTCCGTATATATATGTCTTTTTGTGTTTGTTTTTCATAGGATTGCAGATATGATTGAACTGTAGCACAACGACGACCCAAGAAACAGCGCAGAGTTCACATATGAAAAGAGACAAATACAGAGGCAAAAAATTCTGGGAAAGAGAATATAAAAAGGGCGGACACTTCGCGCTCTCCGAGAGACCAAGCGAAGACCTCGTCGCGTTTACCCGTTGGCTCATGCGCGAATACGGCCAAAGATTTTTAAATACGACGTCATCCGTCCTCGACCTTGGGTGCGGCAACGGGAGAAATCTCGTATATCTCGCGCGCGAATTCGGCATGCGCGGCATAGGATACGACACATCGGCCGAGGCGATTGCCGCCGCACAAAAAGTAACCGGCGGAGCATCCCTTATATATGAGGTTCGCTCCATCGCAGAACCGCTCCCTCTCCCCGATGCAAGCAAGACCCTTGTGTTGGATATGATGGCTTCGCACTATCTCCCTCGCGCCGCACGAGAGGCGCTCCGCGCCGAAACCGCGCGAGTACTGAAGCCGGGCGGCTGGCTTTTCTTAAAGACATTCCTGCGCGAGGAGGACATCCATGCCGCACGGCTTCTCCGCGAGCACCCGGGAAAGGAAGCGGGCTCGTATGTTCACCCGGAGATAGGTCTCGAGGAGCACGTATTCACCGAAGAGGAACTTCTGGAGGAGCTCGCACCGTATTTCACCGTGCATAAGGTAAAAAAATCGCACCGCCACATGAAAGACGGACGCGCGTGGAAGCGCAGAAGCATCTCCGTGTACGCACAAAAGACGTAAAAACACCCGCGCGCGATACGGGAAGAAACTGTTATACTGAAAATGATGTGGAAGGTATTTTTATACGCAAGTATATTCATCGCGGGATTCGCCGCCATCTCTCTCTGGAATTTTTATTCCATCATCCGGCCACCGCAGATAGAGACAGCGCTTGTCCCGAAAGACTTCGGCCTCACTGCCGAGGATGTCTCCATCGAAACGGACGACGGGGTCATGCTCTCGGGGTTGCTTATCCCCGGGAATGCGGCAGATACGAGAGCTCTTATAATCCTCCACGGGTATCCGGCGGAGAAATCAGATATGCTCCCCGTCGCTCTAGCACTTCATCCGGATTTTTCACTACTCCTTCTTGATATGCGTTCTTTCGGGAAAAGCGGCGGACCGTATACGACACTAGGCATCAAAGAACGAAGGGATGTGAGAAAAGCGGCTGATTATCTCAAAGAACGGGGGTACGGCAACATCGGCGTGTTCGGCTTCTCTTTGGGTGGCGCAGTAGCGGTTTTGGCTGCCGCCGACGACGAGCGTATCGGAGCAGTCGCATCATACGGTTCATTCGCGAACCTTCCCCTTCTCGGAAAATCCGCATATCGCAACCTGCTCTTTTTGAAGCAGCCGATGGTAGCGCTTGAACTCCTCTGGGCACGCATCCTTTTCAGAGAATCCCTTTCGCGCGTTTCGCCGGAGAACGCCGCACGACGGTTATCCATCCCCGTCTTCATTGCGCACAGCGGCGCCGACGAACAAATCCCATTTGAGCACGCGCTCCGCCTCAAGGAGGCCCTCAAAGACAACACGCGCGCCGAGTTTTATTTCATGGAAAATGAAAAAGCGCTCCACGGGGAGCTCTCTCGTGATTTTTATACACGCCTCAAGGAGTTCTTCCTCAAAAATCTCTGATACACAGGTTATCCCTTAACGACTGCGAGCGGACGCAGGCGCGCGATTTTTTTTGCGATACCGGCTTCGTGGACAACATTCACCACGTCGTCCACGTTTTTGTATGCAAGCGGCGCCTCCTCCGAAAATCCGCGCTTGGAACCTGCGTTCACGACGATTCCCTGCGCACGGAGTTCTTCGCGAAGCGCCCGACTCTCCGCGATGCTTCGCGCTTTCGTGCGCGACATGCGCCTGCCCGCGCCGTGGCATGTCGAACCGAAGCTCTGTGTAAGAGACGCCTCCTCTCCTAAAAGTATGTATGATGCCGTTCCCATGGTTCCCGGAATAAGAACAACCTGCCCGGGAAACGCCCGCGTCGCCCCCTTTCGGTGCACTAAAACTTCTTTCTGCGTGCCGCCAATGTCGTGTGTTTCAACCTTGGCGATGTTATGCGCCACATCATAAACGACTGAAAGCGATGACGCGGAAGCGCCTAGAACGCGCCGGAACGCCCCCCGGACTTCGTGCGTGATGAGTTGGCGGTTCGCCCACGCGAAGTTCGCCGCCGCTTGCATGGCGGCGAAATATTCCTGCCCTTCACAGGAAGAAAACGGCGTGCACGCGAGCTGGCGGTCCGGAAGCGTTATGCCGTACCCCGGCATGACGCGGTTCATGGTGCGAATATAATCCGTTGCGACCTGGTGGCCCAACCCACGCGAGCCGGTATGAATGAGCACAGTGACATCGTCTTCCGCGAGCCCGATGCCTTCCATCGCCGGGCGGTCAAATACCGTTTCAACATATCCGACTTCAACAAAGTGATTCCCCGCGCCCATCGTCCCCAGCTGGTCTTTCCCGCGCGATTTCGCATGCGCTGAAACAAGCGCCGGTTCTGCCCCGGGAAGCACGCCGTTAGATTCTATGTGTTCCAGGTCATCATCTGCCGCATATCCAAGTTCAAGCATCCGCCGCGCGCCGGAAGAAAGCACGCTATCCATCTCCGCACCCGAAAGCGAGAGCCTGCCGCCACGGCCGGTCCCCGAGGGAACTTCCGCAAAAATCGTGCGGCCCAGATCGGAGAGAAACGGCACTATGTCGTCTTTTTTGATATTCGCCCTAAGAAGCTGGACGCCGCAATTGATGTCATAGCCGATACCCCCGGGAGAAATGATGCCTTCTTCAGTATCAAACGCGGCAACGCCTCCGATGGGAAATCCGTATCCCTCATGAATATCCGGCATTGCGAGCGCCCATTTCTGTATCCCCGGAAGCATCGCGACGTTCATAAGCTGTTCGAGCGAGCGGTCGGCAGAAATCTCCTCAAGCATCGCTTCACTCGCGTACACCCGTGCCGGAACGCGCATGCCAGAACGATACCCGCGGGAAATTTCCCAGAGAACGGGTGATATTTTTCTGAAAAGCGATGTGTCGAACATGCGCCTGAAACTTTATGACGGAGTGCCACCTTCACAGAGAGGCAGCGAAGCAAGAACGGTGTACCCTTCGCCACCCTTGCCAGGAGAGGAGAAAAATTGAACTGAATCAACCCGCATTGAAAGGCGCACGGAGCGGTCAATGGGGCGATGCGTGAGCACTTCCGCATCCTTTTCGGAAAATCGCGCAATCGTAACATGCGGCGTGAAAGGCACGCTGTCACGCGCACCGAATGCCTTCATGAGCTCTTTTTTAAGCGCCACAAGTTCGGCAGATGCCGCACATTCTATCCATGCAAGCCACGGCCGCATGGGGTCGGGTCCATACGAAAGTCGCTGAAGCTCCAGAGTAAAACACTTCGCGGGGAAAAGAGTGGTTTGCAGTGTATATTCGGCAAAACGAATATCGGACTCGTCCCACGGGGGTACCAACGTGAGATGTATATCCTCGGGAGGAATAAACCGTGCAGGCAGATCCGCGAGGTCCGCCTGAAGCTTCACGCATGCGTCGGCAATTTCCTCAGACATTTTAATCCCGATAAAAACACGCTGTGGTTTATGCAAGAGTCTCATGCTCATATTAGATATCAAACACGATATTAGTAGACCATGTTCCGTCCTTCTCTTTTTTTACGTCCGCCTCGTGATAGGTGACTGCCTTGATATCTTCCTCAAAAGAATCGGCGACATATCCGCGAAGTTCCGCTTCAAGGGAGCGCTCATCAAGGCGGAGAAAGTGCGCGTCAAGATACGCTTCGCGCTCGGTGTGCATAAGAACAAGCGCTTCGCTTAAGAAATCTATGAGAAGCGCGGTCACATCCGGAGCCGAGACCGACAGAGTCCTCTCTACGGGCTTTCCGCCACCCGGAGTGGTGCCTGCCTCGCCTGGGGCGGGGCGGGCCGCGGCTATCATGCCAAGAAGCGCGTCACAAAAAAGCTCTTCCTGGGTACGCCCCGTCACATACATGCGCACATCCGCCGTATGTTCAAGAAAGGAATAAGGCATACAATCCATTATACTACGATGTGCATGGCTCCACATAGAAAAAGCCCGAGTATGTAATCGGGCTTCATGCACTCGCATTAAACGACCTTTTTCTCTTCCGGCAAAGATACTTCCTTAACAAAACCACGAAACTCATCCACTGTCTTTTGGAACTTCCGCGCTTCACGGCCTAAATCTTTCAATGCGTTGGAAAGCGCCGGGACACGAGCGCCGAGAAGGTCGGCAACAATCGCATTGTACCGCGCGATGCCGCTCCCGTGGTGCCTCAGGCGCGTATCAAGATTAAAGAGTATCGCCCGCAAACGCGCCCTGCGCTCTTCTGGATATTTCAAAATCTCCTCTTCTAAAACTTCTTTCCGCAACCTCTCAAATTCCTCGGGGTTTTCTTTAAAAAGCGCGGCAAGCTCCTCAAATGTCTTCCCTGCGGCAACGACATTCGTCATGGTGCCCTCCTGGAGTACAAAACATATCTACTCCTACACTACTACGCTCCCGAATGTAATGTAAAGAGGAAGAGCACCTGATGAGATATCACGCACGCGCGGCTTTGAGGGCACGGGCCCACCATAAAAGTTGGGTTAGTGTCTCATCCGCCTTGCCGGAGAATTTTGTAAACATCTCGTCCGCGTCCGCCTTACCCGAAAGAACGGGGAAAAACTGCTCGCCCATCTTCCCAAAGAGTACGAGACCAGGAACAAAGCCGTGACAAAGAGCCAGAATACATACTCCATAAGATTACGATGCCGGGAGACCGGACATGAGAGCGCGGAGCGCCGGCTCCTGCTTTACCGCGTGCGCAGAGCCGTAGACGACAAAAAGTCTGTCATGGGTTTTCAGCCCCTCAGCGATTCTTTCGAATATATATCTGTCCCTAAAACTGCTCGACACTCTCGAAATCTCATTTGTGGCGGTCTGTGGTTCTCCATCCCATGGAATCGGGTTAACGCGCGTATGATAAAAAGCGTTGTCGCTTATTTTGAGCTCCGAGAAAATTCGATGCCCCAAAATCGCCATCTCTTCCGCGCTCCAACCACTTGCCCGGTGAAAATTTTTTATATACGGCTCAAGATATTTTTTACATCCCGGAACGGTCCAAACCTTGTGCTGCCTTTGATACTGGTCTATGTCTCTATACATATAAAAACTAAAAATATCCTGCCTCGAGAATCCTTTATCGCGCAAGCGATTGATTTCTTGAGAAAGTTCCGGTTCCGGTGATTCAAAGTCGGCTCCAACATCAACGCCGAGCTTCAGCACAAAATTTCCTTCTCCGTTCGCCCGCGCCTGCCCCAAGGTGGTTTTTAAAACCCCTTCTCTTACTGCGTCTTTATCATGATTCACCTGTCCTGCTCCCTCGATATAAACCATGTCCGGCATTACCTCATCAAACCGCGCTTTTATCTCCGTATACAAAGAATCCGCGGGGCAAGTGATATGAGCGCTGCCGAAATAGAAGAGACATTTCCCTTTGTGCTCCAGCTTAAAAACATACGCTCGGGCGTCTTCCTCCCGGGCGAATGGATGGTCCCGGTACTCCTCATTCGTAAGGATCAAGTTTTTGAGTTTTTCTATCCTCTCTCCCTCCTTTCCCGTCGAAACTGATTTTTCGAAACTTTTTCTCTCCATAAGGGCAGTATAACGTATCCGGAACCTCTCCCGCAAAACAATCCGCCACTATTTCGAATCTTTCGATAGAGGAATGTTGAAATAGAAAACACTCCCCTTGCCCTCTTCGGAGAAAACCCTGATTGTCCCGCCATGAGCTTCGACGATTCCCTTGGCAATCGAGAGACCGAGCCCCGTGCCCCGTCCTTCCGAATTCTTAAGCTGTCTGAATTTATTGAAAAGCTGTCCGATTTTATCCCGCGGAATGCCACCCCCCGAGTCTTCGACGGCGACCACGACCGACCCAGGCAGTGAGCGCACGGCCTCGTGCGGCTCTATGGCAATGCGGCACGTTTTCATCTCGAGAGAGACGGCGCGCGTGCCGTCGTGCGCGAGAACGTGCACGACAACCCGTCCTTTGGCGGGCGTAAATTTAAGCGCGTTTGAGATCAGATTGTTCAAGACCTGCACGATGCGCTTTCCGTCAAACGCGAACTTCTGCGGAGCGCCGCTCCCTGCGCACAGCGAAAGCGTAACCCCCGCGCTCTCTGCCGCTTCTTTGTAAAAACTGATGCGGTCCGAGACGATGGCGCGAATATCGCCCTCGCTTTTCGCGACCTCGAATTTCCCTGCTTCTATCTTCGCCACATCGAGAAGGTCGTTCACAAGCCCGAGTATCTGCGAAGAATTATCCTTAATAAGCTCGATATACCGATGGTACAGCTCTTTTTCGCGCGGCGTCACCTTTTCACCGAGTATCGCTTCGGATATTTTCTTCATGGCATCAACGGGCGACCGCAGCTCATGCACCATCATGGACGTGAAATCTTCCCTGATCCGCTCGACTTCCTTCTGCGGCGTAATGTCGTGAAAAATAACGATTCCGCCTAAAATCTCGTATCCGCGGCGCTTCACGGGAGCCACAAAAACCTGATAAAACTTGTCTTTGATGAACACCTCTTCTTCGACAAGGATGGTGTCCTCGCGCATGCTCTTCTCGAGGCGCTCCCGCACATTGAGGGATTTCCCCGCAAGCTCGCCGAACCGCTCAAGCGTCAGGGCTTCTTTCGGCGTACCCACCAGGGCCTCCGCGGCCGGGTTTACAACGACGATATTCCCCTTCGTGTCCGCCATAACAACCCCTTCGTTCATGCTCTTTACCATCGCATCAAGATATCCGAACGATTCGCGAAGAAGTGCTTCGCGGCGCGCGACAGTGACATATTGCGACACGCTGAATACAAGCGCCGTGCCGACGACTGCGATAAGCGGATAAAAGAGGTCGATAATGAAAAAGTTGTCGACCGCAACGAATGCGGCCAGGGTGTACGCTGCAATAATGCCCGTGAGCGTAAGGAATAGTAAAAAGAAATTGCGCACATAAACGCTCGCGAGCACGACAAGAATCGAGAGGAGGAAAATCGCGGCAGTATTGACCCACGGATTCTCCGTATATCGGATGTCGTCTAAAAACGTATCAATGGCGTTCGCTTGGAGCTCAATGCCGCTCATAAAGCCGAACGGTGTCAGATAGAAATTCCTGACATCACTCGCGGTGACGCCAATGAGAATGATTTTACCTTTCAACAGTGATT
This sequence comes from uncultured Candidatus Saccharibacteria bacterium, assembly GCA_964573545.1. Taxonomy (GTDB): domain Bacteria; phylum Patescibacteriota; class Minisyncoccia; order Phycocordibacterales; family UBA2135; genus CAZNJQ01. The sequence continues at coordinate 15,375 of CAZNJQ010000010.1, read as the reverse complement.
CCGGAACGCTTCCGTCGAGAAGGCTCGTCACAGGAAAGGACGGATATGTGTTATTTCGCCCGCGATAAAAGATGCGAACTGGGTCTCCGCTTCTTGGTGCGCGGTCGTTCCCGTACAGAGAACTTATGGCACTCGCAAAACTCTGAATATCTCCGCTCACCTCCTCCACCGTGCGCACGACCCCGCCGGGCCCCGTAATGACGTTCGAAAAACCACCGGAGACGTGTCCGGCAAACGCAGGAAGGAGCGGCGCCGCGACGCCGGGCGCTTTAAGTTCAACGGGAAATACCACGGGAGCAGCTGATTTCGCAAGCGCATTCTCAAATGCGCCATCATCTCCATTGCCGAGACGCGAGGGCTCCCTGAACTGAACATCGATACCAATAACCGCTGCGCTTTGAAGGCGACCGATAATTTCTGCAAAAGTCTCGCGCGGCCACGGCCACTGCCCTATCGTGTTGAGGCTCGCATCATCTATCTTGAAGATAATAATGCGCGGCGGTGGTGGAGTATGCTCTATAAAAAGCGCATCGGAAAACTGGCTTCGGGCAACAGGAAAGATGTCCGCCAGAGCGAGCATGCTTATAACAACGGAAACCGCGAACCAGATGAGGAAATGATTCTTAGCCATCTGCGATATAGGGAAGGCCTACGCTCAATAGCTATCGGCGCGAGGACGAAGGTTGTGTGGAATCCGAATCGTCGCTCTCTGTTTGGGACGGTATAGCCGCAGGAGCAGCCTGCCTGACTTCCGTCTCCTCAGACTTTACTGACGGCACAATGGATGGAATAGTCGGAAGCTTAAGTTGAGGAATCGGTACAGGTGTTGGCGCAGGTATTGATGTAGGAATTTGAGTATCTTGCCTTGTTCTCTCGTCTCGCACAGGTGCAGGGATTGTCGGAGACGTCCCTGTTCTTGTCTCCGTTCTCACCTCCACCTTATCCTCCACCTTCGGCGCCGCTTCAGGCACTGCGGGAGCAGCGGGTGACTCCAAATCATCAAACTTCGTCGGCGTATGCTGTTCCTTGAACTCTTCGAGCGTAACTGCCTCTACCCGGCCTGTTCTAACTTTTTCTATATTCGAAATAGACCTCGTAATCGCTTCTTGGGCGGCAACAGGCACTTGCGAGCGGACTGTCTTAAGAACTTCTTCGTGGTGTGCAGTCGCCTGCTGTACCAATTCCTTGACGGATGTCTCGCCGCTTCCGATATCTTTCGCAAGGCCTGCTATCTTGGCGCCAAAATCCGCATACTCTTCATATGATTCAAGCGCCGCTTGAGCTTCCTTTTTATCCCCCTCTCGGGAACGGTCCTGTGCTTTCTCGAGATAGTAATCAGCGGTATCGGCGAAGAGCGCAACGGCTTTTTCCGGTTTCTCTTCGGCGACTGTTGCGATCGATGAGAGCTGATTTTCTATGGAGCGCGTGCGGATTTCTTCGGTCGTGCGCTTGTATCCCGGCGGCAAGTCTTCCGCGAGAGTGTTTAGCGTTTCAACCGTGCGAAGCGTTTTGTTAACTTCTTCGGCATACGTCTCCGCAAACTCTGTATTGTCAACCTGCAGTTCACCACCCAAACGAACGAGCCGGTCGTAATCCTGAAGCGCATCGAACATTCCGAGCGCCTTTCCTTGCGCCGCACGGGCTTGCGCTTCTCGGAGCCGGCGGTCCGCCGTCTCCGCAATAACGGCCAGTGCGGATGTCGGGTCTTTCTCCCCGAGTACCTCGACTGCATTTACGTGGCCGATTCTTGAAAGTGATTGTGCGTTGCGCACAAAGCCGCGAGCCTCTTCGGGAACGCGCTCTATGACGCGCTCAAGCACGGCGATGTGTTTTGCGGTCGCCCGAGCGACTGTCTCGCTCGTCTCTGCGCCGCGGGCGTTTTTGCTTTCGGCAATCGCTCCGGCAAGCTCGCTGTCGTAGCGATTGAGCGCTCTGTCTATCCCAACACCATCCTGGCCTCCGCGCGCAGAGAGCGCTTCAACTTCAGCAAGACGCTCCTCGGCAAGCGCCATGTACCGCCGAGCTTTCGCGTCTCCGGAAACAGCCGCCACTGTGCCGACCAGCTCGGATAATTCTTCAAGGAAATAAAACGGGCTATCCGGGGTCATGCCTGCCGAGACAAGCCCGCCAAGTGTGTCTCGCGCACCCACTCGAACGCCCGTGCTCTCAAGCCCCTGGTCAACAAGTGCGTGAGCAAGCACGGCATCCTGAAGGAGCGCCGTGGGAATATCGGTTTTCAATGTTTCAAGGTCTTTTTTCGTCGTCGCAGCGGGAGTAAATGCTATCTTTTCGCCGCCGCCGATCTCTACCGCCTCGCTTGCGAGAGGAAGACCGTTTGCATCAAGGGGCGCAAGCGAGACGACGCTGTTTAAGACTGAGATCGCCGTCTTTCCGTCTTCAGAGAGAGCTAATTCGAACTCGGTACCGCGTACCGACGTGACAAATCCGTTCGCGCGGACTTCATACGTTTCACCCTCGTTCATGAGCCGTTCGACTCGCGCCCACATAGTTCCGGCAAGGAGGGTCATCTTTGAAACTTCTCCGCCTCCTTTAAGCTCATCAATGACGACATGTGAGCCGCCGCCCAGTGTAGTGAGCGTGCCGTTCGGATAAAGAATTGCCGCTTGTCCGTTTTGTGCAACGAGAACTTCCGCGCCCTCCGCGACCGGAATGATATCTTCGGCAGAAACTGCGGCAAAAGACTCCGTGCCGGGATTTTTTATGGAAACTTCCGGCTGCAAGATAACAAGCACCGACGCCGCGCCCTGGCTTGGGAGAATCGTCGATTCCTTCTGCTGCTCGAGCGTTGTGATGAAAATGAAACCGATGACCATGACGCCGAGTATTCCCGCGAATATCGCGAGGCCCTTGGAGTGCTGATAGAACGCTTTCATGCGCGCGCTCCACAGAGTCGCAAAAGCATCCGACGATGCGCCGCTCGTTGCGCCCGAACCCGCTCCTTCATATGTATTTCCTTGGTCCATACTTTAAAAAATTAAACGTGCTTATAATACCGATTAAAAATGCACAGATATACGATAATCATAACACCTCCCCGCATGCGCGGTGTGGAAAACAAAAAAGCGCCGGTCAGCCGGGCTTTTATGCATCGTTAAGCGCTTTGAGGACGCGGTCACAGATCTGTTCGATGGAGAGTTCGCTTTTGATGAAATATCCTTTGATGTTCTGTTCCGCCGTCTCCGCGATTTTCTCCATGTCGGAGAGTTGCGTCAGCATGAACACGGGGACTGTCTTCCCCCACGCGTCCGTCCGGAGCTTCTTCAGCACATCAGTGCCCCTTCCCGGCTCCATCATAATGTCGAGAAGAACAAGGTTCGGATGCTCTTTGAGAGTAAGTGCCAAGGCCTCGTCTCCGCTCTTTGCCTGAAGAACCGATATGTTCTCTTTGCTTGAGAGCTCGTTTGACATAAGCAGGCGAAATGCTTCGTCATCATCCGCAACAAGGATTTTCTTCTTGTCTGCCATAGATTCCGTAAGTATACCATGACCGCACGGAGGACGATAGAAATGTGCGCGCTTTTATCCACATCCAGTATACGGCGGCTTTTCGCCCCCTTATGCGCCTCACCTTTTGCCGCAAAAGAAAAGAAAAAGCGCCATAGGGGGCGCATTTTACAGGATGTGAAACAAAACTATCGGTATCTGTGTATCAGTCGCCGAGAACTTGTTTCTTTGAACGCTCGGAGCGCTCAGCCAAAGCAGGGAGCGTCTGCGCAAGCGTAATAAAACTGATCCACTGCACAAGCGCAAAGACCGCGAAGCTGCTTATAAGGAGCATCCCGCCGAACAGCAGGGGCTCGCCATACGCGAACGCAGTCGCAAGAGACACGAGAGAAACGAGTCCGACGACCTTCCATCCCATATCTCTTTTGTACCACCACGGCACAACGGGATTTTTAGCGACAGATACGATGAAGAGAAATGCGGATGCCAATAAAAGAACAACAGAGACGCCGATTAAAACCGAAAGGACGATGGTCATCGAGTGCCCCTTCCTCAAAACTAAAAAGGAGTATATCACGAGCGCAAGAATCGGCAATCACATAGAGATGAATGGGCGGCGAAAAGTATTTAGCACCTTTTCTTTTGAGACTGCCACCTCGCACCCTTAATGTTACCGCGATAGAATAAAATCCTTTATCGCCTGGTCATTCAAAGAACCGCACACAAATGTTGCTATCGAGAAATCCTCGCCCCGCGTATATTCCGACGGTATCGCACACGTGTTGCACCCTGCCAGAGCTCCTGCCTTTATTCCGTTTAAAGAATCTTCCAGCACAAGACACTCGCGGGCCGGCATATCAAGCCGAGCGACACACTGGTTGTATATTTCCGGGTCCGGCTTCCCTTTCGTCACCATGTCTCCGGAGACGACAAATTCAAAGGTGTTTGCCAAATTATGTTTTTTAAACAGCACGTCCACAAGAAACCTACGCGACGAAGTCCCTATGCACTTCCGTATGTTGTTTTGATTCAAGAAATCAATAAGATTATCCAACCCCGTCAATTTCTCAACAGAATTTTTATAAACTTTTACTAATTCTTCATCCTGCTCCTTAAGAAGGTCTCCAATCGCTTCATTCTTTCCCCAAAACACATTCAACAACCCCATAACCTCGTGCGCCATCTTCCCCATCAGCGTTCTCTTTATCTCATTGGTGAACATTTTGCCTCTCCTCTCTGACATGGCGCCCTGCACGACGGAATACGCCGACTCGGTGTCAAACATCAGACCATCCATATCAAATATTGCCGCTTTTATCATTTTATTTTCTCTATTTCACCTTCTTTAGACTAGCACAAGCTGGTTAGCTATCTTGGTCAATCATTTATTTCTTGATAGCACAAGCACTAGCCGTGGCTCTCCGTCTCCGAAATAATTTTCTTTTCGGGATTCAATAACAAAACCGAGTGATTGATACAACTGAAGAGCAGCGTGATTATCCGGATGGGTAACCAAGTCAATTCTTTTTACATTTTTAAACTCTAATAACAGGTTGGCCAACACTTCGCGGGCAACGCCTTGACCTTGGAAAGCGGGGCTGACGGCTAGGCCACTGATATATACGTGGTCGTTACCTTGTCGTTCATACGAGAGATTCCCCATGACGACGCCATCCCTTTCGATAAGATAGACATCACCCTTCTTCATTTCCTCCTTCCATTCATTTTCAGTCAACATCGGCGAGTAGGTATTTGTGCCTGCAACGCTCTTCTCAAGCTCGAGCAAGGCGGGTATGTCAGAAACAGAAGCCTTTTTGAGACTTGTGTGGCCGTATTCACGTGTTGTTATTCCTTCCATAAATTGATGTTTCTCGGAGCCCGAACCAGTTCGATAGACTCACTGCAAGCGTACCTGTAGTGAGCCCGTCGAACTATTTCCATATTTCATTTCTTTCCCTGTATTTTATTGAGAATTTTTTTTACTTTTTCCAAACTTTCCCAATCGTAGACGGAGATCGGCGTAACATGTTTGCTAAGTTTCTTGAGTGCAGAAATTTTTTTCTTCAAATCTGCCATCGGTATCATATCACTTTTGCTTAAAAAAACATGTTCGGGTTTTTTCACAAGCCCTTCGGCTACGCTCAGGGCAGGCCCTTCGGCAGTGAGCACGGTGCCGAACTGTTCTGCGCTGTACGTCTCAAGCTCTTTTCTTATCACCGCATAATCCTCCGCCGGGTTTTCTGATTCCGCGGAAATAAGATGGAACAAGACTTTTGTGCGTTCAATGTGGCGAAGAAATTTAATCCCCAAACCCTTGCCGGACGAAGCGCCCTCAATAAGTCCCGGGATATCGGCAAGAATAAGTTTATAATATACCCCGAGGTTCGGCTCAAGCGTCGTAAACGGATAATTCGCGACCTTGCTTTTTGCTTTCGTGAGCTCATTAAGAAGGCTTGATTTTCCCGCATTCGGCAATCCGATGAGCCCCACATCCGCAATAAACTTCAGATTAAGCCGCACCGTAAAATGTTCGCCGGGCAAACCTTCCTGAAATCTCACGGGGCTTGTGTTTCTCGGCGAACGAAAAAGAAAATTTCCCTTCCCGCCATGTCCGCCTTTTGCCGCACAAATCTTCTCGCCGACTTCGAGCACCTCTGCAACTTTTCCGGTCTCAACGTTCGTGATAACTGTCCCGACAGGTATTTTTAAAACAAGGTCACTCCCGTCTGCGCCATCGTTAAACTGTACTTTGCCGTTTTCGCCATCCTCCGCTCTTTGGTCTTTTTCATACCTGAATTGGTTGAGAGAACTAAGGTCGGAAACCCCTTCAAAAAAAACACTGCCGCCCGTACCCCCGGAACCGCCGGATGGCCCCAAGCTCATTACCTGCTTATTAAAAGCAACGGCTCCCTTTCCGCCCTTTCCCGCAGATACTTTAATTATTACGTCGTCAATTAGCATAAAATTCGTGCAGTAAAAAGACCTCTATCTCAAACTTTCGGACGACCAGACTGTATCAAGTTCAGTTTCTTTTGTCGTGTCCAGCTTTTTATCTGCGACTCTCTTTTTGAAGCCGAGGAACGGTCCGGGTGCTGTTCAGTATACACCACTCGCACGACTTTTTTTGAGCTGGTGTAGTGACCGCCTATTTTGTTTTTATGTTCGTTGAAACGACGGTCTACATCGGTCGTGATACCAGTGTAGATACTTTTGTCCTTGCATTCAATTAAATATACGAAATACATGAAACGTCCTTCGGCTCTCGCCTGCGGTGAGCGCAGTCGAACCGCTCAGGATTCTGAATTTTTATAGTCACTGCGTTCCTTAAAAATTCGAGCTGACTGTCGCGGCCTCAAATACGTGAGATGGGGCCTTGTAAGGACATTTTAGCATCTCTTCTGTTCCTTAGACAGACGAGCCGTCTCGGTCGCTGTCTCATTTACAGCATGACGAACTAAAAAAATATTTTTATAACTCTAACTTTCTCAAACGAGAGCGTATGGCTCCTTTATTTCTCCCAAAATGTTTTGCTAGTTCTGTTATGCTTTTTCCGATACTAGTTAGTTTTCTTAGGTTTTCGTCCTCACCCGGTGTCCATTCTCTGTAAGCATTGGAATATTGTGCCCGTATGTTCGCCACTGAATACTTTTTTGGGTTTTGACTTTCATCAAGCGGTTGGACTTTATTTGTCCCTTTATAGTTTCTGATTACAGACATAAAAAGCTCTCCGAATTGGGCCAGTTTTCGATTACCAACGCCATTTATTTCCAAGAGAGCCTCTGGAGTTTGGGGTAAACGAGTGGCCATCTCGTGAAGCGACCTGTCTCCAAAAATCATGTACGGAGGTAATTTTAGTCTCTGCGCTTCTCGTGTTCTTACACTCCTTAATTCCTCAAACAATCTTGGATTATGAGTACTTTCGCCGATAGCCCATTTAGCGATTTTGGGGTCCGTAACACCCCCATTCACCTTGTCTATTTTTAACGGAGTTTGCATAACACATCCATCGCAGTTGCCACAACTAACATCTTTATACTCTTCGTCAAAATAACGAAGTAAAAATCTACGACGACATCCACGTAGATTTCCGTATGAAAGAACCTGATCCAGTTTCTCTTGGGCCTTTTTTTGTTCCGTATTGTCCGGCATGTTGCGTATGAAAAAGTCGTGCTTGAATTTGTCAGCGTACGAAAACAATAATACACATCGCGATGGTAGTCCATCGCGTCCAGCTCGGCCAGTTTCTTGATAATAACCCTCAATAGATTTTGGCAAGCTGTGATGAATAATAAGTCGCACATCAGGCTTATCAATCCCCATACCGAAAGCGATAGTGGCAACCATGATATTGACTTCATCTCGGATAAATCGTTCCTGATTATCCTTTCTTTCTTCTGCGTTCAAGCCAGCGTGATATGTGATCGCTTTAAACCCATGTTTATTGAGGTTGCTAGCTAATGCTTCTGTGTCCTTACGTGAAAAACAATAGATAATTACGCCCGCATCGCGATAACTCTGCAATAGTGCCAAGATTAATCTCAAAGAATCCTTCTTGGGTAAAACTTCGTAGCTTAAGTTGGGACGGTTAAAACTGGAGATAAAAACTTGTACATTTTTCAGGTTTAGTTGTTTAGCAATATCCTCTCTCACTTTTGCGGTGGCAGTGGCAGTAAGCGCAATGATTGGAACAAGCGGAAACTTGCTACGTAACATTTTCAGGTTCCTATAATCCGGCCTGAAATCATGCCCCCACTCGGAAATACAGTGGGCTTCATCAATCGCGACCAAACTGATCTTCAGCTCACGCAAGAAGTCTTCAAAGCCCTGCACGCTTAGACGTTCGGGCGTTATGTAGAGCATTTTTAATGTTCCGGATTTGGCATGATTCATAACCCCGGTAATTTCATCTTGCGAAAGTGTACTATTGATGAGATCAGCAGTGATGCCATTTGTGCGAAGTGCATCAACCTGGTCTTTTATAAGAGAGATGAGAGGTGAAATGACAATCGTCACCCCCTCCATTATAAGTGCTGGTAATTGGAAACAAAGCGATTTCCCTCCGCCCGTTGGCATCAGAACAACGCAATCTTTGCCAAACAAAATACGTTCAATAATTTCCTGCTGACGTGGTCTAAATTCATCATATCCAAAATATTTTTTAAGTAATGTTTTCACGAAACTGATTCCCGCTTAAGCGCTCCTCATTTAGCATATATTGACTGCGGGGTTTGGACTCGAACCAAAATAACATGCTTCAGAGGCATGTGTCCTACCATTAGACGACCCCGCAATGATTGATTGCATCATTGATTGCAATTCTTACACAGTATCGTTTTTTTCTTCCCTCCGCAACATCAATCCTCACACCCATACGACATTCCAATCCGCCTCAGGCGGATTGGAATGTCGTATGGCGCAAAACTGGGGTAAGAAAAAACACGCGCGAACGCGTGTTGTGCGAAAAAAATATTACCGGTGATTATCAGCCGGGACGTGATACCCGACTGTATTACTTAAGATATTCTTCCACGGAAGATCATACGCGCGCTCCTTCTTCCGCCGCTCCATCGCGAGAAGATACGGCGACATGGTGACTATGCGTTTGAGCGGAAATTCTTTCTTCCAGTCCTCCAAGCCGAAATGTTCGAGGAGAACCTTGTGCATCACCTCTCCGGATTCGCTGCTCTCGTACCATCGCACGCCTTCCCTTTGGGAGGGAGACCACTGCCCCTTCTTGAAAAAATTGAAGTCGAGCGCATACGTCATATAGCTATCAGCGTTCGGGGGTGTGTAGTAGACGCTGTATGTCCCCCGTTCGGAAACAACCCGTTCCCCCTTCTTTCCTTTCCGTCCGCACGAGCAGGTAGCCATGGCCGTCGCTCCTTTCCTTTGTTTCTCTGTTCGTTTCAAAAGACTCTGCTTTTTCTACACTTCCCACGTGCTTTTGTCAAGCCCCGCCATCTGCCCATTACGACATTCTAATCCGCCTCAGGTGGATTGGAATGTCGTACGAGCGTTGTATTACTTTTTCCCTTTCTTCTTTTTTACGTTCTCTGCCGCCCGGACCGCCGCTTCCACCCATTCAAAAATCCTCTCCCGGTCTTCAATGATTTCCTCCGGCACTCGCCAATAGTTTTTTAAGACCGCCGTCTTACCAGCGCGAGGATAACTAAACGGCTCACTTCCGTATTTCGCAAAATCAGGACGGCTTTTTTCATCTGTCCGGAAATAGAGTTCGCTGTCCGAGATAATGGAAAAAAATATCCCGTCTTTGTAGATTCCGGAGTCTGAAAACATTTTGCGAGACGTAATCCCCGGTATCCCGGAGAAAACATCATGCACAATGTAATCGTGAAATTCTGAAAACTGCGCCATGATTTTTTAAATATTCCGACATTCTGCAGAATGTCGGAATATTACATTGTGACAATAACTGCCTCTATTTTTTGTAATACGCCTCTATCGCGTCTTCGGGTTCACCAAGAGAATTGTAGTCAATTATTATCTCCTCCCCCTTTTTAATATCCCGTGCCGCGTACCATATAAAATTTTTGTGCACGGCATTCGGAGTCTTTGAGTGGTTGAGATACCACCCAATATGCTGATGTCCAAAATCGTTCGGACACAAAAGTTTCCCTTCTGTTCTAGGGATACAATGTTCATGGTGCAATTCAGGTACCTTATTTTTTGCGCGCAAGACGCCAACCAAACTTTCTTTTTTACGAGGACCAAATAATCTTAAATGCGTACCGCGGCGTATCGGATGGGTGGCAAAAACACCGATGCCGTGTGCCGACGATTTCAATATAAATGAAAATTCATTTGTCTTTCGTGTATATTTTATGGGGCTCTTTTTTCTTTTCATTTTTGCACTATCCATAACTTTTCCTATTTGATGCACGCATTCATAAACTCATTAAAGAGCGGATGCGGCGCAAGAGGCCGTGCTTGAAACTCTGGGTGAAATTGAGTGCCGAGGAAAAAAGGGTGTATTTTTTTCGGAAGTTCAGCGATTTCCATAAGTTTTCCGTCAGGCGAAACGCCGGAGAAAACAAGACCGGCTTTTTCAAGACGTTTAATATATGCGGGATTCACTTCATAGCGATGGCGGTGCCGCTCGTGCGCTGTTTCCGTGCCGTACGCGCTTCGAGCAATCGTTCCTTTTTTTAAAAGCGCGACATATTCGCCAAGCCGCATGGTGCCTCCGTAGTTTTCTTCCGCAACAATTTTTTTCTGCTCCGGCATGATGTCAATTACCGGATGAGGTGTCTGCGGCAGAACTTCAGTTGTGTGTGCGCGTTTCAATTTCACGACATTCCGTGCGAACTCAACGACTGCAAGCTGCATCCCGTAACAGAGTCCGAGATACGGGATTTTTTTCTTCCGCGCGTATTCAATCACCTTGATTTTTCCCAAGATTCCGCGGTCGCCAAATCCTCCGGGTACCACAATGCCGTCAAATGAATCTAGTTTTTTAAGAGTGCGGGCGTTTTTTTCAAATTCCTCGGCGGAAAGCCACGTGAGTTCTGGAATCCTGTCCTGCGTATAGGCGGAAATTTTAAGCGCCTCAATGACGGAAATGTACGAGTCGGAGAGCATAAAATCTCCCGTATCAAAATATTTTCCGATAAGTGCGACGCGCACTTTCTTTTTCGCGCGCTTCGTCTTGGCGACAAATCTTCTCCATTGCGACATGAGATTCGTCCTCCGCGCGCCCGTGAGCGTTAGTTTTTTCAGAAGCAACTCCCCGATCTTGTCCTTTTCAAAATTAATCGGCACGTCATAAATGCTTGAAACATCCGGCGCTGAAATGACATGTTCAGGCAAAACGTTGCATGAGACGGCAATTTTATCCTTCCTCCGTTTATCAAGCGCGACCTCGCTTCTCGCGATGATGATATCCGGCTGTACGCCGTAGGAGTTGAGCTGCCGAACGGCGTTCTGCGTCGGACGGGTCTTCATCTCCCCTATCATCTTTGGTATCGGCAAATACGTGACAAGCACAAAGAGCACGTCGTCCGGATGTTCAACTTTTAAGACGCGCGCCGCTTCAATAAACATGATGTTTTGGTAATCACCGACAGTACCGCCGATTTCTATGACAGAAATGCGCGCATTGTTAAGGTCAACGCTCCGCTTGAAACGGCGAATGATTTCGTCTCTCACGTGTGGAATCGCTTCAACACACTTGCCTTTGTATCCCAAGTTGCGCTCGCGGTCTATGACGCTTTTGTAAACCATACCGCTCGTGATGTAAAAATCGTCTTTGGCATCTTTGCCGAGAAACCGCTCGTAATTTCCCATGTCCTGGTCGCACTCAAGCCCGCTCTTTAAAACGAACACTTCTCCGTGCTCAGTCGGGTTCATTGTGCCGGCGTCAACATTTAGATACGGGTCGGCTTTTACCGCGTTAACTCCAAAACCGCGCGCCTCCAAAATTTTCGCGATGGAGGCGGTCGCGATACCCTTGCCGACTCCCGACATGACGCCGCCCACGACAAAGATATACTTTCGTCCGCTTTTGTTACTCATTTTTGATATATCGTTTTCCTAAATACCGCCGCGTCGCGATATAACTCGAAATCGCCCCCAAGAAAATCCCCGTCGACACAATGATGAGGAAAATTTCTCCGAAGTGGTCGAGATAATAATCAAAGACATTGATACCGCCGAAGAACCGTTCTGTCGCGCGTCCGAGCCATGCCGTCACCGGATAAAAGATGGTAAGCGCGATGATAGACGAGAGAAAACCGTACATGAGCCCCTCAACAAGGAACGGCCCCCTGATATACCAGCTGTTCGCTCCGACAAGCCGCATGACCCCGATCTCTTCCCGCGACGTATAAATCGCGAGACGAATGGTGTTGAAGACGATAACGGCGGAAATGATCGCCATAATAATGATGATCGCCGCTCCGAGCATCTGCGCCCCGTCGATGATACGGGTCAGCCGGTCTATCGCTATTTTATTCTGATGGTAATTGATGGAATCAACGATGGGCGTCGCCCCAGCGGCAAGCGCCTGCGCGTCTTCGAGGAAGCGCGCGATAGATTCATATTGCGATGTTTCCTTCGCGCGGATATTCAAACTGGCTCCCAGGGGATTTTCGCCGAGCTCTTCAAGCGCCTGGAGCGTGAGAAAATCGTTCTCGTGCCGTGTCTTAAATTGGAGAAGCGCCTCGTCGCGCGAGGTATATGTCACGAGTTTTACTTCCGGAAGCGCTTCGAGGTCGCTTTTGAGAGCACCAATCGATTCTTCCGACGCCGAAGAAATAAAGTACACATTAATATCGACTTTACTCCGCAGCTCTTCCAAAGAGAAATCCATCACCGCGCTGAAAAATATAAGCGAGCCGATAATAAAGAGCGTTATGGTGATGACGAGAATTGACGCGAGAGAGACAAAACCATTCCTCCAGAAATTAAGGAAGCCTGATCGTATGATTCGCTTGAAATTTGTCCAGAACATGAAAAAATTAATCTAATTATTCTAATTAACCTAATTAATCTAAAAAATATCTAATGTCCAAGACCCAATATCTAAAACGATTAGGTAATTGGGAGTTAAAAATTGAGGTTTCATGAGAATAATTAGAGTAATTAGAAATTAGATATTATTCTGATTTCGCTAGCGAAATCAGAGGGCATACCGTCCCGTCTTGTCGTCTCGTATGACTTTTCCTCTGTCCATCGTGATAACCCGTTTGCCCAATGAATCAATCACTCCCTTATTGTGCGTCGTGAGGATAACCGTCGTCCCCAACTGATGTATCTTATTTAAAATCTCGACGATGTCTTTCGTGTTGATGGGGTCAAGATTGCCCGTGGGTTCGTCCGCAATAATGACATCGGGCTGATTAACGATCGCCCGTGCGATCGCCACGCGCTGCTTCTCACCGCCGGATAATTCACCCGGGAAATTCCACATTTTATTCCCCAGATCAACAAGCTCTAAGACCTGCGGAACATCCGAGGCAATCTCTTCATCGGAGCGCCCCGCCGCCTCCATGGCGAATGCGACATTTTCGTATGCGGTCTTGTGCGGCAGTAGCCTGAAGTCCTGGAACACAACGCCGATCCTTCGCCGAAGCGATGGTATGTCACTCCCGGGAAGCGCGTGAATATCAACCGACTCAAAAAAAACCGACCCCGATGACGGCTTTTCCTCGGCGAGAAGCATTTTAAGCAGTGTCGTTTTTCCGGCGCCGGACTGACCCACAACGGAGACAAACTCGCCCGGGGTTATCGAGAGATTGATTCCCTCAAGCGCAACCGAGCTATCGGAATAAATTTTTGAGACGTTGTCGTAGTGAATCATGCCAATTCTGTTATGTGTGGGCGGAGTGAGTAGTTATAAAATTGAGCGTCCGCGCAAAACCTTTTATAGGTCTCGCTCTTTCTCAATAAACTCATCCAGTCTTCCTTCTAATAATACCGCATCGGTGTCCCTCACCTCAACCCCCGTCCGGTGGTCTTTGACCATTTTATACGGATGGAGCACATATGAACGTATCTGGCTTCCCCACTCTGCTTCCGTCGTTTTCGATACATGAAGCCCCGCTTCCTCTTTTTCGCGCTCTTTCTCAGTGTGCACAAAGAGCTTCCCTTTCAGAATTTCCATTGCCTTCTCTCTGTTCTGCTCCTGACTCCGCTCCGAATCGATGTGTACGGCGATGTTCGTCGGCAAGTGAACGATACGCACCGCGGTTTCCCGCTTGTTCACATTCTGCCCGCCAGGGCCGCTGGAGCGCGCGAATTCTATCTTCAGGTCATTGGGCCCTATCGCAATTTCATGCCGCTCTATCCGTGGGATGAACTCGACCATCGAAAATGAGGTGTGGCGGAGCTTTTTTGCGGAAAAAGGAGATGTCCGCACCAGCCGATGGACGCCTGATTCGTTTTTCAGAGTGCCATATGCGTTTTTACCGGAAATCTCGAACGTGATGTTCCGGTATCCGCCGTGGTCGTTCTCATTCTTGTGGAGTATTTTAATGCCCCATCCGTTCCTCTCGGCATATTTAAAATACATACTCGAAAGTATGCGAGAGAAATCCTCTGCGTCATCCCCTCCGGCGCCTGCGAAAATCGTCGCGATGGCGTCCCCCCTATCGTATGCGCGCGCTTCCGCTGCCTTCGCTTTGAGGTCGTTTAGTTCTTTGATCGCTTCTTGCGCTTTTTCCTTATTGGTCCAGAAATCTGGTTCCGACATCCGCTCTTCAATCGCTTTGATGCGCGCAAGAATCGCGCTTTCTTTTTCTTTCATTATCCGCAGTATAACAAGAGAACCGCAAACAAAGAAACGGCGATGCTTCCTGCTCATTCTTCATTTGAAGCCACCTCGCGGGTTCGTCGTGCCAGAGGCAGATCCGCCTCCGGCGGAAACCGCGGACCCCCGCTTGGAGTTTATCCGCCCTTGGCGGAAAAGCTGTGTCCCGATTTTATTTAAACTTTTGAAGCCGGAGGTGGGAATTGAACCCACGGCCTATTCTTTACGAAAGAATTGCTCTACCCCTGAGCTACTCCGGCATGTTAATTTAAATGTCTTCAAGCGGATATATATCTATCGGCACCTCTTCGTACGGATGCACTTTTTTAATTGCCGCAACCACTTTTTTCACTATATCTTTTCTGCACATAATTTCAATCCGCTCCTCCCTCACTTTCTCAAGTTTTCCAATTTTTCCGACTGAAGGATTTGCCCCGTCTTCTGCTCTGAATCTGCCAATGCCTTCCATTGTGAATGTACAAAAAGTGTAATTGCCAATTACTCCGGCACCCGCCTTCCCCATTGCTTCGCGAACCGCATTGCCATGCGAAACAGGAACAAACACAACTAATTTTACCATCTTTGTCATAAGCCGTTGTCCGGGATTGAACCGGAGACCTCGTTCTTACCAAGAACGTGCTCTA